>MGOD01000051.1:43576-59224 GCA_001795245.1 Chloroflexi bacterium RBG_16_70_13
GGCACCCCCGCCTCCTCGAATCGACCGATATCAGGCACCCAGCGCAGGGTCACCCCGATCGCCACGGCCGCGGCGGCCCAGAGGACGGATGCCGGGGCGAAGCCGACCTCGTCGTACAGGCGACCGGCTGCGATCGAGGCGATCGCGAACCCGAGGCTGGCCAGGAGCCGGATCCGGGGATAGGCGGCGGGCGAGCCGGCGAGCGCGTTGACGGCGAGCGCGTCGGACAGCGGGGCGAACGACGACTCGAAGCCGATGAAGATCACGACGAGGAGGCCGACGATGGGCGGCGGCACGTCGAGGAGGAGGACGAGGATCGCGACAGCGGAGCCGGCAACACCGATGCGGAGGGCCGCCACCCGGCCAAGGACGACGTCACCGAGGTGACCCCAGACTGCGACCGCGAGGGTGAAGGCGACGGCCGAGATGGCCGTCACGAGGCCGACCCCGGCCGGATCGAAGCCCCGGCCGGCGAGGATGGCGGGGATGAACGGGTAGACGATCCCGATGATCGCCCCCACCAGCAGGAACAGGGCCCGGATGGCCGGCATCCCGGGATGGTAGCCGCGCCGCCGCGCCGCCGCCGTTTGGCCCACCTCGATAGGCCAATCACCTATCATCCGCGGATGACGTCCCCCGCCGCCCGGCTCAACTGGGCCCTCTTCATCGCCCTCGGGCTGATGTGGGGCTCGTCCTACCTCTTCATCAAGATCGGCATCGAGACGTTGCCGACGTTTACCCTCGTCGCCTTCCGGCTGGGGATCGGGCTCGCCTTCCTCGCCCTCGTCGTCGCCGTCGCCCGCGAGCGGCTGCCGCGCGAGCCGAAGATGTACGGCCACCTCCTCGTCATGTCGGTCGTCAACATCGCCCTGCCATTCGCGCTCATCACGAGCGCCGAGCAGTCGGTCGATTCGGCGCTCGCGGCGATCCTCAACGGGGCGGTCCCGCTGTTCGTGATCGTCATCGCGGCCCTCTTCCTCCACGACGAGCCGATCACCGTCAACCGCCTGTTCGGCCTCATCGTGGGCTACGCCGGTGTGATCCTCCTCGTTGCCCGGAGCCTCAGCGCGAGCGGCGTCGAGAGCTCCCTCGGCGGGCAGCTGGCGCTGATCGGTTCCGCGGTCTCCTATGCCATCGGCGCGGTCTACGCCCGGCGGAATGTCCGCGGCCTGCGGCCGATGATCCCGGCCCTCTTCCAGGTCGCCTTCGCCTTCGTCATCACGAGCGTCATCGCCCTCGCGACCGAGCGCCCGTTCGAGGTCGAGTGGACGGAGCGGTCGCTGTTCGCGATCGTCTGGCTCGGGCTCCTCGGCTCGGGCGTGGCCTACCTCGTGTTCTTCAGGCTGCTCCAGTCGTGGGGCGCGACCCGGACCTCGCTCGTCGCATACCTCCTGCCGATCGTCGGCATCGTCGCCGGCGCGCTCGTCCTCGACGAGGTCGTGGATGCCGGCGTCCTCGTCGGGACTGCGCTGATCATCGGCGGCGTGGCCCTCGTCAACAGCAAGTTCGGCCAGCGTCGGATCTTCGGGCGCACGCCGCCGGCGACGGAGGCCGGCTGACCGAGCGTCGGAGGCAGCGCGAGGCCCGTCAGCCCGCCTCCCACGACTCCTCCCGCGTGGCCGGCCACTTCGTGACCTATGCCCCTAGCCCATTGCTGACGGCGCGCCGACGATCCGGATCGGATTCGCGGACACGGCGGGGAGGCGGTGTGATCGCGCGACGGGGCGAATCGAACGCGGGGGCGAGCGACGGGACGAGCGTGGCCGCGGACGATGCTGTCCTCGTGGACGGGTCGCGGATCGCCGTCCTCGGCGGCGGCCCCGCGGGCTCGTTCTTCGCCTACTTCCTGCTCGACATGGCCGCCCGCGTCGACGTCCGGCTCGAGCTCGACATCTACGAGCCGCGGACGTTCGCCCAGCCGGGCCCGACCGGCTGCAACATGTGCGGCGGGATCGTCTCGGAGACTCTCGTCCAGAACCTCGCCGCCGACGGCGTCTTCCTCTCGGGCGAGGTGATCCAGCGCGGCATCGACTCCTACATGCTCCACACCGACGTCGGCAGCGTCAGGATCTCGACGCCGCACGCGGAGGCCCGAATCGGGGCGGTTCACCGGGGGGGTGGCCCGCGCGACGTGACCGAGCCGCGCTGGGAATCATTCGACGGCCACCTCCTCGCGAGGGCCCTGGGCGTCGGGGCGAACCTCATCGGCTCGCGGGTCGAGGAGGTCGGCCTCGTCGACGGACGGCCGAGCATCCGAGTTCACGGCCAGGAGCCGCGGCGCTACGACCTCGCCGTCGTCGCGACCGGCGTCAACACCTCGCTCCTGAAGGCCCTCGAGGGGCTCGGCATCGGCTACCGGCGACCAAGCCTGACGAAGACGCTCATTCGCGAGTACCACGTCGGGGCCGAGGCGATCCGGACCTCGCTGGGGACCTCGATGCACGTCTTTCTCCTCAACATCCCGCGCCTCGAGTTCGCCGCCCTCATCCCCAAGGGCGACTACGTCACGATGTGCCTGCTCGGGGAGGAGATCGACAACGCCCTCGGCGACGCCTTCGCCACCTCGAAGGAGGTGCGGGCCGTCATGCCGCCGGGCTGGGAGCCCGAGGCCCGGTCGTGCCAGTGCATCCCCCACATCAACGTCCGGGGCGTCGAGAAGCCGTACGCGGACCGGGTCGTGTTCATTGGCGACAGCGGCGTGACCCGCCTCTACAAGGACGGCATCGGGGCGGCCTACCGGACGGCCAAGGCCGCCGCGCGCACGGCCCTCTTCGAGGGCGTGTCGGAGGCCGCCTTCGGGCGATACTTCATGCCGGTCTGCCGTTCGATCCGAGGCGACAACCGGATCGGCGAGGTCGCCTTCCGGCTGACCAGGCTGGCCCAGCGCCTGCGAATCCTGCGGCGGGCCATCCTCGCGATCACGATCGAGGAGCAGGTCCGGGGTCGTCGTCCGCGTCTGAGCTCGATCCTGTGGGACATGTTCTCGGGGTCGGCGCCGTACGGCGACATCTTCACCAGGATGGTCCACCCGGCCCTGCTGTGGCGAGGCCTGCTGGCCATGCCGGGCGCCCTCGTCGGGCGCACGGCGTCGACGCTGCACGAACGGAGCACGGGAGGCTGACGGTGGACGGAACGGCGGTCCTCGGCCGCATCTATGCCGATGGCGAGACGGTGGCGCGCCAGGGCGACGTCGGCGACTGCATGTATGTCGTCCAGGACGGCGAGGTCGAGATCGTCGCCGAGCACGACGGCCACGAGACCGTCCTCCGCTCGGCCGGTCGCAACGAGATCCTCGGCGAGATGGCGATCTTCGAGCACCGGCCAAGGTCGGCGACAATCCGGGCCAGGGGCACGGCCAGGATCCTGACCCTCGACAAGCGCAACTTCCTGAGGCGGATCAACGAGGACCCGTCGCTGGCGTTCCGCATGATCGAGACGATGTCCCACCGGGTGCGGGATCTCAGCGCCGAGGTCGTCGAGCTCGAGGAGCGGCTGCGAGCCGCGGGCGCGCTGGTCCGCTAACGGTCAGGAGGGGAGCTCGCCGCGCCTCGGGCGTCGACCCCGGCCGTCAGCCGGCGACGCCGAGGAGCACCGCCCCGAGCACGACGAGCGCCGCCGCAGCGATCCGGGTCATCGCTTCGCGCCGGCCGCTCGATTCCCCGAGCCGGGCGGCGCCCCAGGCCGCGGCGATGACGATCCCCGATTCGCGGAGCGGCGCGACCGCCGCCAGCGGCGCGAGCGAGTACGCGAACAGGATCAGCAGGTAGGCGGTCAGGGACAGGACGCCAGCCGTGCCGTCCCGCCAGGCGGAGGTCGGCCGACCGTTCGGCTCGGGCGTCGAGAGAACGCCCGTCCGGCGGCCGACGACGACCACCGCCGCGAGGATCGCGGTCGCGAAGATGGCGAGCGCGGCGCCGTACAGCCACGGGGCCACGAGCCGGACGCCCACTCGATCGACCGCCGAATAGGCGGCGATGGAGGCGCCGGTCGCGAGGGCGAACCCGATCGCCCCTCGATGCTGCCGGCCGGCGGCCTGCAGCGCTCGCCACGGCCGGGCGACGAGCAGGATCCCGGCGACGAGGCAGCCGACCCCGATCGATGCCGGCAGACCGAGCGTCTCCCCGAGCACGAGGACCCCGATCCCGATCGCCAGCAGCGGCGCGGTCCCCCGCGCGATCGGATAGACGAGCGACAGGTCACCCCGGGCATAGGCCGCCGAGAGGCACAGGAAGTAGGCGGCTTCCAGGACGCCCGAACCGAGAGCGAGCGCGAGTCCCGCCGGTTCGATGGGCGGTCGGCCGTTCAGGAACCAGGCGACGACCGCCAACGGCACGAGGACCGCGGTGCCGATCGCCTGGAGCCGGACGGCCGTCCGGAGCGGGTCGCCCGAGGTCTTGAGGAGGACGTTCCAGGCGGCATGGAGGACGGCCGCGACGATGACGAGGACGAGGGCGAGGACCGGCACCGCGGCAGTCTAGCCGCGGCGGCGACCGAGGCGAGCGACCCTCAGCGACCGATGTCGCGCCGGCGCATGCCGGCGGCACAGAGGATCACGCCGCCGACGGCGATCGCTCCCAGGAGGAGCATCCCGGCCTCGTCGTACTCGCCGATCATCGGCCGCCCGAGGTGCCGGTTGAGGGCGATGTCGAGGATCTCCGACGGCCACTCGAGGATCGTCCCGACGAGGTCCCAGAGATAGAAGCCGAGGCCGAGGATGAGCGTGACCGGCCCGGCCAGCGACGGCCGGACGAGGCCACCCACGGCGAGCCCGATCCCGGCCAGGGCCATCCCGTACAGGCCCAGGACCGCGACGCCGATGACGGGCCGGAGCGGGTCGTCGCCCTGGATCATCGTCCCGGCGGCAAGGGCGACGGCGAGGACCGCGACCGTGATGGCGATGGCCGCCTGCACGGAGGCCGCGCTCCGGAGCGCCCAGGCCGCTCGTCCGATCGGCGTGCCCAGGACCACCTCGAGGCGGCGCTCGCCCTCGTCCGAGGCCCAGCCACCGACAAAGAACGCGGCCGCCAGGCCGAGGATGATGATCCCCTCCTGGAAGAAGGCGAGCTGCAGGAACCCGCCGGTCGAGAGGATGTCCGCGTCGGGGAATATCCGCTGGACCATCTCGACCATCTGGGGAATCTGCGCGATCGCGGCCACGAACTCGTCCGACGACGAGCCGATGACGAGGCCGAAGAGTCCGAGCAGCGCGCCCCACGAGAGGGCCGCCGGGAACCGCTCCCCCAGACCCCGGCTGAACGGCCCCAGGACCCACAGTCGGACCCTCGGCACCGGGAGCCGATTCCCGCTCGGGACGAGGAGGTCGCGCCGGGCGAAGACCTCGATGCCGACGAGGAGAAGCGCTCCGACGATCGCCGCCAACAGACCGACCGACGGCCAGTCCCAGGCGCCCGCGAGGGGTCGATGGGCCGCGGTCATGTGGAAGTACGAGGCGCCCTCGACCGATCGGAAGACGGACACCGTCGAGGCGTACGAGGAGACGACGAAGCCGCCGAACAGGACGAGCGCCCCGACCCCGACCGCGCCGCCGCGGCCGAGGAAGGGGGCCACCGCGAAGGCCGCGGCCCCGGGTGCCAGGACCATCAGGTAGAGGAGGACCATGTGGCCGGCGACGGCGCCCGCCGAGACCTCGTCCCCGGGCAGGCTCGCGAAGGCGTTCGCGGCGACGTAGGTCCAGACGCCGAGGATCAGGATCGTCACCGCCACGGCGACGAGGTACGCGCCGACCTTCTCGAGGGCCAGGCGCCGGCGGGCCACCGGCGTCGAGGCCACGACGTCGAGGCTCCCCCGCGCCAGCTCGCCGGCGAGCGTCCCCGAGAGGGCCACGATCGACCAGATGCCGTACATGACCGGCAGGATGTTGAGGATCCGCCAGGAGATGAAGCCGCCGAGCCGCTCGATCCCGATCGGCTCGCCGAGCATGCCCTGGAAGACGGCCGGCAGGGCCGACAGCTGGGCGGCCATGAGCGCCCGCTTCGCCGCGGTGTCGAACTCGGCGACGATCTGGCTCGTCGTCAGGACGACGATGACGGCAAAGAGGATCCCGAGGGCGAGCGCCGTCCCTCGGCTGTCGCGAACGGCCTTGCCGAAGACCGAGCCCAGGCCCATGAGACGGGCCCGGGTCGAGGGCCGGTGGATGGTGGCGCCCGAAGGTGCGGTCGTGACGGTCGCGGACACGGATCCGATCCGCGCTCAGAGGCCCGCGGCCGGCTCGACCGGCGACGCGGACGCGGCCGCCCGGCCGCTCGTCTCGTACTCGGCCAGGAAGACCTCCTCGAGCGTCGGCTCGCGGCTGACGAAGTCGACGAGGTCGCGCTGCGCGGCCAGTCGGACGACCGGGGCGATCGGGCCGGTCACGAGCATCCGGACCATGCGGCCCTCCTGGACGAGGTTGGTCACCCCCGGCACGTCGGCGAAGAGCGCCATCGGGACCGCCTCGCCGAACCGCAGCTCGACCTCGTGGGCCGCCATCTCGCGGAGGGCCCCGACGGTGTCGAGCCGGACGATCCGGCCCGCCCGGATGATCGCCACGCGATCGCAGGTCCGCTCGACCTCGCTGATGATGTGGGACGACAGGAACGTCGTCCGGCCCTCCTCCTTCGCCTCGAACAGGATCTCGTTGAACGTCTGCTGGACGAGTGGGTCGAGTCCGGCCGTCGGCTCGTCGAGGATGAGCAGGTCGGGCCGGTGCTGGAGGGCGCAGATGAGGCCGACCTTCTGCTTATTGCCCTTCGAGTACTCGCTGAAGCGGCGCGACGGGTCCAGGTCGAGCCGCTCGATGAGCCTCTTGCTGTAGGCCCTGTCGAGGCCGCCGCGGAGGTTCGCGAAGTACTCGATCGTCTCGCTCCCGGTCAGCCGGTCGTAGAGGGTGAACTCGCCCGGCAGGTAGCCGATCCGGCGATGGATCGCGACCGGGTCGCCCGACGAGAGGACGCCGAAGACGCGGGCCGTGCCCGAGGTCGGACGGATGAGGTCGAGCAGGATCCGGATCGTGGTCGTCTTGCCGGCCCCGTTCGGGCCCAGGAAGCCGAAGACCTCGCCCTCGCGGACCTCGAGGTCGACCTCGGTGATCCCCCGGTGGATCCCGTAGCGCTTCGTCAGGCGCTCGGCCTGGATGATCGGCGGCATCGGCCCTCCTTCTTGGATGCCCGATACGGTAGCCCGAATGGGCGAGGAGGTCCGGGCCGGGCGCAGCGATCGGCGGTCAGACCCCGATCGGGTGCCAGACGGTCTTCATCTCCAGGTAGGCGGCGATCCACTCGGGCCGCTCGGCGGCCCGGTCGTCGAGCCAGTCGAAGCGGGCATCGCTGACGCCGGCGGGCCGGCGGACGATCCGCTTGACGTTGTCCGTCGCGAGGAGCTCGGTCTCGCGTCGGGCCGCGTCGTCGACGCCCCAGACGTCGATCGTGTCGACGTCGACGTGGCCGGCGAGGACCGGCACGAGCTCCTGCCTGAGGCCGGTGATGACGTTGACGACACCGCCCGGCACGTCGGACGTGGCGAGGACCTCGGTCAGCGTGATCGCCGGCAGGGGCCGCGCCTCCGAGGCCAGGACGACGACCGCGTTGCCGGCCACGACGGGCGGCGCCAGGCGCGAGACCAGCCCGAGGAGCGACGAGGTCTCGGGGGCCACGATCCCCACGACGCCGGTCGGCTCGGGGATCGTGAAGTTGAAGTAGTCGGCGGCGACGGGGTTGGACGAGCCCAGGACCTGGGCGATCTTGTCGGCCCAGCCCGCGTACCAGACCCAGCGGTCGATGGCACGGTCCACGACGGCTCGGGCGCGGTCCGCGCGGAGCCCCTCGGCCTGGGCGACCTCGGCGACGAACTGGTCGCGCCGACCCTCCATGAGCTCGGCCACGCGGTAGAGGACCTGGCCGCGGTTCATCGCGGTCCGGTCGGCCCAGCCGGGGAATGCCTTGCGGGCGGCCCGGACCGCGTCTCGGAGGTCCTTCCGGGAGCCGCGGCAGGCGTTCGCGACGGGCGCCCCGTCGGCCGCGGAGACGAGGTACGTGCGGCCGCTCTCGGTGCGCGGGAAGGCGCCACCGATGTAGAGCTTGTAGGTCTTCCGGACCTCGATGCGCGGCGCCGGCGCGACCGGCCTGGCCACGGCTCGAGCCCGTCCGGCGCGGGCGGGCGTGCGCCCGTTCGTCGCCATCAGCGGTCCTCGAGGCGGACGTAGGCGTGGAGGCCGTGCATGCCGCCCTCGCGGCCGAAGCCCGATTCCTTGTAGCCGCCGAACGGCGACGTGGGGTCGAAGCGGTTGAACGTGTTGGCCCAGACGACGCCGGCCTTGAGGCGCCGGACCATCGCCAGGATCCGGCTGCCCTTCTCGGTCCAGACCCCGGCCGACAGGCCGTATGGCGTGTTGTTGGCCTTCTCGATCGCCTCGTCCGGCGTCCGGAACGTCAGCACGGACAGCACCGGCCCGAAGATCTCCTCCTTTGCGATCCGGTGGCTCTGGGCGACGTTCGTGAAGAGCGTCGGGCGGAAGAACCAGCCGCGGTCCGGGAGGTCGCACGGCGGCTGGTAGATGTCGGCGCCCTCAGCCACGCCGGCCTCGACGAGCTCGGTGATCTTCTCGAGCTGCTGGCGCGAGTTGATCGCCCCGACGTCGGTGTTCTTGTCGAGGGGATCGCCGACCCGCATCGTCGCGAGGCGGTCCTTGAGCTTCTCGACGAGCGGCTCGACGATCGATTCCTGGGCCAGCAGGCGCGATCCGGCGCAGCAGACCTCGCCCTGGTTGAAGTAGATGCCGTTGACGATGCCCTCGACCGCCTGGTCGAGCGCGGCGTCCTCGAAGACGATATTGGCGGCCTTGCCGCCGAGCTCCAGGGTGATCGCCTTGTCGGTGCCGGCGGTGGCCTTGTGGATGAGCTTGCCGACCTCGGTGGAGCCGGTGAAGGCGACCTTCTGGACGCTTGGGCTCGAGACGAGGTGCATCCCGATCTGGGCCGGCCCCGGGACGATGTTCACGACCCCCGGCGGCAGGTCCGCCTGGCGGCAGACATCGGCGAAGAGGAGCGCTGAGAGCGGGGTCGTGGAGGCCGGCTTCAGGACGACGGTGTTGCCGGCCGCGAGGGCCGGCGCGATCTTCCAGCTGAGCATGAGCAGCGGGAAGTTCCAGGGGATGACCTGGGCGGCCACGCCGAGCGGCCGGGCGACGCGGCCCGGGAAGGCGTACTCGAGCTTGTCGGCCCAGCCGGCGTAGTACCAGAAATGGGCCGCGGCGAGCGGCACGTCGACGTCGCGGCTCTCCTTGATCGGCTTGCCTGAGTCCATCGTCTCGAGGACGGCGAACTCGCGGCTCCGCTCCTGGAGGAGGCGGGCGATCCGGAAGAGGTACTTGGCCCGCTCCCGGCCGGGCAGGCTGCCCCAGCGCCGCTTCTGGGCCCGGCCGGCGGCCCGGATGGCGCGATCGACGTCGGCGGGCGTGGCCCGGGCGACATCGGCCAGCTTGTCCTCGGTCGCCGGGTTGACGGTCGGGAAGACGGCGCCGTCGGAGGCCTGGACCTCGCGGCCGTCGATGAAGAGGCCGTAGCGCTCCTTGAGCCTGACGATCTCTCGCGACTCGGGGGCCGGGGCGTACTCCCACGGGATCGCCTGCCCGTCGCCGAGGCCCCAGCTGGCCGGGGCCCGATCGCCCGTCCAGGGGCGGAGCTTGGTCGACTCGCTCGTCACGTCGGGCATCATACCCGGGATGCCCGACGATTCCGTGCTCCGCGAAGGGGGCCTCCCTCCCAGCTCGGGCGAGCTCCCGCGGCCGGACGCCGATCCCGACGGCCGCCGGGTCAGCCGCCTCGCCGCCTACGGGGTCATCGTCCGGGACGGGCGGATCCTTCTCTGCCACATCTCGCCGGGCAGCATCGGCGCGGGTCTCTGGATGCTTCCCGGCGGAGGACTCGACTTCGGCGAGCCGCCCGAGGCCGCGGCGGTCCGCGAGGTCGAGGAGGAGACCGGGCTCGTCGCCGAGATCACGGGGCCGGGCGCGATCCGCTCGGATTCTGGGATCTGGGAGCAACCGTCCGGCGACGTCCGCTACCACCAGCTTCGGTTCGTCTACCCGATGCGGGTCACCGGCGGCGCGGAGCGGGTCGAGGTCGACGGGTCGACCGATGTCTTCGAGTGGGTGCCGCTCGAGGCGGTTTGGGATCGCCCGCTGGGCGACCTCGTCGATCGCGTGCTCGAGGGCCTCGAGCCGTCCAGCGGAGGCGGCGGATCGTGACGGGCCCAGTCGTCGCCGCGCTCATCGCGGCCGGCTTCGTCGCGGCGGCCGACTGGATCGCCGTCGCGCGCGAGGACCGGTTGTTCGAGGGGATCGCCAAGCCCGGCGTCATCTTCTGCCTCTTCGTCGCGGTGCTGCTCGCCGGCCCGGGTGTCTCGCCGGTCCGGTGGTTGCTCATCGTGGCGCTCGCGTCGTCGCTGGCCGGCGACTGGCTGCTCCTCCCGCCCGGCCAGTTCGTGGCCGGCCTCGTGGCGTTCCTCGTCGCCCATCTCGCGTACCTCGCGCTGTTCCTGCTCGGCAATCTGCAGGCCGGGCCCGCGGCAATCGGCGTCGCCGGTGCCGTCGTGCTCCTCGTCGTGGCCGGCCGGCCGATCCTCGGGGGTGCGCGGCGGGCCGGTCTCGGCGGGCCGGTCCTCGCCTACTTCGGCGCGATCCTCGCGATGGCCATCGCCGCCACAGCGGGCGGCTCGGTGCTTGCGACCGCCGGTGCCTGGCTGTTCGTCGCCTCCGACACGCTCCTGGGCTGGGACCGTTTCGCCGCTCCGCCCGCCGTCTCGCCGGAGGCCGCCGCCCGGCGACGGATCGGCATCATCGTCCCGTACCACCTCGCCCAGGTCCTGCTGACCGTCGCCGTGGTCGCGTCTCCGGCATGATGATCTTGGCGCGTCGCTCCCCTGCCGTGCCCCGACTCTGATACCCGCAGGACCCAGCTGGAGCCGACCGCCGATGACCGACCTCGCCCCCCTCTGGCAGCGCCGCTTCCGTGCCCCGATCGTGGGGTTCCCGACGTGGTCCCGCCACGCCCCGAACCGGCTAGTGTACGCCTCGTCCGAGAGCGGGATCTACCAGCTCCACAGCTGGGACGTGGCCACCGGCGAGCGCCGCCAGATCACGAAGGAGCCTGTCGGGCTCGTCTCGGGGAACGTCAGCGACGACGGCGAGTGGGTCCTCTGGCATCGTGACACGACCGGCGACGAATCCGGGACGTGGATGGTCGCCCCGTTCAGCGGTGGCGACGCCGAGCCACTCGCGGAGGGCCTGCCCCGGGGCTGGGACGAGGGCCTCGCGCCGGGCCGGACGCGCTCCATCGCCGCGGTCTCCGACAAGGAAGGCTTCGGGCTCTACGCCGTCCACGCGAACGGGAGCACACGACGGATCGCCCACTCGAAGGAATCGATCATCCTCGGCGGCGGCAACGCGATGACCCGTGGTGGCCACGAGCTGGCCGGCCTCAGCGCCGACGAGACGCTCGTCGCGATCGAGCACGGTGAGCACGGCGATCTCATCCATGCCGCGCTCCGGGTCCTCGACGCCCGGACCGGCGAGGTCGTCGGCGAGCTCCACGATCCCGACAGGGAGGTCCTCGCCTTTGCCTGGTCGCCGGTCCCCGGTGACGACCGCCTGGCGATCGGCCACGAGCGACGGGGCGAGCGGGCGCCTGCGATCTGGAGCCCACGAACCGGCGAGCTCCATGACCTGGCACTGCCCTGGGACCGCTTCACCGAGGTCACCGACTGGTGGCCGGACGGCTCGGCCGTCCTCCTCGTCGAGCTGCGCGACGGACGCGACCACCTCCACCGCTACGACCTCGCGACCGACACGGTCACCGAGCTCCAGACCCGGCCCGGCTCGATGACCGGCGCCCGGGTCCGGCCCGACGGCGCGGTCTGGTACCGGCTCCAGGCCGGCGAGCACCCCGGCGTCCTCCTCGAGGTCGGCCGGGACGAGCCGGTCCTCACCGGCGGCGACGCCCCGCCCGGCCGACCCTTCATCCCGTGGTCATTCCGGAGCCCGCATGGCCAGACCGTGATGGGCTGGCGGATCGTGCCCGCGGGCGAGGCCCCCTGGCCCACCCTCTTCCTGATCCACGGTGGCCCAACGTCCATCGATCTCGACCGCTGGGCCCCGGACATCCAGGCCTACGTCGACGCCGGCTTCCAGGTCGTCCTCGTGAACTACCGCGGCTCGATCGGCTTCGGCGCGGCCTGGCGCGACACGCTCATCGGGAACATCGGCTGGCCCGAGATCGAGGACATCCTCGCCGGCGTCGACGACCTCGTCGCGAAGCGGCTGGCGGACCCGGACCGCCTCGGGATCGCCGGCTGGTCGTGGGGCGGCTACCTGACCCTCCTGCTGCACGGCATGCACCCGGACCGCTTCCGGGTCGGCGTGGCTGGCGTCCCGGTCGGCGACTACGCCCTCGGCTATGAGGACCTCTCGCCGCTCCTCCAGGCCTACGACCGGGCGCTCCTCGGCGGGACGCCGGCCGAGGTCCCGCAGCTCATGGCCGAGCGCTCGCCGATCTCGTACGTCGACGACGTCAAGGCCCCGATCCTGTTCCTCGCCGGCGAGGCCGATTCGCGCTGCCCGCTGCGGCAGGTGCTCGCCTACACGGACCGACTCGCGGCGCGCAACCACCCGCACGAGCTCTACCTCTTCCCGACCGGTCACGCGCCGTTCCAAATCGACGAGCGGATCAACCAGACCGGGGTCGTGGTGGACTTCCTGGCCCGCCACGTGCCGGGAATCCGCGTCCCCGGCTGACCGCGCGGGCGGCGAGGCGGCCTCCGTTGGTGGGCGGTCCTTGCCGGGATTCGCGGATGGGGCGACCATGCGCCTGACACACCTGCGCCCCAATGACACACAGTCGCCCCGGAAGGAGCAACCCATGCGCGTGATCGGCGGCCTCCTGCGAACCTTCATCATCCTGACTCTCCTGGCAGCCATGGCCTCGGCGATCGGGGCCGTCTATGCCAAGAAGCGGGCGATCTCGAAGGGCGAGCCGGACGACAACGAGCTCGACCTCGTCGCGATCTACGAGGGGCTCGATCTCTCGAGCCGTGCCCCCGCCCTGCGGCGGGCGTCGTACACCGCCTGGTACGGCGGCGGCACCCTCGACCTCCGGGGGGCGACGCTCGATCCCGCGGGCGCGACGCTGCGGGTGCGGGCCCTCTTCGGCGGATTCCGCCTGGTCGTGCCGGCCACCTGGCGCGTCGAGCTCGCGACCGTCGGCATCTTCGGCGGCATCGGCGACGCCCGCGACAAGGACGGCATCGATGCCCTGGGTCCGGTCCTCCGGATCGAGGGCTTCGCCGTCTTCGGCGGCGTCGGCATCGTGTCCGAGGCTCCCGACCTCGACGACGAGGCCGCCGAGCTGAAGACCGAGACCCAGGCCTGGGAGGCCGCGCCGGTCATCGCCTGAACGTCGTCTCTCGGCGAGGCAGGTCCGCGGACGAGATAGCGGCAGTCGGAGCCGCCGCGATCGGCTGGCCCGTGTTGAGTCGCATCGCGACTCACTTCACACCCGAACAGGCTCGTCACGCAACCCGCGGCGCCCGGATTGGGCGGCGGGCCCAGCACGGCTGTGCTCGGAACGATCACGGATGCGACTCAGGTGACCCGGGAACCCGGGCGCGACTGCGCGGGGGTTCTCTCCTCTGCCAGCCCCGCGTGGCCGGCGTTGCCGGCCAGGTGACGGCCGGTTCGGCCCGTCGCTACGGCTGGAGCGTCGAGCCCAGCGCGATGCCGTCGACCAGGTAGATCCCGGTCGATCCGCTGACCACGATGTCGTACGTGCGCGGGCCGTCATAGGCCACGAGATCCGCCGAAACGACGATCGATCCGTCCACGGCATCACCCGCGCGCAGATCGCCGAGGCGACGGCCGTCCGCGAGCGGGTGGCCCGGCGAGGCGGTCACGGTCCGCCCATCGGCGAGGACGAGGCGGACGACGCGGTGGCCGGTCGGCGCGGCGGTCGAACCGACCGCGATGACCGTGCCGCGAACGCGCTGCCCATGCTCGTCGAGCGTCCAGACCGGTTCGCCGATCCGGAGCCCCTCGACCGGCAGCGGCCCGCCGGGCGTCTCGATCAGGGTTCCGCGGGCGAGGCAGATCGGGCACATCGGCTCGCCGGCCGCGGCCTGCTGCTCGATGGTGACGTCTCCAGACGTCGCGATCGTCCCGGCCGTCCGGGTGCCCTCGGCGGCCCCGGCCCTCGGCTGGGCCAGGTAGTCGAAGCGGTACGTGTCGTTGCCGATCGGGTTGAGGGCGATCGCATCGAGGACCTTCCAGGCCCGGTAGACGTCGAGCTTCGCTGTGTCGTCGAAGTCGCCTTCGGGATCGAGCCCGAGCTTGGCTGTTATTGCCGTGAACGCCTCGCTGTCGGCGAGGACGTCGGCCCAGCGCTCACGCGCAGCGTCGAGCTCCTCCTGCCGCTGGATCGGCCAGAAGTCGCGATCGCAGTACCAGAGCGGCCCGAAGCGCTCGATGATCGAGAGCTTCAACTCGGCGAGGGTAAGGGCCGGCCCAGGGGTCGGGCCCGGCGTCGGTGACGGCCCGGGGGTCGGCGACGGCGTGGCGCCGCCCGAGCAAGCGGCAAGGCTGAGGAGGATGAGTCCGGCGAGGAGGAGCTGGCGTAGCTTCATGCCCGGCTGACGCGCCCGCCGAGGTCCTGGTTCCGCGGTCGCGCTGCGGGTCGGCAGCGTCCTGTCAGTCGAGGGTGAAGTGGTCCGGGCCCTGGTAGCGGCCGGTCCGCTCCTTCTCGATCTGCATCAGGATGTCGTTGAGGAGGCTGGAAGCGCCGAAGCGGAAGCGGTCCGGGGTCATCCAGCGGGGCCCAAGGGTCTCGTACAGAACGACGAGGTACTGGATCGCTTCCTTGGCGACACGGATGCCACCGGCGGGCTTCATGCCCACCGCGCGCCCGGTGGCCTTCTCGAAGTCACGGATCGCCTCGAGCATGACGAGGGTCACCGGGAGCGTCGCCGCGGGGACCACCTTGCCGGTCGAGGTCTTGATGAAGTCGGCGCCCGCCGCCATCGCCAGGATGCTCGCCCGTCGGACGTTGTCGTAGGTCTCGAGCTCGCCGGTCTCGAGGATGACCTTGAGATGCGCCTCGCCGCAGGCGTCCTTGACCTCGACGATCTCGTCGAAGACGGTCCCGTAGTCGCCGCTGAGGAACGCTCCGCGATCGATGACCATGTCGATCTCGTCGGCCCCGGCGGCCGCGGCCGCCCGGACCTCGGCCAGCTTGATGTCGCGGAACGTCTGGCCCGAGGGGAACCCGGTCGCCACGCTGGCGACTTTGACGGTCGAGCCCCTGAGCGCGTCCTTCGCGTCGGCGATGAGCGCCGGGTAGACGCAGATCGCCGCGACCGACGGGATTGTCGGGTCACCCGGCTGGGGGTGGATCGCCTTCTGGCAGAGGGCGTGGATCTTGCCCGGGGTGTCCTTCCCCTCGAGGGTCGTGAGGTCGATCATCCGGATCGCGAGGTCGAGGGCCCACAGCTTCGAGGCCTTCTTGATCGAGCGGCGCTTGAGGCTGTCGACCCGGAGCTCCACGCCCACCTGGTCGACGGCGGTCAGTCGCCCGAGGACCGTGCCGAGGGGCCCGGGCCGGCCGCCAG
>MGOD01000051.1:59235-64002 GCA_001795245.1 Chloroflexi bacterium RBG_16_70_13
CGCGGACGAGCTCGCTGGCTCGTTCGCGCGTCAGGGTGTCGGGGCGGTGGGCGGTGGCCATCGGACGGTGAGGATAGCGCCGATCCCGGGCCGCGGCGAGCGCACAGCGGGCCGAGGTGGCTCGCGGCCGGACCCTGTTCGCGTGGGCGTGACTGGAAGTCACGTTGCGGGGCTCGGCGACGATGGGGACGGCTGCGGTGACGCTTCAGAGCGCGATTCGTTGACTGGGAGTCACGTTGGCGGGCTCAGCGGGGTGGGCGACGGCTCCTCCGGGCCCTTGGCGCCCGATTCGTTGACTGGGAGTCATGTTGGCGGGCTCAGCGGGGTGGGCGGCGGCTCCTCCGGGCCCTTGGCGCGCAATCTGTTGACTGGGAGTCACGACGAGGCCGTGGCGAGGCTTCCAGCACGGCAGCCGAGCGGCTGTGGCCGCGGACCGGCGACGCGCGCCAAAGTCGCGGGCCGGCGACGCGCGCCACACCAGCGGCTACCATCGGCGGGCGATGACCGACCAGCTCTCGCTGCGGTTCGACCCGGCGCTCCCCAACCCGCCGGCGACGCTGCGCCCGATGCTGGCCCGCCCCCTCCCCGAGCCCTTCGACTCCACGGACCATCTCTTCGAGCCGGCCTGGGGCGGCCGCCGGGCACTGGCCATCATCGGCCCAGCCGAGGTTCCCGGCGCCGGCGACGTGACGTTCATCGACGAGCACGGCGACGAGCTGCCCCTCGTGCCGCCCGAGCTCGCCGGCCTCGGCGTCAGGGTGGCCGCCCGGTCGGCGGTCCTCGATGGCGAGCTGGTCGTGGTCGATGCGGTCGGGCGGGCCGATGCCGTGGAGCTTGCGCGGCGACTCGCGGGCGAGCCGGGTCGGCCGGTTGCGTTCCTTGCCTTCGATCTCCTCGACCTCGATGGCCGGCCACTCCTGTCCCAGCCACTTGAGCGACGCCGGGATCAGCTCCGGCGGGTGCTGCGGCCGGGCGACGAGGTCCTCGCCGTCCCGGCGATCCCCGGCGAGGGCCGGGCGCTCTTCGCCGCCGTCGCCGCCCAGGGGCTCGCGGGCATCCTCGCCCGCCAACGCTCGAGCCCCTACCTGCCCGGGATCCGGAGCCGGTTGTGGCGATTCATCCCGGTGGGCGGAGTGGCGCTCACCACGGCCGTCGGCGGGCCGGGGGTCGGCGCGGTCGAGGTCGACGGGGCCGGCGGCACTCGCGAGGCCGATTCGTTCGCCGAGGGCCCGGACAACCCGGCCGGCGCCGGTGCCGCCCCGGTCCTTGCCCTCATTCGCCGGCTGCCGCTCGGCTCGACGAGCCGGTCGGCGACTGACCCGACCCTCGCGCGCCACTCGCGATCTCGCGCGCGCTCGTGCCCGACAACCGCACTTGCCACGCTCGCCATCTGGTCAAATCAACACCCCGGGACCGTAAGGTGAGGATTCGCGAAGCCAGGACGAGTCCGGCACCCATTCCGGCCCGCGGCCCGAGCACGAATCGAGCTCCCGCACGCGTCCTTGGGGCGGTCGCGTGGCCGCGGAGGGCGATGGAGTTGCCCTAATCGTCCCCGGGTGACGAAACGAGCGGAATGGACGGCTCGCAACGCTCCAGCGCGGGCACCGAGCGCGGAGCACCGGAGCGCGGCGCACCGGAGCGCGGCGCACCCGCGCGCAGGAGCGCCGCTGGCGAAGGGCACAGAGCGAGGGCACCGAGCGCCGGGGAGCAACGGGCGCCCCCGGCGCGGAGCATCGAGCGCGGGCCACCAGAGCGCGGCGCAGCCAAGCACCGGCACGCGGCGCCGCTCAGTCGCCCGGCGCGAGGATCGCCCGGAGGAGCTTCCCCGGCCCGGGCCTCTGGCCGTAGAGGATGACACCGGCGGTGTAGACCCGGATCGCCAGGGCCGCCACGAGGACGATCGACAGGACGAGCAGCCCGTAAGCCAGCGCCAGCTCCCACGGCTCGACCCGGCCGACCGTCAGCCGGGTGAACATGACGAACGGGCTCCAGAACGGCACGAGGGACGAGAACCGGAGCAGGCCGCCGACGCCCCCCGACAGGGCCAGGACCGCCTGGAGGTAGCCGGCGATCCCGATGAGGCTCATCGGCAGGGCGATGACCTGGAGATCCTCGACCCGGCTGACGAGCGAGCCGGCGGCCGCGTAGATGAGGGCGTACAGCGTGAAGCCGAGGACGAAGAACGCCCCGTAGGCCGCGAACAGCGACAGCTCGATCCCGGCCAGTGGCGAGCCGGCCCCACCGGGCAGCCCGATCGCCCGGGCAACCGGATCCTGGAGCGCCAGGGCCGCGAGGGCCGGCAGGAGGATCGCGAAGTACTGGACGAGGCCGGCGACGCCGATCCCGACGACCTTGCCGAGGACGAGCTGGGTCGGGGACGCGGCGCTGATCAGCAGCTCCATGACCCGCGTCTCCTTCTCGACCGCGACGCCGGCCGCAACCCACATCCCGTAGATGACGATCGTCAGGAAGAGGACGACGACGAGGACCGTTCCGAGGAGCTGCCGGCTGGCGATGTCGATCGCCCCGAGCGGTGCGCCGCCGGCGGTCGGGCCGGCGGCGGCAAGGACGTCGAGGGTTGGAAAGAGGAAGCCCTCCCCGCCGGTTCGCGTCGACCAGTCGAGGATCGCCACGCCAAAGGCCCCGACCTGGACGAGCTGGGTCCGATCCGCGCCGATCCCCTGCCCGGTCAGGAAGGTGAATCCGAGCCGGCCACTCGGGTCGCGAGTCGCGACGATGGCGCCGGCGTAGATCCCGTTGGCCACCGCTTCCTGGATCCCGGCCCGATCGTGGGTGATCGGGAACTCGTACGGCTGGCCGGTCCGGCCCGACGTGAGGCTAAGGACGTCCGCCATGACGGTCGCGGCCTGGGTCGCGAGAACCGGGTCGTCGGCGACGATCGCGATCGTCGTCGTCGTGTCGCGGTCGAGGACCCGGATGATGACCGGCAGGAACGCGACGAAGACGGCGAGCGCGGCCAGGAGGACGGTCGAGGCGAAGAACGGGCGGCTCCGGACGCGCTCGACGAACTCGCGCCGGGCGACGATCCGGGCGTTGGGCAGGATCGGGTCCTCGCGGCCGATCACGCGACCCGCTCCTCGACGCCCGGCTCCGACTCGGGCTCGCCGGCGTCCGGCTCGTGGCCGCCTGCCGGGGACTCCGAGGCAGGCCCCGGGGCGAGCGTCTCGTCCTCCGAAGCGGGGTGGCCCACGAGCTCGATGAAGACCTGCTCGAGCGACGGGTCGGCGACCTCGAAGTGGCGGACCTGCGCCCCTCGCGCCAGCGCCGCCGCGAGGATCGTGTCGGGCTCGACGCCGGGCTCGAGGTCCAGCTCCACCCGCTCGATGCCGGGTCGCAGGATCCGGACCCCGGGAACCTCGCGCAGCCAGTCCATCCGCGGGTCGTCCTCGACCGACAGGACGACGCTCTGGCGGCCGGTCGAGCGCTTGACGTCCCGGAGCGACCCCGTGATCACGAGGCGGCCCCGGTCGATGATCGCGACCGACTCGCACATCGCCTCGACCGTCTCCATCTGGTGGGTCGAGAGGACGATCGTCTTGCCCCGGTCGCGGAGCTCGAGGATGGCCTGTCGGAGGAGGACGACGTTGACCGGGTCGAGGCCCGTGAACGGCTCGTCCATCAGCAGGACGTCGGGATCATGGAGGACGGCGGCCAGGAACTGGACCTTCTGCTGGTTGCCCTTGGAGAGCTCGTCGGCCCGGCGGTTGGCGAAGTCCGGGACCCGCAGCCGGGCCAGCCAGTCGATGGTCGTCCGGTGCGCCTCGCCTGCCGGCAGGCCGTGGAGACGGGCGAAGAAGACGAGCTGGTCGAGGACCGTCATCTTGGGGTAGAGGCCGCGCTCCTCGGGCAGGTAGCCCCAGGTCGCGCGGGGCAGCCGGCGGTGGTCACCGCCGCGCCAGCTGATCGTGCCCGTGTCGGCGCGGAGAACGCCCAGGGCGATCCGCATCGTCGTCGTCTTGCCCGCCCCATTCGAGCCGAGGAAGCCGAAGACGTGGCCGGCCGGGATCTCGAGGGACAGGTCGTCCAGCGCCTGGACGCGGCCGAAGCGTTTGCTCAGGCGGTCGATGACGAGCGACACGCGGGCGAGGATAGCCCCGGATCGGCGCGCCGTCCCGTGACCCGATCGTCCGGGTCCGGCGCGCGGGTCCGGCCACCACCGCCCGTGTCAGTCCACCCGGCCGGCCCGGGCCGCCCGAGCCGCCTCGGTCAGGCTGCGGCTCAGGCTACCCAGACGGTTCGGCCGCGGGACCGGATGAGCTCGGCGGCGATGGCCGGGACAAGGGCCACGATCGCCACGAGGAGCCACTCCTCCAGGTCCAGGGGCGAGGCCCGGAAGGCGTCGCGCACGGCCGGGATGAAGGGGATCGCGGCCTGGATGACCAGGACGAGGATCGCGCCGCCGAGGAGGACGCCGTTCCGGCCGATCCTGATGACCGGGATCCGGAGGCTGCGGTTGGCGTAGGCCCGGACGACCTGGCCGCAGACGAGGGCGGTGTAGGCCAGCCAGCGGACGTGCTCGTCGTCGCCGGGGTGGCTGAACATGAGCCACAGCGCGGCGACGGCCGTGAACCCGCCGGCCACGGCGATCCGAAGCAGGATCCCGACCCCGAGCAGCGGCGCCCCGAACCGCCGCGGCGGCCGCGACATGACGTTCGGCTCGCCCGGCTCACGTTCGAAGGCGATCGAGGTCGCCGAATCGATGAACAGCTCCATCCACAGGATCTGGATCGGGAGCGGCTGGCCGAA
>MGOD01000051.1:64016-70669 GCA_001795245.1 Chloroflexi bacterium RBG_16_70_13
CAGCGTCGCGATGAGGATGAAGCCAAGGAACGCGACGTGGGTGGAGACGAGGAAGACGAGGCCCTTCTGGATGTTGTCGACGATCCGCCGGCCCTCGCGAAGGCCGTACAGGAGCGTCGCGAACGAGTCGTCGCCGAGGACGAGATCGGCGGCCTCGCGGGCGACGGCCGTGCCCGACCCCATCGCCACGGCCACGTCCGCGTTGTGCAGGGCGGGGGCGTCGTTGACGCCGTCGCCGGTGACCGCGACGAGGCGCCCACTCGCGCGGGCGACGCGCACGATCCGCTCTTTCTGTTCGGGCGTGGAGCGAGCGACGATGTGGAGGTCCGGCAGCTCGCGCGCGAGGCGCTCATCGTCCCAGCCGGCGAGCTCGCCACCGGTCGCGATCCGCTCGCCGCCGAGACCCGCCGCCCGGGCGATCGACGCCGCCGTCGAGGGATGGTCGCCGGTTACGACGATCGTCTGGATGCCCGCCGCCTGGGCCTCGCGGAGGGCCGCCTCCATGCCCGGCCGAAGCGGATCCGCGAAGCCGATGAGGGCGACCATGCGCCAGCCCGCGGGATCGCCGGGCAGGCCGTCCGCCCGGGCGACAGCGATGAGTCGCTCGCCGGCCGCGGCGCCCGCCTCGATTTCGCGCTGCCAGGCCTCGCGCTCGGCGTCGCTCTCGACCACGGCCGTCGCCAGGACGGCTTCCGGTG
Source organism: Chloroflexi bacterium RBG_16_70_13 (assembly GCA_001795245.1). Classification (GTDB taxonomy): domain Bacteria; phylum Chloroflexota; class Limnocylindria; order Limnocylindrales; family CSP1-4; genus UBA5189. The sequence continues at coordinate 64,715 of MGOD01000051.1, forward strand.
CGCCGCTCGCCAGGCGCTCGGGGCCACGGGCCCGGCGGGTCACGGTCAGCGAGATCGGCCGGTCGGTCGTCGGCGGCTCGGCATCGATGAGCTCGTCGAGCGGCAGGTCGTGGGACGTGCCCTCGGCATCGAGCGCCCGTTCGAGAGCCCGGGTGAACGCACCGGGCGGCGTGCCCTCGGCCCGCGCCCAGGCGTCGGCCTCCGCCCGCAGGCCCGAGACGAGGATCGCCCGCCGCTCCGCGGGCTCCCCGATCCGGCCGCCCGGCCCCCGGATCGAGGCGACATCGAGGCGGTTGACCGTCAGCGTGCCGGTCTTGTCGGTGACGATGAGGTCGATGGCGCCGAGGACCTCCTCGGCATTGAGGCGCCGAACGAGCACGCCCCGCCGCAGGAGCCGATAGGCGCCGAGACCGAGGACCACCGCGAGCAGCACCGGCGGCTCCTCGGGGATCGCCGCGATCGCAGCGGAGATGCCGGCCAGGACGTTCTCGCCGAGCGACTGGCCCCGGATGAAGCCCAGGCCCGAGACGATGGCGATGAGGGCGATGGCGACGATGAGCAGGATCCGCACGAGCCGGTCGAGCTCGCGCTGGAGCGGCGATCGGCGCTCCATCCGGCCGGAGAGCCGGCCGGCGATCCGTCCGACCTCGGTGCCCGTCCCGATCGCGATGACGAGCCCCTCGCCGCGGCCGCCGACTACGCTGGTGCCGCCGTAGGTGATCGAGCGCCGGTCGGCGAGGAGGGCCGCGGGCGGGTCCGGATCGGCGCTGCCGGGCTCCGGGACGGATTCCCCGGTCAGGACGCTCCGATCGAGGAGCAGGCGATCGGTCCGGCTGAGCCGCAGGTCGGCCGGGACGACATCGCCGCCACGAAGGAGGACGACATCGCCCGGCACGAGCGTCGAGGCCGTGACGTCGAGGGCCGTGCCGGCCCGGCGAACCCGGGCCATCGGTGCCGAGGCGTCGCGCAGCGCATCGAGGGCACGCTCGCCGCGGTACTCGGTGACGACGTCGGCACCGACGATCGGCAGCAGCCCGACGAGGATGAGCAGCCCGTCGCGAACCTCGTTCAGGAGGATCGCCCCGACGGCGGCCGCGGCGAGGAGGAGCACGAACGGCTCGGTCGCCGCCTCGATCACCATCCGAAGCACGGATTCGCGCTTCCGCGGCTCCAGCTCGTTGGGCCCGGCGAGGGCCGAGCGGCGCACGACCTCGCCGGGTTCGAGCCCGAGGGCCGGGTCCACCCCGAGGCCGGCCGCGACGTCGCCGACCGACCGCCCGTGGGCCGAGGCGCTGATGTCCGCGGACGGCGTCGAGGTCACCCGCCCATGATCGCTGGAATCGGGGCGGCCAACATCGGTCGGATCGGCCGGCCGTCGCGGGCCGATCGGCCCGCCCGCGGCGACCGCCTCGCGTCCGTCGCCCACCCGGCCTGCGGCACCGCCGTCGTCGCCGGTGCACAATCGCGGTATGAGCAGCCAGCCCTCCACCGAGACGACGACGCCGGTCCGGATCCACGCCGACCGGTCCGCCGGGACGCTGGCCATCGACTGGGCAGACGGTCACAGCTCGATCTACGAGGCCGTCGGTCTCCGCTGGCTTTGCCCGTGCGCCTACTGCCGCGGTGAGGCCGGCCTGCCGGGCTGGCTCGACACCGGGCCTACGCTGACCGTCGAGCAGACACGGCTCGTCGACGTCCACCTCGTGGGCTCGTACGCGATCGCCCCGGAGTGGGCCGACGGCCACCACACCGGCTACTACCCGTTCGTGCTCCTTCGCGACCGGTGCCCGTGCGCGGCGTGCACGGCCCAGCGGTCCTCCGATCCATCGCCGCGCTCCCGGGAGGTTCACGCGTGATCGTCTCCACCGCGCCGTTCGTGGCCGGCCACCGCGTCGTCGAGACGAAGGGCCAGACCTTCGGGCTCGTCGTCCGGAGCCGGGGCTTCTCCGGCAACCTCATCGCCGGACTCCGGTCGCTCGGCGGTGGCGAGATCCACGAGTACACCGAGCTCCTCGAGGACACCCGCCGCCAGGCCCTCGACCGGCTCGTCAAGAACGCCACGCTGATGGGAGCCAACGCGGTGATCTCGATGCGCTTCGACAGTTCCGAGCTGGCCGGCACGATGTCCGAGATCGTGGCCTACGGCACGGCCGTCGTCGTGGTCCCCGACGCCGACGCGCCCCAGGCCATCGAGTAGCGATGGGCCTCCTCATCCGCGGCGCGATCGTCGCCCTCGGCGTGGTCACGATGCTCGGCGGGCTGGCCTCGATCATCCTCGTCCCCGAGGTCGGCGTGGCCGGTCTGTGGACGGTGGGGATCGGTGCGTTCCTTGTCATCGTGCCGCTCATCGAGCGCAACCGCTATCGCTCCGAGGCCGCCGAGAAACGGAACGAATCGCCGGGGCCCGGGGGCGGCGAAGCACCGGGCAGCGCGCTCGAGCCGCGTTTCCGACCGACCGCGGAGGTCTTCGTGGACCCCACGACGGGTCACCGGATGCGGGTCCTCGTCGATCCGCGTACCGGCGAACGACGGTACGTGGCCGAGGGCTGACGGCCCGGGACGATAACAATGGCGTGCTAGATTCGGCGGCCGACCTGCGGGCGGTCCGGGAACCGGCCGAGGATCGGCGTCGACGGTGATCGATCGAATGCCAGCCATGCCCGCGGTCCACCTCGTCGAGGCGGAGCCCGCGTCGGAGCGCAAGCACAAGCCGAGGCGGACCCGCCGCGCCCGCTACTTCGACCGGGAGCTCTCCTGGGTCGAGTTCAACGCGCGCGTCCTCCACGAGGCCCGCGACGAGCGCAACCCGCTCCTCGACCGCGTCCGGTTCCTGTCGATCTTCGCCAACAACCTCGACGAGTTCTTCCAGGTCCGCGTCGCCGGCCTGCGCGAACAGGTCAGGGCCGGGATCACCACGCTCCCGGCCGAGGGCCCCGGCCCGGCGGCCCAGCTGCGAGACGTCCGATCCCGCGTCGTCGAGCTGGCCGCCGAGCAATCGGCGATCTTCAAGGCCCTCCGGGGCGACCTCCGGCGGGCCGGCATCGAGCTCGTCGCCTACGCCAAGGTCCCCGAGGACCACGCCACCCTCCGCCAGCGGTTCCTCGACGAGATCCACCCGGTCCTCACGCCGCTGGCGGTGGACCCCGGACATCGCTTCCCGTACATCTCGACGCTGACGCTCTCGATCGCGGTCGGGCTGCGCGATCCGGACACGGGGGCTCGGAGCTTCGCCCGCGTCAAGGTGCCGCCGGTCCTGCCGCGACTCCTCGAGCTCGAGCGGCAGCCCGGCCAGCCGGCCGGCCATCACCGTTTCGTCCTCCTCGACCAGGTCATCGAGGCCAACCTGGACCTCCTGTTCTCGGGCATGGAGATCGAGGCCCACCACCTCTTCCGGGTCACCCGGAACGCCGACTTCAACCTCGAGGAGGACGAGGCCGACGACCTGCTCCTGGCGATCGAGGAGGAGCTCCGCCGCCGCCGCTTCGGCGAGGCCGTCCGGCTCGAGATCGAGCGGACGATGCCGGCCTCGCTGCGGCAGATCCTCATGGCCGGAATCGGTGTCACCGAGGACCAGGTCTACGAGGTCAGCGGCATGCTCGACCTGACCGGCCTCAACCTCCTCGTCGACCTCGATCGGGCGGACCTCAAGGCGAGCCCGTGGAGCCCCGTGACGCCGCCCGCCCTCCAGACCCTGCCCGACGGAGAGCCGCCCGACGTCTTCGCCGCGGTACGGGCCGGCGACATCCTCCTCCACCATCCCTACGACAGCTTCACGACGACCGTCGAGCAGTTCCTTGCCCAGGCGGCCGATGACCCCGACGTCCTGACGATCAAGCTGACGGTCTACCGGACGTCGGGCGACTCGCCGATCGTCGCCCACCTCATCCGGGCCGCCGAGCAGGGCAAGCAGGTCGTCGTCCTCGTCGAGATCAAGGCCCGCTTCGACGAGCGGGCGAACATCGCCTGGGCCCGCAAGCTGGAGCAGGCAGGTGCCCACGTCGTCTACGGCCTGGTGGGGCTCAAGACCCACTGCAAGACGATGCTCGTCGTCCGGCGCGAGGCCGGGGCCCTCCGCCGCTACGTCCACATCGGGACCGGCAACTACAACCCCCGCACGGCCCGCCTGTACACCGATCTCGGCCTCCTGACCTGCCGGGGCGAGCTCGGCCAGGACGTCACGGACCTCTTCAACGTCCTCACGGGGCTGTCGCGCCAGCGGGCCTTCCGCCGCCTGATCGTCGCCCCGATGGGCCTCCGCCAGCGCTTCCTCGCCCTCGTCGGCCGCGAGATCGGGCATGCCGCCGCCGGGCGCCGGGCATCGATCGTCCTGAAGATGAACGCGCTGGTCGACCGCGACTGCGTGGACGCGCTCTACCGGGCTTCGGCCGCGGGCGTCGAGATCGACCTCGTCATCCGGGGCGCCTGCGCCCTCATCCCGGGCCTGCCCGGTCAGTCAGAGCGGATCCGGGTTCGCTCGATCGTCGGCGAGCTCCTCGAGCACTCGCGAATCTGGCGCTTCGAGAACGGCGGTGAGGTCGACTGGTACGTCGGCTCGGCCGACCTCATGGAGCGGAACCTCGATCGGCGGATCGAGGCGCTCGTGCCGATCCTGGAGCCCGACCTCCAGGCCGAGATCGCCGTCATCCTCGAGACGATGCTGGCCGACGATCGGCGCGCCTGGACGCTCGGCACGGACGGCCGATGGGCCCGGATCGACGCCGGCGGCGGCCCGACCACGATCGACACCCACGCCACGCTCCGCCAGCGCGCCCTCCGGGCGGCGGCGGCCGGCGTGTCGACGCCACGAACCGACCGGGGTCGATGGAACCCTGGGCGTGACGGCGCGGGCGACCCTCGAGGTCGAGGCGAAGTTCGACGTCCTCGCCCGCGCTCCGACCCGGGCGCTCCTCCGCGGCGCCGACCTGGCCGGGCTGCCCGGGATCGGCGCTCCGCGCCAGGTGCGCCAGCTCGACCGCTACCTCGACACCTCCGACGGCCGCCTTCGGGCCGGCGGCTGGGCCGCTCGCCTGCGGACGATCAACGGCGAGACGCGGATCCAGCTGAAGCGGATCGTCGCACCCGGCAATGATGGCGTGACCCGTCGGACCGAGCTCGACGGGCCGGCCGGTCCGGACGAGGACCCGGTGTCGTGGCCCACGTCGGCCGCCCGCCGGCGGCTCCTCCAGCTGCTCCACGGCGAGACGGCGACGACGCGGCTGACGCTCCGACAGGACCGGCTCCTCCGCGACTTCGGCGATGACGGGTCGCGGGTCGAGCTGAGCCTGGACCGCACCGCCGCCCTCGTCGGCGACGAGGTCGCCGGGCGGCTGACGATCCTGGAGCTCGAGCTCCGCGCCGGCGAGGCGGCCGGCTTCGAGCGGGCCATCGCCGCGCTCCGCGTCCAGCCCTTCCTGAATCCGTCGAGCGTGACGAAGCTCGGCTGGGCCACTGCCCTCGTCGCGAGCCGGACACGCGCCGACGCCCTGCCCCTCATCGGCGAGGAGGACTCGCCGCTCGCCGGGGACGACCCCACCGCGGAGGTCGGCCGCAGGATCCTCCGGGCGCAACTGCGCCGCCTCCTCGAGCGGGAACGGGCCTTCCTGGCCTCGCCGGGTCCCGAGGAGATCCGCCGGATGCGCGTCGCGACGCGTCGTCTCCGGGCGACGTGGCGGGCCTTCGGGCCGGTGTTCGAGGGCCGGACCCCGGACCGGCTCCGGCGGCGCCTGGGCCGCCTCGGCGACACGCTCAGCGCGGTTCGCGACCTCGACGTGCTGCTCGCGCGGCTCGAGACATGGGTCGCGGGGCCGGGGAGCGCCGAGCCGCACGCCCTTGCCGGCCTTGCGGCGGCGATCGCCGAGCGCCGGGCCGCCGCGTTGGTGCGGCTCGAGGCCGAGCTGGCGGCGCCCCGGCACGGCCGCTGGCTCGACACCTTCGTCGAGTTCGTCGAGACGCCCG
>MGOD01000051.1:70724-80588 GCA_001795245.1 Chloroflexi bacterium RBG_16_70_13
CTGGATCTGGGCCGGCTTCGAGCGGCTCCTCGCCTGGGAGCCGATGCTCCCCGTGGCCGACCTGCCGACGCTCCATCTCCTCCGGATCGAGGCCAAGCGGCTTCGGGATCTCGTCCAGGTGGCAGCGCCGCTATCGGCCGCCCCGACGACGGCGATCGTCGCCTCGCTGGTCCGGGTCCAGGACACCCTCGGGGCGATGCACGACGCTGCCGTCACCGCGGCCACCTGCCGCGCCTTTCTCGATGAGCACGCCGGCGTCCTGCCGGGATCCGGGTCGCGCGCGGTCGCGCGCTTCGCAATCGCCCAGGAGCGCACGGCGGAGCGGCTCCGGCAGCGGGCCCCGGCAGCCTGGCGCGGAGCGACAAGCCCAATCGCGCGGCGGCGCATCGCGAGGTTCATCGGCGGCATCTGAGCAGCGGCGCTCGGCGAGCCGGGCGAGCCCTCGCGGGGATCCCCGGGGCGGGCGCCCAGCCGTGATCCACGAAGGCGTCGATGACCGAGAGCATCGAACCCCTGATGCGGCCCGGTTCATGGATCTGCGCCCGACAACGCTCCGCCGACCCTTCGATTCGACGGGAATTGCGCTGCTCCGCGCTGGGCCACGCTCGTCTGTCGCATCCTTGATGAGCCAGCCGGATCAGGGCGGCGGAGCCCGAGGAGCCGTGCCCGGGGAGATCGCCGGGCCGCCGGACCCTGCCAGCAACGTGCATAGGACGAAGCGGCCGTCCGCGCCCGGCGGACTAGCCGGCGTATATCAGTGCGCCACGCGGTAGCGGAGGTAGACGACTCTCGAGCTGAAGGTGCGGGTCTCGACAAGCTCGAGATCGACCCGGTGCTCCCGCTGCGGAAAGAACGAGATGCCACCGCCAACCAGCACCGGGTAGACCATGGCCCGGTATTCGTCGATCAGGCCCAAGGCGGCCGCCTCGGCGGCGAGCGTCGCGCCGCCGATCGCGATGTCGCCCTCCCCCGGCTCGGCTCGCAACCGTTCGATCTCCTCCGCCAGGCCGCCGGAGGCGAGGCGGGCATTGCCCTGCACCGCCGACAGCGTGGTGGAGAACACCACCTTTGGGAGCGGATTCCAGAGCGCGGCCCACTCGAGCTCTGCGTCGTCGAGCGTTGAATTCTGATCGGCGGTCTCCCAGTACAGCATCGTCTCGTACAGCCGTCGTCCCAACAGGTGGACGCCTACCCCTCGTATCTCGTCGATCCAGAAGCGAAAGACCTCGTCGTCGGGCGCCGTCCAGTCGAAGCCGCCGTCCGGCCCGACGATGTAGCCGTCAAGTGAGACGCCCATCGAAAAGGTCACGCTGCGCATCAGTAGTCCTCCTCGGCGAACGGGTTCAACAGTAAGACTGCCGGTCGCCGCAGGACTCATCGCGTCTCGCGGGATCCCCTGGCCCGGCCACTGCGGCCGAGCCGCGTTCCTCTGGCAGCCATCTTCCGTCGGGCTCACCCCAAGCCTCGACGTACCGACCGCCCATGACGACGAGCTCTGGTCCTCGCAGCTAGAGGGACCAGCCGTGGGCCAGCCAGGCGAGATCGTCCCGCCAACGCGCCCCGGCGTGGACCGAGGCGAGGACGAGACCCTCGCGGAGGCCTTGGTTCGAGATCCGGATCTGGTCGCGCCCGTAGCGCTCAGCGACGGCCAGGAGGATCGCGGCCCCGGCAGGCAGCACCCGCGCCCGCGACAGCCGGACCCCGAACTGTTGGGAGATCGTCTCCGCGGGCGCGTCGAGGAGGCGCTCCAGGATCGCCTCGATCCGGCGGACGGTCAGGATCCGGCGGGCCGGCGGTGGGCCGATCCGGAGCAGGTTGTCAGCCGTTCCGCCGACGGCGACGAGATCCTTCGGGTCGGCATCGGGGGCAGTCTCGAGGACGTGCCGGGCCTCGGCCAGCAGCGCCGCCAAGTCGGCCCGGCTTGGCGGATCCGAGCGGGCGTGGACCCGGCTCATCCGCGACGCGCCGAGCGCGAGCCCGACCGCGGTCGGGTCAGCCCCGGGCCCCGAGATCAGGATCTCGCTGCTGCCGCCGCCGACGTCGACGAGGACCGTCTGGTGCAGGATCGGGCGGCCGGCCTGGACCCCGAGCAGGGCCAGGAGCGCCTCCTCGTCGTGGCGGAGGACCTCGATGCCGACCCCCGTCCGGGCCGCGACCGCGGTGCCGACGGCCGCGGCGTCGGCAGCCCGCCGCAATGGATCGGTGGCCACGAAGGCGATCGAGCCGGCTCCGAGCCCCTTGGCCGTGTCGGCGTACGCCACGAGCGTCTCGACGAGGCGGTAGCCCGCCTCGAAGCCGAGCTCGCCGAGCTCGTCGACGACCGCCCCGAGGCCGAGGGTCGAGGATTCGTCGAGAAGCGGAGTCAGGCGGTGGCCGTGGACCTCGGCGACGAGGAGGTGGACCGAGTACGCCCCGACGTCGACGGCGGCGCCTACCGGCACGCGGCGACGGGCGGAGGGACGAGGGGCGGGCATCGCCCTGAGTGTGCCACGCGGATGACGGCGGCCGGGCGGGGGACCGCGATCGCCCGCGGTCCCCCGCCCCGTTAATGATTGACCGTTCGTTAACACGCCGCCCACTCGCGGTTGACGCCCTCCCGCCAGCCTCAGGTCGTCAAGTGCCCGACACGGAGTAACGCCGTGGCCGCCCGCGCGGGCGGCAGCCCCACACATGGAGGAACCATCGAGTGACGACGACCAGGCCGAGCCGCCTCGCGGCGCTCGCGCTGACCGCCACCTTCGCCATCGCCGCCTGCGGTGGCGGCGCGACCCCGAGCCCCACCGGCGCGGTCCCGACCGACGGCGCAACGGACGAGCCCAGCATGGCTCCCCTCAGCGGCACGGTCACCATCGATGGCTCGAGCACCGTGTACCCGATCACCGAGCTCGTCGCCGAGGAGTTCCAGCTGGCGAACACCGGTGTCCAGGTTCCGGTCGCCTTCTCCGGTACCGGCGGCGGCTTCAAGAAGTTCTGCGCCGGCGACACCGACATCAACGACGCGTCCCGCCCGATCAAGGCCGAGGACGAGGGCGAGGGCCTGGCCTGCGAGACGAACGGCGTCGAGTACGTCGAGCTGCAGGTCGCGATCGACGGACTGACCGTCGTCGTCAACCCGGCCAACGACTTTGCGGCCTGCCTCACGGTCAACCAGCTGGCCAGGATCTACGGGCCCGACTCCCCCGAGCACCTCCTCTGGAGTGACGTCGACCCGTCATTCCCGGCCGACGAGGTCCAGCGCTACATGCCCGGCGCCGACTCCGGCACGTTCGACTACTTCACCGAGGAGATCAATGGCGAGACCGACGCCGCGACAACGCACGCGACGCAGTCCGAGGACGACAACACCCTCGTGACCGGTGTCGCCGGCGACACGTATGCGATCGCGTTCTTCGGCTACGCCTACTACGTCGAGAACACCGACAAGCTCGAGGCGGTCGAGGTCGACGGCGGCGACGGCTGCGTGGCCCCGACCGACGAGACCATCAACAGCAACGAGTACGCGCCGCTGTCGCGGCCGATCTTCATCTACCCCGACGTCGGCAAGGCCAAGGAGCGACCCGAGCTGAAGGCCTTCGTCGACTACTACCTCGCGAACACCAACGCCTTCTCGACCGAGGTCGGCTACATCGCGGTCCCCGACGATGTGCTGGCCGCCGAGGTCGCCGAGTGGGAAGCCGCCGTCGGCGGCTGACCTGAGCCCGCCAATCCTCCTCCGGCGCGCCGGCCCGACAGCTCGGTTCGGGTCGGCGCGTCTATCCTTTCGAATACCGGACGAGGGCCCATCATCGGATGTCCGCGGCACCCATCGCCCTGACCCACCGCCGCCCTGTCGGCGAGCGCATCATCGAGCGGCTGCTGTTCCTGGCAGCCGCACTCGGCGTGGTGACGACGATCGGGATCATCGCGGTCCTGGCGCTCGAGACGTTCGAGTTCTTCGTCGAGGTGAGCCCGCTCGAGTTCCTGACGGGCACCCACTGGTCGGCCCTCATCAAGCCGCATTCGTGGGGCGTCCTCGCGCTCGTGTCGGGGACGGTCCTCGTGGCTGTGATCGCCATGCTCATCGCCGTGCCGCTGGGGCTCCTCGCGGCCGTCCTCCTGGCGGAATACGCGACAGTCCGGGTGCGGACCGTGGTCAAGCCGATCCTCGAGACGATCGCCGGGGTGCCCACGATCGTCCTCGGATTCTTCGGCTTGAACTTCGTCGCGCCCCACCTCCTCCGCCCGCTCCTCGGACAGGACAACATCGGCGTCTTCTCGGCCCTCAACGGGGGCATCGTGGTGGGCATCCTCATCACGCCGCTCATCGCGTCGATCAGCGAGGACTCGATGCGGGCCGTGCCGCGGGGGATGCGCGAGGGCGCCTTCGCGATGGGGGCGACGAAGTTCGAGGTCGTCCGGAAGATCGTCTTCCCGGCCGCGATCTCGGGGATCATGGCATCCGTCATCCTGGCCATGAGCCGGGCGATCGGCGAGACCATGGCAGTGGTGCTGACGGCCGGGCAGTGCCCAGACTTCACGCTGAATCCCACCGACTGCGTCCAGACGATGACGGCGTTCATCGTCCAGATCTCGATCGGCGAGACGGCCCAGGGATCGCTCGAGTACAAGTCGCTCTTTGCCGTCGGCTCGACACTGTTCCTGGTCACGCTGGCCCTGAACCTCATGAGCGGTTGGGTCGTCCGACGCTACCGGACGGCCTACTGATGAGCGTAGTTGCCCCGGCTGCCCCGGCGGTCCCCCGCTTCGAGCCAGCGCTCATGCGCCGGAAGCTCACGGGCACGTTGTTCTACGGCGCGTGCGTGGCGGCGATCGGGCTGCTCCTCGTGACGCTCGTCGTGCTCCTCGTCGATACCTTCGTCCGGGCCGCGCCCTGGCTCGACGTCCAATTCCTGACCAGCGTGCCATCGAGCCGGCCGGCCCGGGCCGGCGTCCTGCCAGCCATGGTGGGCACCTTCGAGATCGGCATCCTGGTGGGCGTCATGACCTTCCCGATCGGGGTCGCAGCGGCCGTCTACCTCGTCGAGTACGCCACCGACTCCCGGCTCAACCGGCTCCTCCAGACGAACATCTCCAACCTCGCCGGCGTACCCTCGATCGTCTACGGGATCCTTGGCCTGGGAGTCTTCGTCCGCGCGCTCGCCCTTGGCCCGACCATCCTCGCGGCATCGCTCACGCTCAGCCTCCTCATCCTGCCGGTCGTGGTCATCGCCTCGATCGAGGCCCTCCGGGCGGTTCCCCAGGCGCAGCGCGAGGGTGCCTATGCCCTTGGGGCCAGCCGCTGGCAGATGGTCAGTCGCTCGGTCCTGCCGGCGGCGGCTCCCGGGATCATGACCGGGATCATCCTGGCCATGGCCCGGGCCATCGGCGAGGCGGCCCCGCTCATCCTCATCGGGGCATTCACCTTCGTGACCTTCCTGCCCAACCCGATCTCCGGCCAATACACCGTCCTGCCCATCCAGATCTTCGGCTGGGCACAGCGGCCGCAGGAGGAGTTCCAGGGCCTGTCGGCCGCGGCCATCATCGTGATGCTCGGCGTGGTCCTCATCCTCAATGCCCTGGCGCTCATCGTCCGGGCCCGGCTGTCGAGGCACATCCAGTGGTAGAGGAGACGAACGTGACCCTCGAGACCCCGGAGGCGCCGCCGCGCGACGCCGCTGCCGACGGCCACGCGCCGGCGATCCGGATCAGCCCCCTGACGCGCGAGCCGGACCCCGACGACGCCGAGCGCGAGCCCGTCATCGAGCTCCAGGACGTTTCGTGCTTCTACGGCTCGTTCCGAGCCGTCCGGAACGTCGACATCAGCATCGCCCGGCAGCGGATCACCGCCCTCATCGGGCCGTCGGGCTGCGGCAAGTCGACCCTCATCCGGACGATGAACCGGATGAACGACCTCGTCCCGAGCTACCGCACCGAGGGCCGGATCCTCTTCGACGGCCAGGACCTGTTCGCCCGCGGCGTGGATCCGGTCGCGGTCCGGCGCCGGGTCGGGATGGTCTTCCAGAAGCCGAACCCCTTCCCGAAGAGCGTCTACGAGAATGTCGCGTTCGGGCCCCGGATCAACGGCTACAAGGGCAACATGGACGAGCTCGTCGAGCGCTCGCTCCGCAGGGCGGCGCTGTGGGATGACGTCAAGGACAAGCTCAAGCAGTCCGGCATGGCCCTCTCCGGCGGCCAGCAGCAGCGTCTCTGCATCGCCCGCACGATCGCCGTGGAGCCCGAGGTCATCCTCATGGACGAGCCCTGCTCGGCGCTCGACCCGCGCTCGACGCTCCAGATCGAAGAGCTCATGGCCGAGCTCAAGCGGGACTACACGATCGTGATCGTCACCCACAACATGCAGCAGGCGGCGCGCGCCTCCGACACCACGATCTTCATGACGATGGGCGATGATCGGGCCGGCTATGTCGTCGAGCGAGGCCAGACGATCCAGATCTTCACCAACCCGAAGCACCGACTGACCGAGGACTACGTGTCCGGTCGGTTCGGTTGAGCGAGGAGACGCCGATGGACGACCAGAAGCCCCTCGCGAGCGGCGAGGGGGCCAGCGTAGGCCTCGCGGCCGGCGATCGCGACGCGGCCGCCGAGCTCGCAGGCTCCGGCACCCAGACCGCCCGACCGACGCTCGATCGCGACGAGCAGGAGATCAAGGACAGCGTCCTCCGGATGGGCTCGCTCGTGGAGGCCCAGATCCTCGCGGCGATCGACGCCCTCGTCGATCACGACGCGGCCGGCGCTGAGCGGGTGATCATCGGTGACCGCCGGGTCAACGAGGCCCAGCGCGAAGTCACGACCCTCATCGCCCGGACCATCGCGACCCAGCAACCGGTGGCCCGGGACCTCCGGTTCCTCCTCTCGCTCGACCACGTCGCCTACGAGCTCGAGCGAATCGGCGACCATGCGGCCTCGGTCGCCAAGGCCGTGATCAAGCTGTCCGCCGAGCCGCCGATCAAGGCCTACATCGACCTGCCCGAGATGGGCCGCCTGGGAGCGGAGCTGGTCCGCGGCATCCTCCGCGCCCTGGTCACGATCGACGACGAGATGGCCCGCCAGGTCGCGACGCGCGACGACGAGATCGACCACCTCTACCACCGGATCTTCAGCGAGGTCGTCGACCTCATGCGCGCGGACCCGGCCAACGTCGAGCGGGGTACGAGGATCCTCCTCGCGTCGCACTACCTGGAGCGGATCGGCGATCGAGTGACGAACATCGCCGAGGACGTCGTGTACCTCGCCAGCGGCGAGGTCGAGGACCTGAATCCATGACCGACGCCCGCGACCATCGACCGCTCCGGGTCCTGTTCGTGTGCACCGGGAACTCCGCTCGAAGCCTCCTCGGCGAGGTCCTCCTCAGGGCCGCCGGCGGGGACGCCTTCGAGGTCCACAGCGCCGGCACCCATCCCAGGGGCGTGAACCCGCTGACGATCCGGGTCCTCGGCGAAGCCGGCCTGCCGACGGACGGCCTGCGCTCGAAGTCGGTCGACGAGTACCTCGACCAGACGTTCGACTACGTCATCACGGTGTGCGACGACGCGCGCCAGGAGTGCCCGGTCTTCCCGGGCGTTCACGAGTCGCTCCACTGGGGCTACGACGACCCGGCCGCCGTCGAGGGCGACGAGACGATGCGCCTCCGCGCATTCCGGGCGACCATGACCGCGATGGGCGAGCGGATCGCCCAATTCGTGACCCTCGCCGCGCGGGCTCGCGCGCGAGCCGGCGCGTGATCGAGCTCCTCCTCGTCCGGCACGCTGACGCCGGCGACCCGCTGGCCTGGAGCGGCCTGGACGCCGACCGGCCGCTGTCGCGCAAGGGACGGAAGCAGGTCGAGCGGCTCGCGGCGATCCTCGGTGCCCTGCGCGCGGCGCCCGATGTCCTCGTGAGCTCACCGAAGGCCCGGGCGGCCCAGACAGCCGAGGTCCTCGGTGCGGTGCTCGGCCTCGAGGTTCGGCTCCACGACGGGCTCGGCGGCCCGCTCGACCTCGACGTCCTGGCGGCGATCCTGGTCGACAACGGCCTGCCGCACCGGCCGATCCTCGTCGGCCACGATCCCGACTTCAGCGACCTTGCCTCGGAGCTCGTCGGCTCGGCGGTCACGCTGCGGAAGGGCGCGCTGGCGAGGATCGACCTCGAGCTGCCGCCGACGGCCGGTGAAGGCGTCCTTCGCTGGCTCGTGCCGCCGGATCTATTCGCCCGATAGGACCCCGACTAGCTCGTCGGGCCAACCTGGACGAGGGGCTGCGCGTCGGCGGCGAGCGTCGCCCGCCGGCGCCGCGACCGAACGAGGTCCGCAGCCGGGACGAAGTCGCCAGGCACGAGATCCCGGGCGATGCCCGAGAGCCGGCCGATCGCATCCGGCGAGAGCCGGTACCAGATCCACGAGCCGCGCCGCTCCGAGGTGACCACCCCGGCCTCGCGCAGGACGCGGAGGTGATGCGAAACGGTCGGTTGGGAGACGTCGCAGGACTCGGTGAAGTCGCAGGCGCAGATGCCATCGCAGGCCGCGAGCTGGCGCACGATCGAGAGGCGGATGGGATCCGCCAGGGCGGCGAGGAGGCGGACGTCGGGGTCGGTGGAACGGGCCATGTCGCGGACACCTTATTCGATGAACGTCTATATTGACAAGTATCAATCTCCATGGCATATTGACGTCGATCGATACCCAAGGCGAGCGTGCCGCAGGGCACCGGAAGGAACCACGACGATGATCCAGATGTACTACGAGTGGCTCATCGGCCGTCGAGATGCCCAGGGTGAGCGCGACCAGATGCACCTCGCCGCGATCCGAGAGGCACGAATCGCGACCGAGCACCGCCGGGCCATGGCCGAGGCTGGCACGACCGCCGCCCCGGCCCGACGCGTCGCGCTGGCGACCGCCGGCACGGAGTCGAGCGTCGACCTCGGGTCGCGTGTCGACCTCTGCGCCAGCTGCGTGTGATATCCCCGGCCGGCGTCCCAGTGGCGCCGGCCCCTTGATTCCACCCGGATAGCGCGTCCCGAGGAGCAGATTCGATGGCCACCGAGCTCGAGCCGACCCGGACCACCCGCCCCGAAGACGACGTCCACGCTGCCGTCAGGGCCCGTTATGCAGAGGCGGCGCTGGCCGTCGCCGAATCCCCGACCGCGGCCGAGGCGGCCGCCCGCTCCGGCGCCCTCAACGACTGCTGCGGCGAGGACGGGTCGCGGACCTGGGGCTCGCTCCTCTACGCCGACGCCGATCGGGCGTCGCTGCCCGATTCCGCCGTCCTCGCCTCGCTCGGTTGCGGCAATCCGATCGCGGTCGCCGAGCTCCGGACGGGCGAGACCGTCCTCGACCTCGGGGCCGGCGGCGGTATCGACGTCCTGCTCTCGGCCCGCCGGGTTGGCCCGACCGGCCGGGCGATCGGCGTCGACATGACCGACGAGATGCTCGAGCTGGCCCGGCGGAACGCGGTCGAGGCGGGCGCCACGAACGTCGAGTTCCGGAAGGGCACGATCGAGGCCCTGCCGCTCGACAACGCCAGCGTCGACGTCGTCATCAGCAACTGCGTCATCAACCTCGCCGCCGACAAGGGTGCCGTCTTCAGCGAGATCGCGCGGGTCCTGCGCGAAGGCGGCCGGATGGGCGTCAGCGACGTCGTCGCCGATGACGGCCTGAGCTCGCGCGAGCGGGCGGAGCGTGGCAGCTACGCCGGCTGCATCGCCGGCGCGCTGTCGTTCGACGAGTATCGCCACGGGCTCGCTGCGGCCGGACTGGTCGACGTCGCCGTCGAGCCGACCCACGCCGTCGGCGACGGCCTCTACGCGGCGATCATCCGGGCTCGGAAGCCCGTCGGCTGGAGCGGGGCGGACACCGCCAGACTGGCTGCCACCCTTCCCTCCCCGACCCTC
>MGOD01000051.1:80696-80977 GCA_001795245.1 Chloroflexi bacterium RBG_16_70_13
GCCTCCACGCAGATCGCGACGACGCCGAGCCGCTCCAGTCGCGCGACGGTGGTTCGCCGCCGGACCGTCCAGGCCGCCACCTCCAGCCCGGCAGAGGCTGCACGGGCCATCCCCGCACGATCGATCGCGTGCCAGTCCACCGACAGCCCGCGGCAGCCGAGCTCCACGGCCAGCCGAAGCGTCGGCGCGGCGAGGTCCATCGCATTCAGCCAGCGCGGCCAGGCGGGCCGGCGGGCCTCGATCCAGGCGATCGTGTCGGGCTCGAACGAGGACACGACGGT
>MGOD01000052.1:0-3824 GCA_001795245.1 Chloroflexi bacterium RBG_16_70_13
GCCCGACGCCCACCCCTGGGACATCCGCTACGACATCCGTGTCGACGACGCCCGCGCGCCCCTTGACGAGCTCGACCGGCTTCTGGCCCTCAACCGCGCCTACGAGGCGCTCGACGCCGGGTTCGAGGCCCTCGCCGTCGGCGAGGCGTCGGCGGCCCTCGCCTTCTTCGAGGCGGCCGCGGCCCTCGCTCCGGACGACGACCAGGTCCGCCTGTGGCAGTCGCTCGCGGTCTTCGATTCCGGCGACGAGGAGCGAGGGCGGCGGCTCTATCGCTCGGCGCTCGAGGTGGAGCCGCGGTCCGGCGAGCACCTCCGGAGCTTCCTCGCCGCAGGCCAGCTCCCGGGCCGCGAGAAGCTCGTCGCGCGCTTGACGGAGGATTGAGGCGCATCACCGAGACGCAGGTGCCGCCGACAACCCCGTGAACAAGTCCGAGCCGGTGGCTCAGCCGTGACACCGCCAGCCAACGACCTTGACGAGGCGAGGGGGAGAGCGCGGGTCAACACGGCCGCGCTCGCTCTGCCGATTCTCATCGCCGCGGTCGCGATCGTCGTCCTTCTGGGGTGGTCGACCGCCATCGTTGCGGTCTTCGGGGTTGCGGTAACAGTCATTGCGCGCCCGCGCATCAGGCGGGGCGAGGTATTCGCGATGGCCGTGGCCATCGGAGCGTCGGCCACGCTGGCCGGCGTAGGCCTCTCCATGGTCTCCCTGAGCCAGTTCGCCGAGTCGCTCGCTTGCAGGCCCGTTGCGTGCCCCGAGGTCGGTCCGACCCTCCGTCTCACCGGCGCCGGCGCGCTGATCGCGGCTGCCGCGGGGGCGGCGAGATTCGTGTGGTTCGTCCGACAACGCGATCTGTCGCGGCTGCTGTTGCCCGCTCTCAAGGTTCTTCTGCTTGGCCTGTTCTTCATCGCACTGGTCTTCGGCGAGCGGTGGGGCGATGCACTGGTCGAGTTTGCCGGTTTGACCGCCGCGACGGGCATCCTTCGTTACGCACCTGCTCGTCCGCGCCTGCTCCGCGCGGCCGTGTTCGCGCAAGCCGCTGATCTCGGCACGTTCGGCTTCGTGTGGCAATCCGGGCTGGGAGAGCAGAACCCGTTGGGACGATGGGCGATGGAGGCATTGGTGGCCCTGGGGCCGGCCGATGCCACCTGGGAAGCGACGGCGGCGGCGGGACTCGTCCTGATCCTCGCCAAGCTCGCGCTCATCAGATTCCTGATCTGGGTGACGCCGCACCTCGGCCGATACCGGCGCGTCGTGCTCGTCGCAGGAACGGTCGTCGGCTGTATAGGCGCAGCGACGAACGTGCTCGTCAAACTGCCATGACACTCGTGCCCGAGCGGGGTGTCGTCCACTCATGGTGGGCGAGAGGACCGACGACCTCGACCCCCCCCCAAGCGTCGGGAGGGCCGGGCTGGCGTAGAAGCAAGATCGCGCGCCTCACCGAAGGCGAGACGGGCTGATCACGAGCGCTCGCGTCCCCGCCTCGTGGCCCACCGAATGACAGCCCGATAGAGCGCGCCGACGAACCAGAAGAGCCCGAAGTAGAGGAACGCCACGAGGGCCAGGTCGAAGGCCAGGATCGTGACCAGATTGGTCCCGATCCCGACGTACGCCATCGCCGCCATCACCGCTAGCGGTACGAGCACATACCGCCGGCCCGGCGCGATTGCCACCCTCCTCCTGGCAGCGCCCGCCGGCCGTGACCAGGGTCCGAGCGGATCGATCCCCGACACGTCGACCGCCGGGCCGGCTGTTCCCCGGGGTCGCCGCAGCTCGTCGTAGCGAGCTCGCCTGAGGGGGTCGGTCAGCCAGTCGCGGGCGATATTCAGGCGCGCCGTTCGCTGCGTCGCCGCGGACTCGCCCGGTCCGCTTGCCCGGTCCGGGTGCGCCTCGCGGACCTTCGCCCGCCACGCTCGTTCGGCCGCGTCCGTGGATGCATCCAGCGGGATCCCGAGTTCGGCGTAGAGATCGAAGTTCGGGAGGGGATCGCGATCCCGTGCCCGCTCGCTCGTCATCGCCTACCCCCGGCTCGGGAGGGGCCCTACTCCCACTCGATCGTGGCGGGCGGCTTGGAGCTGATGTCGTACACGACCCGGTTGACGCCGGGGACCTCGTTGACGATGCGGGACGAGATCTTCGCCAGGACGTCGTAGGGCAGCTTGGCCCAGTCGGCGGTCATGCCGTCCTCCGACGTCACGGCCCGGATCGCCACGACGTTGGCGTAGGTCCGGCCGTCACCCATGACGCCGACGCTGCGGACGGGGGTCAGGATCGCGAAGCTCTGCCACACGCTGCGATACAGGCCGGCCGCCTTGATCTCGTCGATGACGATCCAGTCCGCGTCACGGAGCGTGTCGAGTCGCTCCCGGGTCACCTCGCCGATGATCCGGATGGCGAGGCCTGGGCCGGGGAACGGCTGCCGCTGGACCATGGCGTCAGGCAGCCCGAGGGCCGCGCCAACCAGCCTGACCTCGTCCTTGAAGAGGTATCGGAGCGGCTCGATGAGCTTGAACCGCAGATCCGCGGGGAGGCCGCCCACGTTGTGGTGGGTCTTGATCTTCTGGGCGGCCTTCGTCTCGGACGTGGCGCTCTCGATGACGTCGGGGTAGAGGGTCCCCTGGGTCAGGAAGTCGATCCGGCCGAGCTTCGTTGCCTCCTCCTCGAAGACCCGGATGAACTCGTCGCCGATGATCTTCCGCTTCTGCTCGGGGTCGATGACCCCGGCCAGGCGGGCCAGGAATCGCTCTCGGGCGTCGACCATCACCAGGCGCATCCCGAGGTGCTGCTCGAAGGTTGCCCGGAGGAGCTCCGACTCCTTCTTTCGCATCAGGCCGTGGTCGACGTAGATGCACGTTAGCCGGTCGCCCACCGCCCGATGGACGAGGGCCGCGGCAACGGCCGAATCCACCCCACCCGAGAGGGCGCAGATGACCTTGCCGTCCGAGCCGACCGCCCGGGCATGGGCGTCCACCCGCTCCCGGATCTCGGCGACGGTCGATACGATGAAGTTCGCTGGAGTCCAGGTCGCCTGGGCCCCCGCGATCCCGACGACGAAGTTGCGGAGCACGTCCCGGCCGCGCGGCGTGTGGGCGACCTCGGGATGGAACTGGATGCCGTAGAGGTTGCGGCTGTGATCGACGAGGCCGGCATACGGCGACGAGCCGGAGTGGGCCGTGGAGGTGAAGCCCTCGGGCAGGCGGGTGATCGAGTCGCCGTGGCTCATCCAGACGGGCTGCTCGCGCTCGATGCCGGCGAAGAGCGGGTCGTCGGCGGTGATGCTCACGGTCGCCGGGCCGTACTCGCGCTTCGCCGCCGGCAGGACGTCTCCGCCGAGCTCGAGGGCCATCATCTGGGCGCCGTAGCAGATGCCCAGCACAGGCAGGCGCCCGCTCCAGATCGAGGGATCCGGCTTCGGCGCACCCTCGTCGTAGACGGACATCGGGCCGCCCGAGAGGATGATCGCGGTCGCGCCGCGGCGCTCGATCTCGGCCAGCGGCGTGTCGTGGGGCAGGAGCTCCGAGTAGACATTCAGCTCACGAACGCGCCGCGCGATGAGCTGGGCGAACTGGCTTCCGAAGTCGAGGACGACGACCGTACCGTGGTCGGTGCTCGCCGGCCGGTCGCTGGCCGCTCGTTCGGGCGCCGGCGCGTTGAGGGCGGTCTCGAGGTAGGCCTCGACCTCGGCGTCGTCCGGGGCAAGGACCCGATGGCCCGCGTTCGCCGCTTCGCCGTGGACGGTCTTGCCACGACGTGACGGCGCGGCTTGCTCAGCCGGCGCTCGCTCGGCGGGCGCCGCGGGATCCGGTGGGGCGCCCGGCTCGGCCGG
>MGOD01000052.1:3877-8855 GCA_001795245.1 Chloroflexi bacterium RBG_16_70_13
GCCGCCACGCTCGATGCCGCCTCCCTTCGTCAGGCCGCAAGTGTACCGGCCCGAGGCCGGTCGCCGGGAAGGAGGCGGGTCACCGGCGAGCGGCCGAGGTCAGGAGCCGGCGACGATAGCCGGAGCCGGCGCCGGGAGCGGCTCCGGGGCCGCGAGCGGTGCCGACGAGCCGCCGCCGGCGATGCTCGGCAGGATGGCCAGGAGCACGATGATCGCCGCCAGGAGGCTCGCCGGGCCGGCGACGGACGATTCGCCGCGGCGGTTTGCGGGGTCGGCGAACGCGAGCGAGCGGGCGGTCGGGGAGATCGTCAGGGCCTGCATCGGGTTGTCCTCATGGAGTCGGGGGTCGATGGGCCCAACGTAGGCTTCAAGTCTCCGCTCATCGACCGGGCGGACACCGATCGCCGGCGGGCGGGTCCAAGGGCTTGCACGGTGTCGCGGTGGTGGACGATGGTGCGAGGATGCGGCGATGCACGAGGCCGTCGCCTCTCCGACCCCGTCGATCCATGCGGCCGGCATCTCCGCGCCGGCCCCGCGACGTCGCGACCTCGTGCTGCTTGTCATCGGCGGGGCGCTCCCCGTTGCGTCCGGGCGGCTGGTCCTCGCCCTGACGCCACTGCCGCTCCACGAAAGCATCAACGTCCCAAGCCAGGTCGGCGTCTCGGTCGAAGCGGCCGTCTGGATCGGAGCCCTGCTGCTGTCATACCGGCGCGCTCCGAAGCAGCCATTCTGGAAGTTGATCCTTGCCTTCCTCTGGACCGACCAGATCTGGCTCCTGGGCTACATCCCGACGTCGTTGACCTGGACCCTCGGCGAGGCCTTCAGCGCGGTCCACGACGCCGTCTCGGCGCACCTGCTGATCGCCTACCCGACGGGATGGCTCGTCGGGCGATTCGACCGCCGCCTCGTCGGGTTCGTCTACGTCTTCGTCCTCGCGACGAGCCTCATCGGCCATGCCGTCTGGCAGCCGGAGTGGGTCGGCGTCGACTGCGTGGGCTTCTGCCCGAACAACCTGCTCCTGATCTCGCGGAACGACACGCTCGAGCGGCTGGTCGACCTCGGTAGCACGGCGTTCATCCCATTCCTCGCAGTCGGGGTCATCGCGGCCGTCGTCCGCCACTGGCGGGCGGCCACGCCGGCAGCCCGCCGTGTGCTGTGGCCGGTCCTGATCGCGACCCCGTTGGTCGCCACCCTGACGACCCTCTGGTACCTCGCGCTCGACTTCGGCTGGCTGGTCGTGACCGACGTCCTGGCCGGCCAGCTGCTCCTGTTCGTCGACTTCATCATCCCGACGGGGGTCATCGCGGGCATGCTCCGGAGCAGCCTCCATCGATCGTCGGTGGCGGACCTCGCCGTCGAGCTCGGCGGCGGCGTGCCGATCGGGAGCCTTCGTGCCTCGCTGGCCCGGACGCTTCGCGACCCGACGCTCGAGATCGCGTTCCCGTCCGTCGCCGGCGGGGGCCTCGTCGATCCGGCAGGCCATCCGTTCTCGCTGCCCTCTCCGGGCACGGGGCGGGTTGTGGCTCGACTCGAGCGCGAGGGCGAGCTTCTCGGGGTCCTGGTCCACGATGCTGTCATTTCGGACGAGGATCCGGGCCTCGTCGAGGCTGTCACCTCGGTCGCTCGGCTGGCCCTGGAAAACGAGCGTCTGGCGGCCCAGGTCCGGGCCCAGCTCGAGGAGGTCCGGGCGTCGCGGCAGCGGATCGTGGAGGCCGGCGATGCCGAGCGGCGGCGGGTGGAGCGGGATCTCCACGACGGCGCCCAACAGCGGCTCGTCGCCCTGGCCATGCGGCTGGAGCAGGCCCGCGGCGCCTCGGCCGACGCCCAGGACCTCATCGACGCCACCACCACCGAGCTCGGCGCCGCCATCGCCGAGGTCCGCCAGCTCGCTCGTGGGCTCCACCCACCGATCCTCACCGAGGCCGGCCTGCGCGCGGCGGTCGAGTCGCTCGCGGAGCGGACGCCGATCCCTGTGGAGGTCGAGGGTTCGGGCGAGCGCCACGCGGCGACCGTCGAGGCGACCGCCTACTTCGTCGTCGCCGAGGCCCTGACGAACATCGCCCGACATGCGAACGCGTCCCACGCGACGGTCTCGATCCGGACCTCCGGTGATGACCTCGCGGTCGAGATCCGCGACGACGGCCGAGGCGGGGCGGACCCCGCCGGCGGCTCGGGGCTGAGCGGCCTCCGCGACCGCGTGGCCGCGATCGGCGGAAGCCTCGTCGTCCACTCCCCGGAAGGTGGCGGCACCAGCGTCCTCGCCACGATCCCGCTCGCGGCCGACGGCGGATGACCCGGGTCGTCCTCGCCGATGACGCCGTCCTCCTCCGCGAGGCCCTCGCGGCCGGGCTCGCGACGGCCGGCTTCGAGGTCATCGGCCAGGCCGGCGACGTCGACGGGCTGCTCCGGCTCGTCGAGGCCGACCTCCCCGATGTCGTCGTGGTCGACGTCCGGATGCCCCCGACCCACACCACCGAGGGCCTCGAGGCCGCCCGGGCGCTGCGGTCCCGGCATCCGCGGCTCGGCGTCCTCGTCCTCTCGCAGTACGTCGAGACGCGCTACGCGGTCGAGCTCATCCGCGACGACCCGTCGGGGATCGGCTACCTCCTGAAGGACCGCGTCGCGAAGCTCGACGATCTCGCCGACGCCGTGCGTCGGGTGGCCGCCGGCGGCTCGGTCATCGACCCCGAGGTCGTCGCCCGGCTGCTCGGCCGGCCGCGCCGCCACTCCCCGCTCGATGAGCTGACGCCGCGCGAGCGCGAGATCCTCGGGCTGATGGCCGAGGGCCGCTCGAACCAGGGCATCGCCGACCGCCTCGTCCTCGAGCTGAAGACGATCGAAGGCCACGTCCGGCAGATCTTCTCGAAGCTCGACCTCGAGCCGTCGTCGGAGGATCACCGGCGGGTACTCGCGGTGCTCACCTTCCTGAAACCCGAGTAGGCGCCGCCACGGCGGACGCGTCTCCCACCCGCCGACGTCCCGACCTGCTAGCCCCCCGGCCCGAACCTGAAGGTCGAGAGGACGCGATCGAGGAGCACGCGATGCTCGGTCACGAGGCTGCCGCTGCCGAGCCAGTAGATGAGCGTGACGCGGCCGTCGCCGATCAGGGCAACCTCCCAGGCGTTGTAGCCGCAGGTCTGCCGCTGGAGACGGCCCGCCAGGCCGTCAACCGTGACGGCCTCAGTCTCCTCGACCGTGCAGATCCGGGCATTCTCGATGTCGAGCTAGGACAGAAAGGCATCTGGAGTGGCCCGCTCCGGGAACGCCCGGGTCACGACATCGATGACCGGGAAGGGCCCGGGCGGGCCGGCGAACTGGTCGGTGTATGACGACCCGCCCGTCGGATAGGTATCGGGCGGCCAGTCCGTCGTCGCGGGCGTGTACGTCCAGTCGGACGGCAGCTCGAGCGAGAATCCGTGCCGGACCGAGGTGAACGTCGTCGCGCCGGGCGACGGTTCGGGAGTCGCCGAAGAGCGAGGCGACGCCGTCGGTGCGGGCGTCGGCGACAGGAGCGGCGAGGAGGCGAGATCGGGGGCGCTCGGTGTTGTCGCGCTGCAGGCCCCGGTGAGCAGCAGGCTCGCCGCGGCCAGCGTGGCAATGTATCGACTAGTCACGACGATCTCCTCCTGCGGTCCTCGCCGCCCCGAGGAAGGTCCGGCCCGCGCCCGCGCGGGCCGGCCGAGGTGACCGGGATCAGCTGTTCCAGTACTCGCAGAACGCGTCCGAGGTCAGACCCGGGAACTGGCCGCGGAGTGCGCTCGCGATCGTGTCCACGTACTCCCCGCCGGGGACGTCGTCGCCAAAGGTGTCAAACAGGATCGTCTCGTTGATCGTCCCGCGGTCCCGGATCACGACGTTCCCGTCGCCGTCGCGCAGCACGACCTGGCCGGCGAAGACCGCGCTGAAGGCGAAGATCGAACCCTCTACCCGCGTGCCGCGCGTCTCCTTCCAGTTGAGGATCCCGGTCACGACGCCGACCTTGCCGTCCGACGCGCGAACGTGGACCTCGCGGAACTGGAAGGTATCGTGGGCGAAGAACGCATCGTCATCCTTGCCGGTCCCGGCCCGAACCGAGTACATCCCGCTGAACGTGGCGGTCGCGTCCACCACGGGGCCGCAGCCGTCATATGACCAGGTGGCCGTGCCCTCGTACATCTCGCGTGAGTACATGACGGCCGACGCAGGCAGCGCGGCCGCCAGAGCGAGCAGGCCCGCCCCGACGGCAACGCTGAGTCGGCGGACGCCGGAAGCCGTTATCCGGTGCATCGCACCCTCCTTTTCGCGACCCGCTTGCCGCGGGCTCTCAGGACAGGCTGTTCGCGCCAGGAGCCTTCGGCCACCGTGCAGGCCCTCGTTTCCGAATCGGTGTGGGGGCGGGCCAGTCCCGACCTCGTGATCGGGGCCGGTCGATGAGCCTGCCCCTGGCGTCGGCCGGCGGCTACCCTGCTTCGCGATGACCACGCAGCGATTCCCGATCCGGATCGGCCGACGCTCGGCCGCCGCGCTCCGGCTTGCCTTCGGCGCGGGGTCCGAGAACGCCTGGGCGGAGGTCGGCGACGGACGGCTCGTCATCCGATTCGGGCGGGCGACCTTCGTGACAGAGCTGGCGAACCTCGATAGCTGGCGGATCGAGGGACCGTTCCACTGGATCACGGCGATCGGGATCAGGCGGAGCATCCGTCACGGCGACGTGTCGTTCGCGGGGAGCCCTCACGGCGGCGTTCGCATCGATCTTCGGCGGCGGGTGCGGCTGGGCCCGTTCAGCGTCCCGGCGGTCTGGGTCGGCGCGGATGATCTCGATGCCTTCGCGGCGGCCCTGGCGGCACTCGGGGTACCGGGCGAGGACGCCAGGCGCCGCTGATCCGAACCGACCTCAGTCGCGGTTCCGCATCGCCTCCGCGGCCATGTCGAAGTAGGCGAGGAGGCGGGCGGCGATCGCCGGCGGCGGGTCCATGAAGGCGACCGCCTCGCGCATGTG
>MGOD01000052.1:8867-9214 GCA_001795245.1 Chloroflexi bacterium RBG_16_70_13
AGGTCCCGGGCGGCGGGGTCGATCGGGAAGCCCTTGTGGCGCATGAACAGCCGCGGGTGGCCGCGCTCGTCGGAGTACGTCGTCGGGCCGCCCCAGTACTGGCCGAGGAACAACGCCAGGCGGCGACGAGCGCCCTTGAGGTCGCCGTGATCCGGGTAGATCGCCAGGAGCGCCGGGTCTGATTCGACGCCCTCGTAGAACCGATTCACGAGGGCATCGAAGAACGGCTGGCCGCCAGCCAGCTCGAACACATTGACGCTGACGGACGTCGCGACCGTTTCGTCGTCGCGCGCGGGGCGGACCGGAAGGCTCTCGGACATTACGGCTCGATGGTAGCGCCGAACAGG
>MGOD01000052.1:9225-10329 GCA_001795245.1 Chloroflexi bacterium RBG_16_70_13
ACCGGGGTGGGGGCGCCCGAGTCAACCCACCCGGCGGAGCCGAAACGCCGGCCCCCGTCCGAGCCGCTCGGCAGGCGCCCCGTAGCGGAGGATGAGCGCCGTCACGACCCGGGCGGCCTCGTCGTGATCCAGCGGCTCGGCCACGGCGTCCCAGGCCCGATCGCCGACGGTGAGATGGCATGCCGGATCCACCTCCAGATTGCGGGCCCAGTCGGCATCGGGGTCGCCGGCCGCGACGAGCAGGCTGCCGTCCGGCTCCTCGACGAACCCGACCGCGACGGCGACCTCGCGCCCGGTGACCCGACCCCGAGTCGCGAGCCGGACGACCTTCCCCCAGCCGGCGAGCTGTTCGCCGATCTCGTCCGTCAGCGGCCCTTCTGCTGCCAGGACTTGCCCTCGGTCACGACCGCGGGCGCGTAGACGATCTCGACCGCCTGCATCTCGCGGAGCGTCCGGGCGCCGAGCGCCGCCATCGACTGGCGGAGGGCGCCCATCAGGTTCTGCGAGCCGTCGGCGACCGTCGCCGGACCAGAGAGGATCTGCTCCAGCGAACCGATCGTCCCGACCTTGATCCGCGTCCCCCGCGGCAGGACGGGCGAGGGAGCGGCCATGCCCCAGTTCACGCCGCGCCCCGGCGCCTCGGCGGCGCGAGCCAGCGGCGTGCCGAGCATCACGGCGTCCGCGCCCACGGCGATCGCCTTGGCGACCTCGCCGCCCCGGCGCATCCCGCCGTCGGCGACGACCGGAACGTAGCGGCCGGTCCGCTCGAGATAGGCGTCGCGCGCGCCGGCGACGTCGGCGATCGCAGTCACCTGCGGGACGCCGATCCCGAGGACCTCGCGGGTCGTGCACGCGGCGCCCGGCCCGACGCCCACGAAAACCGCGGCAGCGCCCTGCTCCATCAGGAGGTACGCCGCCGCCGCGTTGGTGGTGTTGCCGACCGCGACCGGGATCGGCATGAACCGGGTGAACTCGGCGAGCGAGAGCGGATCGTAGCCCGAGGCGAGGTGGCGGGCGCTGCTGACCTGCGACTGGACGAGAAAGAGGTCGGCGCCGTGCTCGGCGCAGAAGGGGCCCCATTTCCGGGCGGCGCCGGGGGTCGCG
>MGOD01000053.1:0-264 GCA_001795245.1 Chloroflexi bacterium RBG_16_70_13
AGGAGCAAGAGCGTCGCGATCGCGAGCCCGGCGACGATCGAGCCGAGGTTGTCGCGAACGATGGCGTCGAGGTCGATGGCCGGGCCTCCAGGGCGGTCCGATTCGGGGTCGATCGGCTGTCCGATCGAGTCTAGCGTCGCGCGCTTGGCCGGGACTCACCAGCCCGCCGGTGTATCCTTCCCGCCCGGCGGCACCCCTCTCCCGCCGCTCGCCCGGAGGCCCGGCGCGGCCGAATCGCAGGAGCACCAACGGTCCATGGCCAAG
>MGOD01000053.1:274-4772 GCA_001795245.1 Chloroflexi bacterium RBG_16_70_13
ATCCCGGCCGCCCGCAAGCCCGACCCGGCGCCCGCAAGCCCGGCGCGGCGCCGGGCAGCAACGGCCCCCGCGCGTCGGCCGCGTCGCCAGGGTCATCCGCACTGCGAACCGGCGGGCTGACCCAGGCCGAGCTGGACCGTGCGGCCCAGATCGAGGCCGAGCTCGTCGCTCGCGAGAAGGCCGCGATCGCCGAGAACGCCCGGCGCCGGGCCCGATCGGCCCGCGTCGACGTCACCCTCGTGAGCGACCCGGGAACGCCGCTCTCGGTTCGTGCCGCCCACGAGTACGCCTACGTGGCCCGCGACGTCCGCAGGATCGTCGTCACCGGGGTCCTGATGTTCTCGATCCTGGCGGCCCTCTGGATCCTCGTGAACGTCGTCGGGGTCGGCCCAGCCCAGTAAGGGCCGCAGGGCGCCGGGCCTCGCGCGTGGACAGAGCGTGCATAAGGGGCTACCGGAAGCTGAACATCTCCATATACTCACCTGTCCGGGCGTCAAGCACGACGTTCAACTCCGTCGCCTGCGGTTGGTCCCGACGCAGCTCCATGGGCATGTGCCTTCCGCCAAAGACCGGTTGCGGGACACCGCGCAAACGGACAATCCAGGCTGGTACGTCGGCGTAGTCGAGGGCAATCGAGCCATCAGTGAGCTCGACTCCGCGGACGGTATCGGTGAACGCAACGTATTGGACGGAGGCGTCCTTCGGATTCGGAGCCAAGCCTGCCGCGTACGACATCGCAAGATCAAGCGCCTTCTCCGCGGTGATCAACGGGGCCGTCTGAGGCGGCCCTCTCAGCTCGAAGCGGCCATCGAGCGTCTCAGGAATGTCGTATCCACTCACGAGGGGAGGGTGGGCCGCACCGCCCGACGCGCTGACGTACCCGGCTACGACGACTACGGCGCCAACGAACACCAGGACCAGGACTCCCCGGGTCGATCGACTTCTCATGTCCGAGTCCTCATGCCAGATTTCAGTTCAGGGGATCGGTCCAGATTCCGAAGAGCGTGGTACTGCTGCAGCAATTGTGATAGCGAGGACCCTCCGCGAACCATGACGCCTTGGACGATGGAACTGAAACCCACGCACCGTCGGTGGTGCGAGCGTATTGGACCTGCGAGAAGACCGCATGGGTTGCTGCCGTACCCGGCATGTTGTCTTGGAGACGGTGTGTCTCGCCGAAGAATTGGGTGTCCCACGGCTTGTCCCACCATGTGTTCGGGTCAAACGTCGTCGTGTCGTAGATTGTGCTCCCGACCCACATCCTTACCCGGTGTATGGTCGTCAAGTACTTGGTGGTATAGGTCTGTCCGCTTGCAGGCGGCCCACCCCAAACCGTGTGCGGCACTTCAGCCATCGTCCTTCGCCACTGCGAGAAATACCGGTTAGGTGTCGTGGTCAGCCGAGTGTAACCAGATTGCGCATATCCGCCGTCCGGGTCTGAAAACTCTGTCGCCAACATCGACCAGGCGCTAGAGAGGCCGTCATTTGCTCCCCAACACGGGTCGCCCACGTTCGATGTGACGTACGCCCTTGCGCCGTAACTGGGCAGGTCGAAGGTCTGGAATCCGTTAAAGTAGAACGACGTGGAACCTGAGCATTGCGGCGCCGCCGTCAGCGCCGGCGGTACGGCCAACGAGACCGCAAGGAGCAACACCACCGCCCGACGGACCGTAATCCGGGGCCGCCAGCGTGTCGCCCCCACAGCGACGCCAACCCGAATATTCATGATCCCGGCCCCCTCTACGAAGTTGTGCGAGTCGTCGACTTCCTGTCCTCCCTGACATCGGCAGGCCTAGCACTCTCGACCCCCAGGGTCAAGATGCTTCCAGCACGTTCGAGGTCTCCTGCCCGTGGCCCTGGAGTGGCGGGCAGAATGAGCGGCCGTCGTGTGGCTCCGCCAGGAGCGACTCGGATAGGGCAGGCTGTCAGTGCCATCGTTGAGCTCAACGTGCTTCCGGCCACGAGAACCGCTAAGAAACCACATCGGTTTCCCCCTCGATACGCGGGTTCAGCGCAGGTCGGGAGCCCCGCTCGAGGCCCGCCACTCGGGGGTCGCCACGGACGCGAGAGGTCGTCATCCGACAACAGGCATCGATACGTGCTGTTAAGAGGCCCCCCTCGGTAGACTGGCCCCTATGCCGACGACACGGACAAAGGCGGTCGGAGCCAGACCCGTCCCCCTATTTCAGCCGCCGCCCGAGCGGCAGCCACTGGCCGCCCGGATGCGGCCGCGAGACCTCGACGAGTTCGTCGGCCAGGAGCACCTCGTCGGGGAGAAGGGCCCGCTCAGTCGCGGCGTGGCCCGCGGTCACCTCGCCTCGCTGCTCCTGTGGGGGCCGCCGGGCACCGGCAAGACATCACTGGCTCGCCTCCTCGCGGCCGCGGTCGGGGCGGAGTTCGCGACGCTCTCGGCGGTCATGTCCGGCGTCGCCGAGGTCCGGGCCACGATCGCCGAGGCCCAGGAACGCCTGACCCTCAACGGCCAGCGGACGGTCCTCCTCATCGACGAGATCCATCGCTTCAACAAGGCCCAGCAGGACGCCCTCCTGCCGCATGTCGAGGACGGCACGATCACCCTCGTCGGTGCCACCACCGAGAACCCCTACTTCGAGGTCAACTCGGCCCTCCTGTCGCGGCTTCGCGTCTGGCGCCTGGAGCCGCTGGCCGACGAGGACGTTGCGGCGATCGTCCGGCGCGCCCTCGCCGACCAGGAGCGCGGGCTCGCCGGCGAGCTCGGTCCGAAGGGCGGGGTCGAGCTGTCGGCCGAAGCGTTCGACCACCTCGTCTCCATCTCGGGCGGCGACGCCCGCACGGCGCTGAACGTCCTCGAGGGCGCGGCCGCCCTGGCCGAGGCCGCGGATCGGCGCGACGGCGATGGCCGCGTCTCCCCGAGCCTGACCGACGTCGAGGAGGCGGCCCAGCAGCGGATCCTCGCCTACGACCGCGCCGGCGACGGCCACTACGACACCGTCTCGGCGTTTATCAAGAGCCTCCGCGGCAACGATCCCGACGCTGCGGTCTACTGGCTGGCGGCGATGATCGCGGCTGGCGAGGACCCGCGCTTCATCGCCCGGCGCCTGATCATCAGCGCGTCGGAGGACGTCGGGAATGCCGACCCGCGCGCCCTCCAGGTGGCCACGGCCGCAGCCTTCGCCCTCGACTGGATCGGCCTGCCCGAGGCTCAGTACAGCCTCGCCCAGGCCGCGACCTATATCGCGACAGCCCCGAAGTCGGACCGCTCCGGGGCGGCCTATTTCGCCGCCGCCGGCGACGTCGAGGCTATGGGCTCGCTGTCCGTCCCGCTGCACCTGCGGACGGCCGGCGACCGGCGGATGAAGCACCATGGGATCGGTGTGGGCTACCGGAACCCTCACGAGTTCGAGGGCGCCGACGTCGACCAGCAATACCTGCCCGACGAGCTGGCCGAACGCCATTACTACCGTCCGACCGACCAGGGATACGAGTCGACGATCTCCGAACGGATGGCCCGCCGGGCCGCGGCTCGCGAGGCCGCCCGCGAGGCCGGACGGACGCCCCGAAACGCCATCCCTGGGCCCGAGATCAAGCGCTCCGACGTCATCCGGAAGCGCGAGGAGAGCCGTAAGCGCCTGGCCGAGACGCAGAAGAAGGACGCGGCCGGTTAAGGTGCCGAGCCCGTGAAACGAATCGGCGGGCGCGCAGATCGCCGGCGGAACGAGATCGTCGGCTCGGGCGTCATCTGATCGTGTCCGGGAACATGTTGCCTGCGGTCACGCGGTTGGTCGCCGCACTGCTGCTGGTCGCCGCCTGTTCGGCACTGGCGAACGATCGCGGACAGCCGACGGGTGGTCGCGGTCCGAGTGCCTCGCCCTCAGCTCGTCCGTTGATAGTGCCTTCCGAGAATGAGGGACCACCGCAGCCTCAGTGCCCTGATTTCACCCCTCCTCCATATGACGAGCTGCGGCCGGTGCCGGGGATCGCGGTCCGGGTGATCGACAGAGCGCACTTTGAGATCACAAATGCAACGACCTGGACCTACTTTGGCCGGGTCATGAGCTGGGTGACGGAGGACGAACTTGTCTGCGGTCGAGGCGTGATCGGGCACGACTCGCCGGTAGGGCGAATCGGCCCCGGCGAGACAATCGAGTGGTCGGACGGAAGCACCGTGGATGTTCCGGTAACCGTGGAGATCTGGGACCATCCCTGTGGCGAAGGCTGTGACGGGGCGCCGATCGGAGCCTACCTCCTGCCCATCTCCCCACTGGAACCCGCACCAGGATCGACCTGATCGACAGCCCCGGCGGGCGCTAGTCGCGACCCGTGATCGTCGCGACATCGGCCTCGTTGCCCTCCGGGTCGGCGAGGGTCCACCAGGCCGGGACGGCCCGGTCGAAGGCCATCCTTCCGCCCGCCGCCAGGGCCGCCCGGACCCGGGACTCGGCCTGCTCGAAGGGCACCCAGACCGCAACGTGCATGCCGCGGTCGCCCGACGCCGGCTTCCCGACCTCCTCGAACCGGA
>MGOD01000053.1:4787-4892 GCA_001795245.1 Chloroflexi bacterium RBG_16_70_13
CCCCGGGGGCCGATGTCCTCGGCCGGGCTGTCGCGTTGGGGCCAGCCTAGCCGCCCGACGGGACTCGATGTGTCAACTTTGGACCGTGCGCCCTCCCAATCCACC
>MGOD01000053.1:4905-8207 GCA_001795245.1 Chloroflexi bacterium RBG_16_70_13
ATCGATCGCCCGCGCGTCGCGCGACGCCGGGCCCATCCGTCGATGACCCGATGACCCTCGCCCGCCGCCTGATCGACCGGGTGTTCCCGCGCGGCGCCCTGATCCTCTCGACGCTGACGCTCGGCTACTTCGCGATGGGCCTCGTCCGCAACCGCGCCCTCGCGACGACGTTCGGTGCCGGCCCCGAGCTCGATGCCTACAACGCGGCCTTCCGGATCCCCGAGATCGCCCTCGACGTCCTCGTCGCGGCCGGGCTCACGGCGCCGTTCGTGCCGATCTTCAACAGCCTCCGCCTGCGCGACGAGCCGGCCGCCCACGATTTCGGCCGGACGGTCCTGACCGTGGCCGTGCTCGTGATGTCGGTCGTCGTCCTCGGCCTGTTCCTCGTCGCGCCCTGGACGGTCGACGTCGTCGCCCCATCCTTCGACATCGCGACCCGCGGGCTCTACGTCGAGCTGTTCCGGATCATGTGCGTCACCGCGGTCCTGTTCGCCGCCTCGATCGCGGTCGGCGAGGTCCTCGTCGCCCACCAGCGATTCCTGTTCTACGCCCTCGCCCCGATCCTCTACACCGGCGGGATCGTGGTGGGCACGGTTGGCGGAGGCGAGCGCTACGGGATCCACGCGACGGCGGTCGGGGCCGTCGCCGGGGCCGTCGCGCACCTCGGGATCCGGGTCGCCGGGCTGTGGCGGACGCCGTTCCGGATCCGTTTGCGCCTGCACGTCCGGAGCGCGCCGTTCCGCGAGTTCGTCCGGTTGATGCTGCCCCGGATGGTCAGCCACCCGATCGACCCGCTGACCCTCACCTTCTTCACCAACCTCGGCTCGTCGTTCGGGATCGGGGCGATCACGTCGTTCAACTTCGCCTCCGACTACCAGGTCGTGCCGGTCAGCCTCATCGGGGTGTCGTTCTCACTGGCCGTCTTCCCGGCCCTGGCCGCGGCCTACGGCGCGAACGACGGCGTCACCTTCCGGGCGATCCTCCGCCGGAACGTCATCACGATCGGCGGGCTCACGGTCCTGGCCGCGATCGCCGTCGCCGTCCTTGCCCGGCCGCTCGTCGAGATCCTCATCGGCGGCGGTGAGTTCGGCCCGGACGACGTCGATCGGACGGCCACGGTTCTCACCGCGTATGCCCTCGCGATCCCGCTCGATAGCCTGTCGTATCCGCTGTCGCGGGCCCTCTACGCGACCCACAACACGATCCTCCAGGTGATCGCCTCGATCGCCGGGTTCGGGACGATCGTGGCGATGGGTCTCGCCCTCGCGGGTCCGGTCGGGATCGTGGCGATCCCCCTCGCCGCGGCCGCCGGCGGCGCCGTCAAGGTGGCCCTCCTGACGCTGTTTCTCGTGCCACGGGTGCGACGGATCGGGGCCGGCATCGCCTGAGCTCGAGGGCTCCAGACTGCGAGTCTGGGATTCCTGCGTCGCGCGGCGCAGGTGGGGCCTTATGGGGCTCCAGGTGTCGAATCGCAGACCTAGGGTCTCGAAACCACGCTCGGCGGCCATCGGACGCGGGCGCGCCGCAGGAAATCAAGACTCCGGGTCCAGCCGGACGCCGCGGCCGCAGGCCCGCGGGGACTCGTGCCCTAACCGTCGGCGCCGAGCCCCAACGACAACGTCGGGATCATCACGATGAACCGGCCGTCGCGATCCGGGTATTTGCCCTCGGGGCGCTTCCAGGGCAGGAAGTTGCGGACCATCTCGGCCTGGTCCTGGAACGTGCCGGGCGGGTCCGACGGGCCCCAGATCGATGAGATGTCCGGGTACCACGGGTCCAGGACGTAGGCGCCGCTGACGACCGCGTCGGGGAAGATCGAGGGGTTGGCGTCGGCCCGAAAGCCGCTCATGACCCAGGTGTGGGCGCCGCGCCAGGCGAGCAGCACCACCGGTGCGCCGGTCGCCTCGATCGCGACGGCCGAGCCCCGCAGCGCATCCTCGCGGGTCTCGTAGGCGTGGATCTCGTAGCCCGGGACCCCGTACGCGGCGAGCGCCTCCGACATCGCAGCCGGGCCCCAGCCCCCGTTGTGGCTGTCGTCGTAGCTCTCGAACTCGTGAACCCGGCCGGCGATCTCGCGCTGGACGTCATCGGTGGCATCGACCTGCCCGTGCATGGCAAGGACGATCGTGATGCCCGCCGGCGCGCACCACGTGTCCTTGATCTCATGGGAGAAGACCGCGTTCGGGTCCCCGGCAATCACGACGTCGACCGGAACCCGGACCGGGGTCGGCTCGGGCGTGGGCTCGAGCGTCGGGGTCGCCTCGGGCGGGAGGGTCGGTGCCCGCGTCGGCCTCGCCGTCGGCGCGGCCGACGGGCTGGGCGTGACGACGACAGTGGGCACGGACGAGCGAATCGGCACGGGCCCGGCGATGAACCGGTCGACGCGATCGAGGACGCGCTCCCATCGATCGCCCGCTCCAAAGGCATCGGTCCAGATCGCGGTCGTCCCGACGACGGCGAGAGCGAGGCCGATCGCGCCGATCGCGCGCAGGACGCGCCGGCGCCGCCGCGGCGGGGCGGTCATCCAGGGCTGCGGCGAGCGCGACTTGATCGTTCCGGGCATGGTCCGTTTCTCGACGAGCGAGCGATCCATCATGCGACGTCCGGGCAAATCGGGTCGCCGTCCGCGATGCAGGCTCGGCCGTCGCATGCGACCATCGGACCTGCGTCGAGACCAGCTGCCTGGAGACCGCAGTGACCCGCTTCGAGCCCAACCTCCGGATCCCCGGCCCGACATCCCTGCCGCCCAGCGTGCGCGAGGCCGGCGCACGCCAGATGATCAATCACCGAGGTCCCGAGTTCGCGGCGATGCTCAGCCGGATCCGGGACGGGATGCGACCGTATTTCGGCACGTCCGGCGACATCGCAGTCCTGTCCTGCGCCGGCACCGGCGGCCTCGAGGCGGCCGTCGTCAACGTCCTCTCCCCCGGCGACCGCGTCCTCGGCGTCTCGATCGGGGCGTTCGGCGACCGGTTCGCGAAGATCGCCGAGGTCTACGGCGCCGACGTCGACCGGATGAGCGCCGAGTGGGGCCACGCCGCCCGCGCCGACGAGCTCCGCGAGCGCCTCCGAGGCGGCACCTACCGGGCCGTCCTCCTGACTCATAACGAGACCTCGACCGGGGTCATGAACCCCATCCCGGAGCTCGCCGCGGCGGTGCGGGCCGAGGCCCCCGACGCCCTGATCCTCGTCGACAGCGTCTCCGCCCTCGGCGCCGTCCCGTTCGCCATGGACGACTGGGGCTGCGACGTCGTCGTTACCGGCTCCCAGAAGGCCTGGATGGCCGCCCCGGGGCTGGCCAT
>MGOD01000053.1:8231-8574 GCA_001795245.1 Chloroflexi bacterium RBG_16_70_13
GCGATGGAGACGGCCCGGATGCCCCGCTTCTACCTCGACCTTCGGAAGCACCGCGACAGCGCGGCGAGCGGCGAGACGCCCTGGACGCCGGCGATCGCCGTGGTCTTCCAGGTCGACGAAGGCCTCAAGTTGATGGCCGCCGAAGGCGCCGAGAACGTCTTCGCCCGCCACCGGGCCTGCGCGGCCGCCACGCGCGTCGGCCTCGAGGCCCTCGGGTTCGCCCTCTTCGCCGACCCGGCCGATCGGTCGACCACGGTGACGGCCGCGTGGATCCCCGAGGGGCTCGACTGGAAGGCCTTCAACGGCGAGGTCAAGCGCCGCGGCGTCGTCCTCGCCGGCGGTC
>MGOD01000053.1:8614-10679 GCA_001795245.1 Chloroflexi bacterium RBG_16_70_13
GTGACCGTCGACGAGATCCTCGGCGCGATCGCCACGCTCGAGGCGGTCTCGGTCACGGCCGGCCGGCCGGTCCAGGCGGGCGCGGGCGTCGCGGCCGCCCAGGTCGCGGCCCTGACGGCCCTCGCCGCCGGAGCATCCCAGCCGGCCGTGCCGGCCGGGGCATGAGGATCCTCGTCGCCGAACCCATCGCCCCGGAGGGGCTGGCCAAGCTCCGCGCCGCCCACGACGTCGACGAGCTGGTGGGACGCCCGGCCGACGAGTACCGCGCGGTCATCGGCAACTACGACGCCCTCGTGGTCCGCAGCCAGGTCCAGGTCGACGCGCCGCTGCTCGAGGCCGGGACGCGGCTCCAGGTCGTCGGCCGGGCCGGTGTCGGCGTCGACAACGTCGACCTCGATGCGGCCACCCGGGCGGGGATCACCGTCGTCAACGCCCCGACCGGCAACACGATCGCGGCGGCCGAGCACACCCTGGCCCTCCTCCTCGCCCTCGCCCGTCGTATCGCCCCGGCCGATGCGTCGGTCCGGCGGGGCGAATGGAAGCGGGCCCAGTTCCAGGGCGTCGAGCTTCGAGGTCGGACGCTCGGGATCATCGGCCTCGGCAAGATCGGGATGGCGATCGCCGACCGGGCGCGCGGGCTCGAGATGACGATCCTGGGCGTCGATCCCTACGTCACGAGCGAGCAGGCGGCGATCCACGGGGTCGAGCTCGTCGACATCGATGCGCTGCTCCGGCGATCCGACGCGGTCACCGTCCACGTGCCGCTGACGCGCGCCACGCGCGGGCTCATCGGCGCCGCCGCGATCTCGAAGCTGCGCCCGGGCGCCTTCATCCTGAATGTCGCCCGGGGCGGGATCGTCGACGAGACAGCGGTGGCCGACGCCCTTCGCTCGGGCCACCTCGGGGGCGCCGGCATCGATGTCTTCGACGCCGAGCCGCCGGCGGGCTCACCCCTCCTAGAGGCCCCGAACACCGTCCTCACCCCCCACCTGGGTGCCTCGACGGCCGAGGCCCAGGTCGCGGTCGCCGAGGAGATCGCCGACCAGGTCCTCGACGTCCTCGCCGGCCGCAGCGCCCGCTACGCGGTCAATGCGCCGCTCCTGGGCCCCGAGGCGGCCCAGGCGATCGGGCCGTTCCTGCCGCTGGCCGAGATCCTGGGCCGGTTCTTCGCCCAGTTCGCCCGCGGCGGGGCGCGGACCCTCACCCTCGAGGTCGCCGGCGAGCCGGCGGGATACGACACGGCGCCGATCACGGCGGCCGTGCTCCGTGGCCTCCTCGAGACCGTGACGACGGAGCGCGTGAACCTCGTGAACGCCGGCCTCCTGGCGAAGGCCCGCGGCATCACGGTCGTCGAGCGGCGGACGCCCGACGCCGGCTCGTTCAGCGCCCTCGTGACCCTCTCGGGCGAGGTCGACGGTCGCCAGATCGTCGTCGGGGGGACGCTCGCCAACGGCGAGCCCCGGCTCGTTCGCCTCAACGAGTACCGCCTGGACATGGCCCCGGCCGACGTCATGCTCATCACCCAGCACCACGATCGGCCGGGCATGATCGGCCGGATCGGCGGGACCCTGGGATCGGCCGACGTGAACATCGCGGCGATGCACCTCGCTCGATCGGCGCCCCGCCAGGACGCGCTGATGATCCTGGCCCTCGACGACGACGTCCCCGACGCGGTTGCCATGGAGATTCGCGGCCACGAGGCGATCATCGATCTCTGGACGATCCGCCTCGGAGGCGAGCGCTGAGCTCGCCTGGCGCCCGGGGCGAGGGCCCTGGCACCGCCGAACCGCCGCTGGTGCCGGCCGGCCTCCACGGCGCCGTCGTCCTCCTCCGGCACGGTGAGTCGACCTGGATCGCCGAGCGCCGGTTCCAGGGCCAGGCCGACCCGCCGCTGTCCGACGCCGGGCGGCGCCAGGCCGAGCTGGCCGCCTCGCGACTGGCCGATCCCCGTCGGCCGCCGATGCTCCCGATCCCATTCGGCCCACCGGGCGAGATCGTCCATTCGCCGCTCGAGCGGACGGGCGACACCGCCGCCCTCGTCGCGGCCGCCATCCCCGCGGCCGCA
>MGOD01000054.1:0-3865 GCA_001795245.1 Chloroflexi bacterium RBG_16_70_13
TTCGACGACCGGCTCCCGGTCGTCGACAAGCAGGAGGTCATCGCCCGCCAGAAGGCCTTCGCCCTCCGAGCCCCGACGGCCGATGGCACGACCCTCGTGGCCGCGCCGGTCGACTTCGCCGAGGTCGAGGCGCCCCTGACAGAGGCGGAGGCCCGCGAAGCGGCCGGCCGCTGTCTCGACTGCGCGGTCTGCGCCGAGTGCCGCGAGTGTGTTGCCGCCTGCCCGGTCGATGGCTGTATCGACCTCCACGCCCGCGACCGGCACGAGGAGGTCGAGGTCGGCGCGGTCGTCGTCTCGACCGGATTCAAGCTTTTCCCGGCCGACACGAAGCCCGAGTACGGCTTCGGGACGTTCAAGAACGTCATCACCGGGATGCAGATGGACCGCCTGCTCGCCCCGACCCGGCCGTTCAACACGATCCTCCGCCCCGGCGACGGCAAGGTCCCCGAGCGGATCGCCTACGTCCTGTGCACCGGCTCGCGCGACGAAACCGTCGGCAACACCCTCTGCTCGCGCTTCTGCTGCATGTACTCGATCAAGCAGAACCAGCTCCTCATGGGCGCGCTGCCCCTCGCCGACGTCACCGTCCACTACATGGACATCCGGGCACCGGGCAAGCGCTACGACGAGTTCTACGAGGGCGCCAAGGCGATGGGCGCGACCTACGTCAAGGGACGGGTCGCCGAGATCACCGAGACCTCCGAGGGCAACCTCATCCTCCACTACGAGGACATCGAGAACGGCGGCCGGATCGTCGAGGCGGAATACGACCTCGTCGTCCTCGCCGTCGGCGTCCAGCCCAACAGCGACGCCCAGGAGCTGTTCGAGGTCGGCGAGCTCGCCGTCGACGAGTGGCGCTACGTCGACGAGCCCGACGAGGACCTCAACCCGGGCCGGACGAGCATCCCCGGTGTCTTCGTCGCCGGCGCGGCCTCGGGCGCCAAGGACATCGCCGATTCGATCCTCCACGCCGGCGCGGCGGTCGCCCAGGTGGCCGCCCATCTCGAGACCGCGAAGGCCGAGGCCGCGATGCTCGACGAGGTCCGGAAGGCGCTGGTGCCCGCATGACAGAGGACCGGCAACCCGAGCGTTCGGTCGGCAATCGCTCACCGAGGTGCGAGGCGGAGGTCCCCGACGCCATCGGCCCGAGGTCTCGCCGGATCGGCGTGTACGTCTGCCATTGCGGCGGGAACATCAGCGACTACGTCGATGTCGAGAAGGTGATCTCGGACATCCAGGATGCCGGCGATGTCGTCGTGGCGAAGACGGCGATGTTCGCCTGCTCGGACGCCACCCAGCAGGAGATCGTCGCCGACATCGAGGCCCAGGGCCTCGACGGCCTCGTCGTCGCGTCGTGCTCGCCGAAGCTCCACACCTACACCTTCCGGGCGGTCGCCGGCCGGGCGGGCCTCAACCCCTACGAGTACAGCCAGGTCAACATCCGCGAGCAGTGCTCGTGGGTCCACACCGACGACCGTGACGCGGCGACCGACAAGGCCACGGCCCTCGTCCGGGCCGGCATCTCGCGGACCCGGCTCACCACGCCCCTCGAGCCGCTGGTCGTCGAGACGCTGCCCCACACCCTCGTCATCGGCGGCGGCATTGCCGGCCTCCGGGCAGCCGTCGGCCTGGCCGACATCGGCCTGCGGGTCACGCTCGTCGAGCGCGAGCTCCAGCTCGGCGGCTGGGTCGGCCGCTTCGGGCCGATGTACCCCCACGGGAGGGACGGGCGTGAGCTCGTCGAGACACTCGTCGCCGAGGTCCGGAGGCGCTCCGCGATCACGGTCCTGACCGGGGCCGAGGTCGTCGGCAAGGCCGGCAGCTTCGGCAACTACCGGGTGAGCGTCCGGATCGGCGGCGATGGCGCCGCCTCTCTCGAGGTCGCCGTCGGCTCGATCGTCGTGGCCAGTGGCTTCGAAACCTACCAGCCCGAGGCCGGCGAGCTCGGCTACGGCATCGATGGCGTCGTCACCCTCCCGGAGTTCAAGGAGCTCGTTGACGCAAGCGCCGATGGGCCGCTCCGCTGGCAGGGCCGTCCCGTCCGAAGCCTGGCCTACGTCTACTGCGTCGGCAGCCGCCAGGCCGCCGACATCGAGGGCGCCAACCAGTACTGCTCGCGGTTCTGCTGCGCCGCCACCGTCCAGACGGCCGTCCAGGTGGCCGGCCTGGATCCCGCGATCCGGCAATTCCACCTCTATCGCGACATGCGGACATACGGCAAGTTCGAGCCGCTCTACACCGAGGCCCGCAAGGTCGGCTCTGTCTTCCTGAAGTTCGCCCCGGAAGCGCCTCCCGAGGTCCGGCGCGAGGCAGGCGGCGGGCTCACGGTCACCGTCCGCGACCTCCTCACCGGGAACGAGGAGCTGGCGATCCCGGTCGATCTCGTGATCCTCGTGACCGGGATGGTCCCGCGGGCGAATGGCGAGCTGGTGAGCGTCCTGAAGCTGCCCGCCGGGAGCGACGGCTTCTTCAACGAGATCCATCCCAAGCTGCGGCCGGTCGAGACCGTCGTCGATGGCGTCCTCATCGCGGGCGCCTGCCAGGGGCCCAGGACCTCGGCCGAGAGCGTCGCGTCGGGGCTGGCCGCCGTCACCCAGAGCGCGGCGGTCCTGAAGAAGGGCTACACGGAGCTCGACCCGCTCGTCGCCATCGTCGATCCGCTTGCCTGCACGGCCTGCGGCGACTGTCTCACGGCCTGCCCGTACGACGCGATCTCGATGACCGAGGGCGCCGACCGCCATGCCGCGGTCATCAGCCCCACCGGCTGCAAGGGCTGCGGCGGCTGCGTCCCGATCTGCCCCGAGAACGCCATCGACCTCCTCGGCTACACGAATGCGCAGGTGAGCGCGATGATCGAGAGCCTCGTGGCGGTGCCGGCATGACGAGGGACATGACAACCACGTCCGGGACGCCGAACCGCGACGTCCGCGAGGTCGTCCGCGAGGAGCCCGCCATGCGGGCCCGGATCCTGGCGGCCCTCGACGAGGGACCGATGACGATCCCCGAGATCGCGGGCGCAATCGACGCCCCGGCCCACGAGGTCGTCGTCTGGATCATGGGCCTGCGCCGTTATGGCTGGCTGGCCGAGATCAAGGGCGCCACCGTCGACGGCTACTTCCAGTACGAACGAACGGGACGGGTGGCCTGATGACCGCGATCGCGACCTCGCCGACCACGGCGACGACCCTCGACCTCGGGCTCTACCCCGACATCCAGCGCTACGGGGCGGCCGACATCAGCGCCTGCTTCAGCTGCGGCACGTGCACGGCCAGCTGCCCCCTGTCCCAGACCGATGCGACGTTCCCGCGCCGGATCATCCGCTATGCCCAGCTCGGCATGAAGGACGCCCTGCTGTCGAGCAAGGAGCTGTGGACCTGCTACCAGTGCGGCGAGTGCGCCGAGACCTGTCCCACCCAGGCCGACCCGAGCGAGTTCATGGCCGCGACGCGGCGCTATGCGATCGCCAGCTACGACCGGACGCGGGTCGCCCGGACGATGTACACCCGCCCGGCCGTGGCGACCCTCTTCGCCGTCCTCCTCGCCGCGTTCTTCGCGCTGTTCATGTACTCGGCCCACGGGCCGCTGAGCGGCGAATCGCTGGCGATCTTCGAGTTCATCCCCGAGGGCCTCATCCACAACACCGGGATCGCGGTCATGATCCTCGTCGTCCTCGCCGGGCTGTCGGGCATCGCCTCGATGGCCCGCCGGATCGGGCGGCGCGAGGGCGTCGGCTGGGCGTGGGTCTTCGGGAGCCGGGCGGCCCTAGGCCGCACGGCGCGGGCCGCGTGGTTCGCGATCGGTCGCGAATCGCTCGGCCAGGCCCGGTTCCGGGAGGAATGCGAGACCGAGGCACCGGCCACGACCG
>MGOD01000054.1:3884-5034 GCA_001795245.1 Chloroflexi bacterium RBG_16_70_13
CCTGGTAACGACGGCGCTGGCTCGTCCACGCCGTCACGGTCTGGGGCTTCCTCGGCCTCCTCGCCGCGACCCTCCTCGACTACGGCCTGGCCCTCCTCGGGATCAAGGAGACCGGCACGCCCGTGCCGCTGTGGTATCCGGTGCGCCTGCTCGGGACGGTCGCCGGCCTGCTCCTCGTGTACGGCACGACGGTCCTGATCATCGACCGCTACCGGCTGGCCAACCGGTCGGTGAAGCGCTCGACGACCGCCGACTGGATGCTCCTCGGCCTGCTCTGGCTGACCGGCGTCACTGGCTTTGGCCTCGAGCTCGCCCTGTACCTCCCGGAACCGCCGACATGGGGCTACTGGGTCTTCCTCGTCCACGTGGCCGTGGCCCTCGAGCTCGTCCTCCTGGCGCCCTTCATGAAGCTGGCCCATGCCGTCTACCGGCCGGTGGCCCTGTTCTTCGTCGCCCTTGCCGTGAGCCCAAAGGAGGCGGCAGATACGTGATCGCGAGCGTCGTGCTGCGTCCCGACCCCGGCGTCCGCCCCAACCAGCCGACCGAAGGTGCCGGCCCAGCCATCAAGGAGACACCGCAATGACCCAGACGCTGCCGCAGGTGGGCCACGAGCACCACGAGCGGCTCCTCCAGCACGTCAACCAGCTGCCCGAGGTCGCCGACCGACTCCTCACCGAGCCGGCCGCGGAGCTCCGCGCCGATGTCGACGGCATCGCCGAGTTCCTGACGGGGACCCTCGTCCCCCACGTCGACTCGGCCGAGCGGACGCTCTATCCCGAGCTCGAGCGGATGTACCAGAACCGCCACTCGATGTCGCCGATGCGGCGCGAGCACGTCGAGGTCCGCCGGCTCGTCGCCGAGTTCGCGAAGCTGACCGCCGAGATCGACGCCGGGCACACGAGCCTGGG
Source organism: Chloroflexi bacterium RBG_16_70_13 (assembly GCA_001795245.1). GTDB lineage: Bacteria > Chloroflexota > Limnocylindria > Limnocylindrales > CSP1-4 > UBA5189. Next base: position 4,793 of record MGOD01000054.1, read on the forward strand.
CCGGACGCTCGCCCTCCGGCGGGTCCTGTTCCAGCTCTACGCCCTGCTCAAGATCCACCTCGCCGAGGAGGAGGTCTACCTCCGGATCGTCGACCACGGCGTGGCCACGGACGTGGCCGACGTCCTGGCTGCGGCCCTGGACCATCCAGGCTTCCGGACCGCCTGACCATCCAGGCTTCCGGACCGCCTGACCGGACGGGCGGCCTGACCGACGGCCGCCCGCGGCCGAGGGGGATCGACCG
>MGOD01000054.1:5073-5397 GCA_001795245.1 Chloroflexi bacterium RBG_16_70_13
GGGGGGGGGGAGCCGTATGCTCCGCGCAGCTATGAGCGAGCAGCGCAGGACACTGAGCGACGACGCCACGCTGGCGATCGCCTCGGATCGCGACGCGGCCGGCGTCCCGGTCCACCGCGGCTGGGCGCCGCTCGGCAGCCACCACCGCTGGATGGAGCCGTTCGTCATGGTCCTCCTGGCCGGTGGCGCGGCCCACGGCTATGCGATCGTCGGCGAGCTCGCCGGGCTCGGCATCACGAACGGGTCCGTCGATATCGGCCAGGTCTACCGGGTCCTCCGCGATCTCGAGGCGGCGGGCCTCGTCAGCTCGTCGTGGACGACCGG
>MGOD01000054.1:5419-6398 GCA_001795245.1 Chloroflexi bacterium RBG_16_70_13
CTACGAGCTCACCGACGCCGGCTACGCCGCGCTCGACGAGTGGGCCGCCGTGATGAAGGAGCGGACCCGCCTCGTCGGCGAGTTCGACGCCCGCTATCTCGAGTCGGTGGCCGCCCCGCGACGCTAGGCCTCGGTCGGACGAACCGGCCCCAGGCGCACCTGATGGGATGTTGGGCTCCGCTGTGCGGGCGCCCACTGAGCAGGTGCGCGAGCTCGAGCGGGCGAGACTGGACGCAATCCTCGGCAGATGGCGGGATGCTTCGCCTGCGACGTCAACACCGGCAGGCTGACGCCGCCAGGCGGCACGATCTACGACGATGAGCATTGGATCGCGGACCACGCGTACAGCCGTCTCGTCGTCGGCTCTGTGGTCCTGAAGCCGAAACCGCACGTCCACGAGGTGGCGGACCTGCACGCCCACGGAGCGGTAACGCTCGAGGTTGCAGCTCAGCGACTCCTCGGCGCGATGAGGACGGCCCTGGACCCCGAGCGGACCTACATCTGCTCCCTTCGCGGGAGACAGTGCACCGCTTGCGTTTCCACCTGCTCCCCCGCTGCCGCGACATGCCCGGACTCGGTCCCGATCTCATCGCTGACCTGTTCTCTGAGCGCCGGCACTGCAGCGTCCAGGAGGCGGCCGATGCGGCGGCTCGCATTCGAGCCGAGCTCTCAGGCTCGGCACATCCGCCGAACTCTCAGGCTCGGCACATCCGACTGACCCAGGCCTCGCCTGACGCCCGCCCACCAACCCTGCCGAATGCTCGCCCGGCGAGCGTTATGACCGCAGATCGGCGACCGAATGCCGGGCCGCTGCATACGATGCATGGTCATGCAGACAGCCAGCCCCGGCGTCGAGGAGTCCACGGCCGAGGTTGCATGGTCATGCAGGGCGACGGATAGGAAACGACTGGAGCTGACATATGGCTCACCGAGTGAGAAACAAGCAAGGAGAGCGGCTCGGCGCGGCCAGGCGCGGCCA
>MGOD01000054.1:6442-14200 GCA_001795245.1 Chloroflexi bacterium RBG_16_70_13
CCCGCCGTCGCCCCGCGCCGGCGTAGCCCTACAGCGGCTCCGTCATGGCATGGTCGATGCCCTGGGCGAGGATCGCCTTCTCCGCCTCGCTCAGGTTTCGGTCGAGGACGCCGAGGTACAGCTCCTCCTCCGCGAGGTGGACCTTCAGGATCGCGTGCAGCCGGTAGAGCGCCCGGCGGAGGGCCATTCCCTCGACGGCGCTCCAGCGGCAGCCCTCGGCGTGCTCCCGGTAGCGCCCCAGCTCCTCGACCAGGCGGACCATCGCGGCGTGCTCCTGGCGCATCGGGGCCATCGAGTGGCGCCCGTCCATGAGCTCCTCAAGGCGCGGGTAGAGGGCGCACTCGATCGCCTGCATGTGGGGCACGAGCTGGCCCACGATGAAGGCGTACTCGTCCTCGAACAGGGCGTGGATCGAGGAGCAGTCGACGGTCCCGACCATCTCGGCCAGGGCGAGCAGCCGGTCGACGTGCGGGACCAGCCGGGCGTGGTGATCCTCGCTCGTGGCCCGGAGCGTGACCATCAGCGGCGCGCCGGAACGGCGGTCAGCTCGTCGGCGATCAGCCCGGCCCAGGCGTCGATCTCATCCCAGTCCCGGAAGTCTCCTGCGGGGAGGAGGTCGCGGGTCGCCGGCATCGCCCGGGTGACGCGCTCCATGAGTCCGATCGGCTTCTGGCTAGGGTCATAGGCGCCGAAGAAGATCCGGTGGTCGCGGGCGTCGACGAGGTCGGCGAGGGACGCGATCTCGCGGGGCGCCTGGCGGACGTCCTGACCCTCGGCGTCGACGGTGGCGGTGCCGACCGGGCCGCTGCTGAAGAGCCACGTCGGCCGGGTGGCGAGGATCTCGCGGTTCCGGGTGACGAAGCCATGCGCCTCGCCGAGCCACCGAAACGCGTAGATGGCGCTGCCGACGACGAAGGCGTCGTACCCGGCCGGGTCGCGGGTCGCGGTCACCGAGCGTGCCTCGGCGTCCAAGCCGAGCCGGGTCAGGGTCGTGGCGATCCGCTCGGCGATGCCCCGGGTCGCCCCGTGGTGGGTCGCATAGGCGACGAGAACGCGCGTGGTCATCGGCTCAACCTCCCAGATCGAGCCGATGATCTCGCCCCGGTTCGCCGAGCCGCCAGTGCCGTCCGGCCCCGGCCGGTCAGCCCGAGGTCACGCCGGAGCGCGGACGTCGGGGGCCTCGGGGGCCTCGAGGATCTCGGTGGCCTCGCCGGCCTCGGCGGCCTCGAGGACCTCCTCGGGCAGCTCGGCGGTTTCTTCGGGCTCGGTCATCTCCGGACCGCCCTCGATCGCGATGTGGGGCAGCCAGCCCAGGAACCGCGGCAGCCACCAGTTCCAGTCGCCGAGGAGCTGCATCGTCGCCGGCAGGAGGATGCTCCGAACGATCGTGGCATCGATGAAGACGGCCACCGCCAGGCCCAGCCCGAGCTGCTGGATGAACACGAACTTGAGGGCCACGAAGGCGGCGAAGACGACGACCATGATCGAGGCCGCGCTCGTGATCGTCCCCGAGGTGACGCTGATCCCCCGGGCGGTGGCCGCGCGCGATGGGAGCCCGCGGTCCCTGGCCTCCTTGATCCGGGTCAGGATGAACAGGTGGTAGTCCATCGACAGCCCGAACAGGATCGTGAAGATGAACACCGGCACCCAGCTCTCGATGACCCCGCCGGCGGTGATCCCGAGCGGCTCGGCCAGCCAGCCGTCGTGGAAGACGAGGACCATGACCCCGAACGCCGCGCCGGTCGAGAGCAGATTGAGGATGATCGCCTTGATGGGGATGACGATCGAGCGGAAGGCCACGAGCATGAGCACGAACGACAGGCCCAGGACGAAGGCGAAGATCCGGGGCGTCCCGTCGACGTAGATCTGGGTCACGTCGAGGGCGATCGCGACCTGCCCGGCGACGAGCATCCGGACGCCGTCCGCCTGGAGTTCGCCGAAGAGCTCCGGTCGGAGCTCGTTCCGGACCGTCCGGACGACGTCGCGGTTGGCCTCGTCGTTGCGGTTGCCGCCGAGGGTGAAGCTGACGAGGGCAGCGTCGCCGTCGGCTGAGGTGCGTTCGCGGGACGGGCCGCTCACTCCGGGGATCGCGAGGACCCTGGCCTTCAGCTCCCCGATCGCCGCGGCCACGTCAGCGCGGTCCGGCTCCGTGACGACGACGTCGAGCCGGAGGTCCTGGCCCTGGGGCCACTTCTCGTTGATGAGCCGGACGCCGGCGACGCCATCGATCGACGAGGGAAAGCCGGTGATGTCGGTCAGGCCGATCCGGAGGTGCAGGATCGGGAACGCGAGGGCCAGCAGGAGCGCCGCCGATGCGAGGAGCATCCGGACCGGGCGGGCCATCACCGCGGTCACGAGGCGGGCCCAGACGCCGCTCCCCTCCGGACGCGCCGCGCGGGCCTCGAGCCAGGCGATCGCATCGACGCCCCACATCCGCGGCCCGCCCAGCGGCCCGCGCCGGGCCAGCCGCGGAATCCAGGTCGCCGGGCGGCCGAGGTTGACGCGATCGCCGACGATCGCGAGCGTGGCCGGCAGGAACGTCAGGCTGCCGATGATCGAGACGAGGACGACGCCGATCGTCCCGACCGCCATCGAGGTGAAGAGGGTGATGCCGAGGGTGAACAGGCCGGCCAGCGAGATCATCACCGCGAGGCCGGAGAAGAAGACCGCGCGGCCGGCCGTGCTCGACGCGATCTCGATCGCGAGCGGAACGGATCGGCCGTGGCGCCGCTCCGTCCGGAACCGGGTGACCATGAACAGCGAGTAGTCGACGGCCACGGCCAGGCCGATGAGGACGATGAGCTGGGTGGCGTTGGCGCTGACCGGCCCGACGACCTGGCTGTAGAGGCCGACGAACCCGAACGCGGCGGCCAGCGCGGTAACGGCGAGGACCAGCGGGATGAGGCTGGCCAGGACCGCGCCGAAGGCGAGGAGCAGGATCAGGAACGTCAGCGGCAGGGTGATCCGGAGCGAGCTGTCGAGGTCGCGGGTGATCAGGTCGTTGATGTCGCGGTTGATGAAGGTCCCGCTGACGATGTGGATCCGGGCCTCGGGGAGCGCGGCGCGGGCGGCGTCCACGATGGCCTCGACGGGGACGAGGAGCGCCTCGACCGCGGGGTCTTCCCCGGGCACGTTGCCGACGACCTGGACGGTCGAGCCGTCGGCCGAGACGAGGCCTGCCTGGGGCGGGGCGGAGAACGGGTCGATGAGCTCGTCGAAGGTCCGGGTGTCGTTCCCGTCGACGGTCGCGTGCGCCGCACCGAGGTCGGCGACGAGGGTGGCGACCGCGGCCCGGAACGTGGGATTGGCGGCGGCGCCCGCGCCGCCGTCGATGACGACGACGATCCGCTCGCCCGGTTCGACCGGCTCCCCCGCACCGAAGGTGTCGTAGGCCTCTTCGGCCTCGAGGCGGGGGCCGCTGGGGTCCTCGTTGACGTCGATCGTCCTCGTCCCTCCGGCCGCCATGCTGGCGGCGAACAGGCCGAGGGTCAGGACGAACCATGCGCCGAACACCGGCCAGCGATGGCCGGCGCTCCACATCGCGACCCGGACGGTCCACGGCTCGCGGGTGCCGGCGGGCTCGTAGGTCGCGGCGGGCTCGGTCACCCGCGGAGCGTACGAGATCGAGCGTCAACCGAGCGTTTCCGCCGGCGGCGCCAGCGACGCCGGATCGCCGGGGTCTGGGGATCCCGAGGCCGGCGGGCACGTGACCAACGGCACTGGGCGCCGGCTGTCGGCTCGCCGACCCTCGGAGCCGATGAGCTCCCAGCCCGCCGATCGCGTCCGACGCCAGCCCGCGTGGAGCGGGGCGCTCACGACCCCCCTCGCTGCCCACATCCCGGACGACCGACGGGGCCTCGCCATCGTGGCGATCAAGGCCTTGCACTCGGCGGCCTTCCTCTCCATCGCCGGGCTCATCCTCGTGTTCGCCTGGGACGGCTTCCGCGGGCGACCAACCCGGCGGACTGCGCTCGCGGCCGTCGTCGCCCTCGGGGAATCCGCGGTCTACGCGAGCAACAACCTGGTTTGCCCGCTGACGCCGCTCGTCGAGGAGCTCGGCGCGGAGAGCGGGACCGTGACGGACATCTTCCTGCCCGACTGGCTCAGCCTCCGCATTCCGCCTATCTTCGGCTCGCTCCTCGTCGTCGGCCTCATCCTCAACGTTCGCGCCCTGATGCGTCGCCGAGGGCCCGGCGGCGCCTAATCCGAGCTCGGCCCGAGCCGGACCAGCGACGTCAGGACGAACGTCGTGCGACAGCGATGGACGACCCGGGCGAGGTCGATCGCTCGGGCCCCGGACGCGTCCGCGAGCCGGCAGGTGGACGCGGCGGCATCGTCGAAGTGGCCGCGGAACGCCCAGCGCCCGCGCTCCTGCTCAGCCGGCAGCGCGCCGAACCGCGGATCCACCGCGAGCGGGATTGCACAGGACCCGCAGGCGTCGCCACTCAGCGAGCCGCAGTCGAGCGAGAACCACGCCGGCTTGACCAGGGGCCCTTCGAACGTGTGGCAGCTCACCCCCGAATCGAGCTCGAACGCAAGCTCGGTGGCACCAAAGCAATGGAGGAGAAGCTCGTCGGCGGTCACGCCGAGCTGGCGGACGTCGTCGGGCACGACCGGGCAGTGCTCCTCCGAGATGTCGTCGATCCAGACGACCCCCGTGGGGCTCGCGGCGGCCACCCAGCCGAAGGCTGCCGCCTCCTGGCCCCCAATGACGGACTGAACGAGATACCACTCCTGTCCATCCGCGGCGACCGGCCCGTCGACGAGGAGGACCTCGTCGCCACGTCGCAACGTCAGGTCCGACTGCGCGCGTGCGGCGTCGGCCGCGGCCGCGACCCGGATCTCGAGTCCGTCGACCATGACCTCGACCATCGCGTCGGGGATCAAGCCGCGCGGTCGCGTAAGGCTGATTCCCGCGTCGCCACAGGCCTGGAACGACGAGAGCAGCCAGGCGCCCGACGCCGAGCGTGACCACGATCCCGTGAAGATCGCCCGGCCATCGCGGACCACGCCGCTGCGGCGCTCCTCGAGGGCGATGACATCCGTCCAGCGAACGCCGCGAAGGGCGCGGGTCGCCGTCTCGAGGTCCGGGCTGCCGCCCTGCGCGTCGGGTGCGTAGTCGACGTCGCCGCCGGTCGTGCCGCCCTCGCACCGGGGAGGCGGTACCGCGTCCAGCGGAGCGGGCAGCTCCGCTGCGACGAAGACGAACGGCGGCTCATCGGGAGGCGGCGTCGACGCGGCGACAGGCGACGGCGTCGCGGGAGCCGCGGTCACGCCCGACGACGGGGACGGGGTCGCCGGCGGCGGTGACATGGTCTCCGGCGACGGTGACGTCGGCGGCACGGTCGGGGGCGCCCCGGCACACGCGGCAACGAGGAGCGCGACGAGGCTCATCCGGACGCTGGACCGAAGCGCAGTCATGACTGGCTCCCGTTCGTGCGAACACACCTCGGACGCCCTCGCCGCCACGTCCGTGACGGCGCGACCAGCATCTTGCGCCTCGCGATCGCGATCGGGACAATGCCCGCGACGTGGCGGGGAAACATCGAGGGAGGGGAAGATGGACGGAACACGGGCGCCGGGATTCGAACGGTTCGCCGGCTGGCTGTCGATCCTGGCGGGCGTCGCCGGGATCGGCTACGCCGTCGCGTTCGTGGTCCTGAAGGACGCGGGGCTGAGCGGGCTCTTCCTGCTCCTGGCGCCGCTCCTCGCGACGGCGGGGCTCGTCGCGGTCTTCGAGCGGGTCAGGGGCGTCGACAGCGGCTTCGCGATCCTGGCCCTTGGACTGGGCATCGTCGGCTCGCTCGCCGCCTCGACCCACGGGGCCTTCGACCTCGCGAACGTCCTCCACCCGCCGACGCTCGAGAGCGACCTGCCGAGCTCGGTCGATCCGCGCGGCTTCGCGACCTTCGGGTTGACGGGCGTGTCCGTCGCGATCCTCGCCTGGCTCGCCGGCCGGACTCCCGAGCTGCCGGGCTGGGTCCGGCCGGTCGGACTCCTGCTGGGCGTCGTCCTCGTCGTGACCTGGCTGGCCCGGCTCATCGTCCTCGACGCGACCAGCCCGCTCGTCCTCGGACCGGCCCTCGTGGCCGGCCTCCTCAGCCCGCTATTCTTCCTTGGCCTCGGGGTCTGGCTCCTGGGGTGGCGCCGCTGACTTGACGGAGACCGGCATGACCGACACCCTCATTCCCGCGATCGACGAAGCCAGGGCCGAAGCCGAGCGCCTCGACCTCAGGACCCGTCTCTTCATCGACGGCGACTTCCGCGACGCCGCCAGCGGTCGCCGCTTCACGACCGAGAACCCGGCCACGGGCCGGCCGATCACCGAGGTCGCCGAGGGTGGCCCGGCCGACGTCGACGCCGCCGTCACCGCCGCGCGCCGAGCGGCCGACGACGGTCGCTGGTCGCGGCTGAGCCCCGGCGATCGGAAGCAGATCCTCATCCGCTGGGCCGACCTCATCGAGGCCAACGCCCGCGAGCTCGGTCTCATCGAGACCATCGACGCCGGCAAGCCGATCGCCGACACGGTCGGGCTGGACATGCCCGAGACCGCGGCCTGCATCCGCTGGCACGCCGAGGCGGCCGACAAGATCTACGGCCAGGTCGCGCCGTCGCCCGAGGGCACGGTCGCCACGATCACCCGCGAGCCGGTCGGGGTCGTAGGCGCGGTGATCCCCTGGAACTACCCGGCCCAGATGGCGGCCTGGAAGCTGGGCCCCGCCCTCGCCACCGGCAACACCGTCGTCATCAAGCCGGCGTCGACGACCTCGCTCAGCCTCCTCCGGATCGCCGAGCTCGGCGCTGATGCCGGGATCCCCGGCGGCGTCCTCAACGTCGTCACCGGCCCGGGTGACACCGTCGGCGAGGCGATCGGGCGGCACCCCGACATCGATGCCGTCGCCTTCACCGGCTCCACCGAGGTCGGCCGGCGCTTCCTCCACTACAGCGCCGAAACGAACCTGAAGCGCGTCCTCCTCGAGCTCGGCGGCAAGAGTCCGCAGGTCGTCTTCCCCGACGTCACCGACTTCGAGACGATCGCGTCGAACGTCGCGATCGCGATCTTCTGGAACATGGGCGAGAACTGCAGCGCCGGCTCACGGCTGGTCGTCCATCGATCGGTCAAGGCTCGCCTCCTCGAGGCCGTCGCCGCGGAGCTCGAGGCGTGGCGGGTCGGCGACCCGCTCGACCCGGCGACGCGGATCGGCGCCCTGATCTCGCGCGGGCAGATGGAGAAGGTCCTCGGCTACATCGATCTCGGCCGGTCCGAGGGCGCCCGGGTGGTCACCGGTGGCAGCCGGATCCTCGAGGAGAGCGGCGGCTGGTTCGTCCCGCCGACGATCTTCGACAACGTCCGCAACGACATGCGGATCGCGCGCGAGGAGATCTTCGGGCCGGTCCTGTCGGTCATCGAGTTCGAGACCGAGGCCGAGGCCGTCGCCATCGCCAACGACACGCCCTACGGCCTGGCGGCCTCGCTCTACACCCGCGACCTCAACGTCGCCCACCGGGTGGCGAGAGACCTGCGGGCCGGCGTCGTCGGGGTCAACGCCTACTCCGAGGGCGACATGACGACGCCGTTCGGCGGCTACAAGCTGTCGGGCTTCGGCGGCCACGACAAGTCGCTCCACGCCCACGACCAGTACACCGAGCTCAAGACGATCTGGATCCAGCTCGCGGAGCGGTAGCCGAAGGGGCAGCCCCGGACCGGCGGCGGGCGAAGCTCGCGCCGACCGCCGCCACGAGACCCACGATCACCAG
>MGOD01000054.1:14267-15364 GCA_001795245.1 Chloroflexi bacterium RBG_16_70_13
CTCGCTGGGGCGGCCGTCGGCGAGGCGGCCCCGGCTGCGCCACCGAGGGCCGTCTCGGGCGGCGGCGTCATCGTCGGGTGCGGCGTCGGCTCCGGGATCGCGGTGGCCGACGGCGTGGCCGCGGGAGGCTCGGTTGGAACCGGCGCGGGCGTGGGCCGGGGTGGCGGGCTGGGCTCGGGCGTCGGCACGGGCGCGACGGCGGGCGCGGGCGTCGGCACGGGCGTCGGGGCCGGCGTCGGCGGCGGCGTGGCGGCGGCCTCGGCTGCCAGCTCCTCGTCGGTGAGCGGCTGGATCGACACGAACGTGTCGTCCCAGATCATCGGCAGCGGGTCGTAGTGCCAGCGGGTGAAGTACGTCCGAAGCTGGTCAACGGTGAGCGTCGTGTTCGGCGGCATGTCGTAGCCGTTCTTGCTCTGGAGACCCCAGAGAGGGCCCGTCACGCTGACCGACGTGATCACGAAGTCGCTGGTCAGGGCTGGGTCCGCGGTCGCGGTGAAGCCGTTGAGGACCCAGCCATGGTTGCCGTGCGCGACGGCGAGAGCGACCGGCATGTTCGTCGCCCGCATCCGCTGGACCGCGAGCTGAAGGCTGTACCCGAACGAGGTGCTCGAGACGAGCCGGTAGCGATCGTCGACGAAGTGGCGCATTCCGGCCGTCCAGCCGGCCGGATCGACGCCCGCGCTGAGCGGCAGATCGTAGCGGTTCTTCGTCCGCATCCAGTCGAAGTACGTGGTCTGGGCCGAGGAGGCATGGTCCTCGGTGCCCTCGATCATGTTCCGGATGATCTGGATGTCCGCGGCTGTGCAGTAGAGCCACGACGCCTGGGTCGTGAAGACGCCGTCGCGGTAGAGGTTGACGCCGCCGGTCCAGGGGGAGAGGCCCTGCAGGGCCGGTCCGTGGTGCGGCGGTGCACCACTTTCTGCGGCACCCGTCGGCGGGGTGGCGAGGGCGGCGGCGGCCATGAGGAGGGCGACCAGCGCCGCACGAGCGATCCGTGGGGCGGCACGACCGTTTGGCGGTTGCCATCGACGGCGAGATCGAGCCCCGAGTTCGATCATCCGGTCATGGTGCCCCCGATCCGGGATCCGTGCCACCTC
>MGOD01000054.1:15403-28278 GCA_001795245.1 Chloroflexi bacterium RBG_16_70_13
CAAGGCGGGGCGGCACGTTCGCACTGCGGGGCGGCACGTTCGCAAGGCGGGGCGGCACGTTCGCAGCCACCGTCGAGCCCCGACGAAACGACCCTTCGTTTCTGATGCGCGTGTACGCATCACGCCCTCATCGGAGGGCGGGCGACGACGCCGGCCACGACCGCCCCGATGCGCACACGGGCATCAAGCATGGAGGTGACGTTCGCGCGCCCCCGTTTCACGGCCCGGATTCGCGGCCCCGGCGGGTTGACCATGACGCCCCGCGGGGTGAGGATGCGGCTTGTCGCCGAGGCGCCGCGCCCGATCCCGCGGGCGCGCGTCGACGACCCTCGGAGGGGAGATCGCATGTCGCGCGTCATCCGTCGCCCACGTTCCGCGATCCTCGCGCTCGGCGCGGCCGCGGTCCTGCTCGCGGGACCGGCCGCCGTATCGGCCGCGAAGCCATCGGCCGACGACCTCGGGGTCCTGTTCGGCCTGGCCACCACGAAGGACGGCAGCCTGCTCGTCGCCGACGCGACCCAGGGCATCGTCGCCATCCGCGGCGGCGAGCGAACGCTGTTCGCGGCCCTGCCAGGCGCCACGGACGTCGGCGCGGTCGGCGTCGGCAACGCCTTCGCGATCACCGGGGGTGGCCCGCCGGGTACCGGCGCGGCCTCGTTGTACCGGATCTCGAGTGGCCACGCGGCGCTGGTCGCCGACCTGTTCGCCTTCGAGGCGGATGTGAACCCGCATCCCGCCGAGGTCGATTCGAACCCCTTCGGCCTGACCGTGCTCAACGGCGGCGGTGTCCTCGTCGCCGATGCCGGCGGTAACTCCGTCCTCTACATCACGGGCCAGGGTCACGTGGATTGGATCGCGACCCTCCCCACGGAGCTCGGCTCCACGGCGAACATCAAGGCGCTGTTCGGCTGCCCGGCCGGGCCGCCCGACTTCTGCAACCTGCCCGACATGATCCCGACCGAGGCCGTCGCCACCGACGCCGTCATCGGGCCTGACGGCGCCGCCTACGTCAGCGAGCTCAAGGGCTTCCCGGCGCCGACCGGCGAGTCGCGGGTCTGGCGGATCGAGCCCGGTACGCTCCACGCCGAGTGCGGGACGAGCGACGCCTGCGAGGTCGTCGCCGACGGCTTCACCTCGATCGTCGACCTCAACTTCGGGCCGGACGGAACGCTCTACGTGACCGAGCTCGACGAGGCCAGCTGGTGGACGGTCGAGGTCTTCCAGGCGCCCACCGGCGGGACGATCAACGCCTGCGCCTGGGGCTCGTTCCCGTTCGACTGCGACGAGGTCGCGACCGGCCTGCCGATCCCGATGTCGACGACGATCGGCGGCGACGGCACGCTCTGGACGACGCTCCTGTCGCTCGTCCCGGGCGAGGCCGACGTGGTGCCCGTGCAGTAGCGAGACTGGCACTCCACTAGCCGAAGCCCCGGCCGGCCGGCCGGGGCTTCGGCGTTTCCGCGACGAGGTTCGGTCAGGCTGCCCTTTCCGGCGCGTTGGCCCCGGCGGGATCGCTTGGCTCGCCCGGCTCGATCGGCAGGTCCGCCAAGCGCTTCACGAACCGGCCGAGGGCCGATGGCGTGCAGCCCAGCCGCTGTGTCGCGACGAGCACGCTGAGGGCGACGCCGAGGACGATCGCGACGATCACGAACGGCAGGATCTTCTTGAACATCGGCGCACCTCCCGCGCTGGCCATGGTCTGCCCACGTCGGGGGCGCCCGTGGGTGCGTCCATCGAAGCAGCGCCGGGCACCGGGCGCCAGAGCCGGACGGCCTCGCCGGACCGGGCCGATGTCATGCGCGCGGGCGCCACGCGGTTGATGTCATACGCGCGCGGGTGCGGCGGCCTTGAATGTCACGTGCCTGCGATGGCCGGCAGCCGTCCAGAAGAACGGTCGCAGCCGTCGAATCGCCATGCTCCGGGCAGGAGGCCAGCCATGTCCACGATGACCCCCGTCCGTGACCCGATCGGCAAGATCGACCCCGCATTCAGCGACCCCGCGGCGTCGCCGACACCATGGTGGGAGGCGCGGCAGCTCCTGGAATCGGCCCAGATCTACTGGCTCTCGACCGTCCGTAGCGACGGTCGGCCGCATGTGACGCCGATGGCCGGCGTGTGGGTCGATGACGCCATGCACGTCACGACCGGTGACGACGAGCAGAGGCGACGCAACCTGGCCGCCAATGCCCACTGCGTCCTGACGACGGGCTGCAGCGGGATGACCGGCACCGACGTCGTCGTCGAGGCCGACGCCGAGGAGGTCATCGATCTCGGGCGACTCCAGGTCGTGGTCGAAGCGATCGCCTCGAAGTATCGGAACACCTTCCCGTACGAGGTCGGCGACGGGCACCTGAAGATGAAGGACCGCAAGGACAGCGTCGTCCGCTGCTACCGCCTCCGAGCTCACAAGGTCTTCGGGTTCAAGAAGGACGATCCTGTGGCCCAGACGCGCTGGGACTTCGAGGGCGCCTGACCCAGGGGCTTCGCGCGACCCGGCCTTCGCCGCCCCGGCCGGACGACATGTCCGTTCTTGATGCCCGTGGACGCATCACGCGGACGAGCGGGTGGCGGGCCAAAGTGCGGTGGTCCGGCTTGGTCGGGACCCCCGGGCACGTAGCATGCGGTGGTGAAGTCGACCGAGATCACTGTCCGGACTGGCACACGCCGCGGGCTGTTCGATCTCACCGCCGAGTGCGAGCGCTTCGTGGCCGGTGAGGGTGACGGCCTCCTAAACGTCTTCGTGCCGCACGCCACGGCGGGCGTCGTCGTCATGGAGCTCGGGGCCGGCTCGGATGCCGACCTCGTCGCGGCCATGGATGAGCTGCTCCCGCGCGACGATCGGTGGCGCCATCGGCACGGCTCACCCGGTCACGGCGCGGATCACGTGGTCCCGTTGCTGGCGTCCCCGTCGGTGTCGATCCCGGTCATCGGCGGCCGTCTCGCGCTGGGGACGTGGCAATCGATCGCCCTTCTCGACCCGAACGAAGACAACGACGTCCGAACCGTCCGGCTCAGCTTCGTCGGCGGCTGAGGGGGGCCCGGCCGACGCGGATCGAGGTCGACGGCACGCGTCAGCCGGGGACGACCTCGATGCCGCCGCACAGGACGACTGATCCCGGGTCGATCGAGCCGCCTCCCGACTGGATGAGGTCGCCGGTGTGGGCCACGAGCCGGCCCTTCTCGTCGAGGAGCGCAAGCCGATCGCCGTCGACGACCGCCGAGTAGCCGAACGGGAAGATCGGCCGGGTGAGCTCGCCGGTTCCGGGCGTCTGGAGGCCGATCCCCCAGGCCGCATGCGGCACGAGGATGCCGGTGATCAGGGCGTCCATGCAGGCGTTGGCAGGTGCGGCGGCCGTCGTCACCCGGACCGAGGTAGGCGGGGTGGGCGTCCCGTCGCTGCCGCAGGCCACGAGGAGGACGACGAGCGCGACCGAGGCCGTGGCCAATCGGATTCGGACGCCCGGGCGCGAGTCCATACCCGTCCGACGCTGCGCCGCGATGACAGGTTGCGCTCCACCCACGCCGAGAACCACATCCATTCTCGATGCCCGTGCGCGCATCGGATCCGAGCGGTGCCGCCGCGCCACGGTCGATGCGTGCACGGGCATCAGAAACGGGGGTGCGTTTCGACGAGAGCGCGGTCGCACTCGGCCGTCTGCATGCCCAGCAAGGCCGGCGTCACCGCACCGCGCGAGTGATCGCCAGGATCTCTTCGCCCCAGCGGGCCAGCTTGGACGGACCGATGCCCTTGATCCGGCCGAGGGCCGGCATCGTGGTCGGGCGGCGATCGGCGATCTCGATGAGGAGGGCGTCCGACGCGACGACGTACGCGGGCACGCCGTCGGAGCGGGCGGTCGTCGTCCGCCATTCGCGAAGGGCGGCCATGAGCGGCGAGTCATCGCCGCGGCCGCTCGCCGCGCGGGCGGCACGGCCGGCGTTCATCGGGGCGCCGGGGATGATCGTGACCTGGCCGGGCACGTGCGGCGGCCGGCCCTGGCGGCCCTCGAGCGCGGACAGGAACCGGCTGGGGCGGCGGCGGCCGGTCTCGCGCCGCTCCGCCCAGGAGAGTGAGAGGCTGCGGCGGGCGCGGGTGAGACCGACGTAGAGGAGGCGCCGCTCCTCGGCGATCGCCTCGTCGGTCTCGGCCTGGCGGATCGGCAGGGTGCCCTCCTCGAGCTGGGGCAGGAACACGGCATCCCACTCCAGGCCCTTCGCGCGATGGAACGTCAGGAGGTTGACGCCGTCGCCAGAGCCCTCGGCCTCGGCGGCGGCCCGGGCGTCGAACTCGGCGACGAGGCCGGTGGCATCGATGTCGTGGCGGGCGGCGACGGCCTCGGCGGCGATCTCGAGGACGAGGGCCAGGTTCGCCGTCCGCTCGCGGGCCTCCGCTCCCCCACCCTGGCCGTCCGCCTCGAAGCCGAGGTCGGCCCGAAGCCGGGCGTCGAGGGCGGCCAGGAGCTGCGAGCCGACGATGTCGTCCGGCAGCCGCCGCAGGATCCGGAGCGCGTCGCGGACCTCGCCGCGCTCGAAGAAGCGCTGGCCGCGGACCCGGAACGGGATGCGGGCCTTCGTCAGGGCGGCCTCGATCGGCGGGATCTGGGCGTTGATCCGGACGAGGACGGCGATCTCGGACACGGAAGCCTGCTCGGGCGCGCCGCCGGCCGTGGAGCCAACGGTCAGCGCCCGGATCCCGGCCACCAGCCCGGCGAGCTCGGCCTCGCCGTCGGCGTAGCGGCGGATCGAGGGCGCCGGCCCGGCCGTCATCGTGGGCACGAGGCGTTTCCGTCGACCCTCCGCCGCCAGCAGGCGGTTGGCGAGCTCGAGGATCTCCGGCGAGGAGCGGAAGTTCCGCGACAACGTGATCTCGCGAGCGCCCGGGTGGCGCGTCACGAACCCGGTGAGGAAGTCGGACGAAGCCCCGGTGAACGTGTAGATCGTCTGGTCCTCGTCGCCGACGACGCACAGGTCGTCGCGCTCGCCGAGCCACAGCTCGAGGAGCCGCTGCTGGAGCGGGTTGGTGTCCTGGTACTCGTCGACGCTGAACCAGCGCTTCCGGGCACGGACCGTCGCCGCGGCGTCGGCGTCGGCCTCCAGGAGGTCGACGGTCTCGAGGAGGAGGTCGTCGAAGTCGATGCGCCCGGCCCGGGTCTTGGCCCGCTCGTAGTCGACGAAGACGCGGCTGACGAGGTCGGCGGGGATCGGCGGCTCGCGGCCGGCGGCCGCCGCCTCGCGCTCGTAGGCTCGCGGCGTGATCCGGCGGGCCTTTGCCCACTCGATCTCGTCGGCCAGGTCCTTCGAAGGGGTGAAACGGTAGTGGCCCGGCAGCTGGCGGGCGAGGCGGCCGACGATCACCGCCTTCGAGTCGAGGAGCTCGGGCAGCGGCTGGCCATCGTGGCGGGCCGGCCAGAAATGCCGGAGCTGGCTCAGGGCGTGGGCGTGGAAGGTCCGGGCCGTGACGGCCGGCAGCCCCAGGGCGTGGAGGCGCTCGACCATCTCCTTCGCCGCCTTGTCCGTGAAGGTGACGACGAGGACCTGCTCGGCCGGCACGGCGCCCGTCGCAATCGCGTAGGCCGTGCGGCGGCTGATGACCCGGGTCTTGCCGCTGCCGGC
Source organism: Chloroflexi bacterium RBG_16_70_13 (assembly GCA_001795245.1). GTDB lineage: Bacteria > Chloroflexota > Limnocylindria > Limnocylindrales > CSP1-4 > UBA5189. The sequence continues at coordinate 21,014 of MGOD01000054.1, forward strand.
GCCGGCGTGGATGGCGACCGGACCGGTCACGGCGCGGACGGCGGCTTCCTGCTCCGGGTCGAGGTCGGCGAGGAGGGCGGCGGGATCGAGGTGTCGGGGCACGGCCCAAGGGTACGGGCGGGCGCTCACTCGCGGATTAGCGCGGCTCCCCCGCCCGCCATGCGCCGATCGGGCGGCTGCGCAAGCCTGCCGGTCCCGGGATTCTCGGGACGGCCTGGGTGGTGTCATATGACGGCGACGGTCATGAACCCGGACGAACCCCTCTCGAGTGCCACAATCCGGTCATAGCCACGGCGGCTCGGGCAGCTGCTCGATCGGGACCGGCGTGACGGCGGTGGATCAGGCGCCAGCGCTGACGAACGCTCCCAGATGAACGATCTGCAGCCCGTTGGTCTCGGCGGCAAGGCTGGCCGGCCAGCCGCGATCGTTCGTGGCGAGGACGCGCGCGCCGTGCACGAGCGCCGTCCCGATGACGATGGCGTCGGGCATCGAGATCCCGGTCGCTGCCCGGATGCGGGCGGCCGACCTGGCGATGGGGTAGGTCACGTCGGCGAGGCGGATCGAGCCGATGAACCGGAGGAATCCTTCGACTGTGCCGACGGCAGCGTCGCCGGCCCGGAAGGGACGGACGAGGAGCTCGGCGGCGGTCAGCGTGGAGAGGAGGCCGGGATTCCGGCCCGTCGAGAGGCAGCCGTCGAAGATCCACGTCGCAGCAGGGCTCACCGCCTCCGTGCCGACGAGGTAGGCCAGTGTCACCGAGGCATCGAGGGCAATCAGGGCCGTCGGGGGAACAGCTAGCTCCAGCCCATCGAAGTCGACGCTCACTCCCAGCCCTGCCGCTCCTCGGCGAGGGCCGCGACGGGATCGCCATACACCTCCCGCAGGGTACCGGCATAGCTCGCCCGGATCCGATGGAGGCGCACGGTGTCGGGATCGGCGGGGTCAATCTCGACGACGACCCGCTCCCCTTCGGCGAGCCCGCCCGCCTGAACGACGGGGTCCGGCAGGGTGAGCTGGTTCCGACCTCTGAGCCTGGCCTCGGCAATCACACTGGTGCTTCGCATGTGCGAATGATGCTGCGGGATTCGCAGTGCGTCAAGGCCGAACGCCGACGGTGGTTGACAGGCTACATTGGCCGACCCCGATGAGACGGTGGCACCGGAATCAGACACGCCAGGCGGATGGGGCCCTCGGTTTGCTCGGTGCGCTCTGCCTGGCTCGGGCTGTCGCTGGTCTACCCGGCGCCGATCGTCAGGCTCCTGGGCCAACGACCATGATCGTGTCGTCGCAGAGCACGACGAGCGGATTGCCCTCGCCGCCGACGAAGCCGCCACTCGACTGGATGAGATCGCCCGTCCGGGCTACGAGGCGACCGTCCTCGTCCACGAGCGCGACGCGATCGCCATCGACCGCCGCGCGATAGCCGAATGGGAATACCGGCCGCGACAGCTCGCCGGTCCCCGGGGTCTGGAGAGCGAGCCCCCACCCGGCGTGCGGCACGAGGACGCCGCTGATCAGCGCCTCCATGCAGATGTCGGCGGGAGCGGGCTCGGTCGTGATGCCGACGAGTTGGGGGCTCGGGGCCGGCTCGCCACAGGCGGCAAGCAGGCCGAGGGGCAGGAGCGCGGCCATCAGTCTCCGATGCACGATCACCTGACGCTCCAGGGGCGCGGCTGGTGCCCGCCGGAGTCGTGCGGCGCCGACGGGGGTCACGAAGGCCTGATGACCGCGCGATCTCGGCTCAGGGAGTCACCTTCACCGAATCACAGCCGTAGAACGTGAACGTTCCGGCGGTGGTCGTGAACGTCCCGATCACGCACGCCTCGACGTCGGCGAGGGTCATCCCGCTGTCGGCGACGCGGAAGTGGAGGACCATGTCCAGGTCGCGATCGCGGGTCTTCTCGTTGAGCTCGCGGGCGTCCTGGATGTGGCCCGCAGCGTGGATCTCGGGCGCGCCGCCGGATGGTCCCGCCAGGACCGAGGCCGGCCCGAAGCGGACGCTCAACGGGTCGATCGTCGTTGCGTCGAATGCCAGCGGCAATCCGTACTCCCCGGCCTCGGTGGTGAGGACGGCGACCGCCGCCTGGCCGCTGAGGTTGAGCGAGTTCGGGAAGCCGCCCGGCTGGATGTTGATCGCGACCGGGACCATGCAGTCGACGGTGACGCTCGCGGCTGCGGCGTTGTTGGATGGGTCCGGATCGATGTCGTCCGAGTCCGCCAGTGCGATCGAGTTCGCGAACCCGAAGGTAGCCAGCCCGGGCGTGCCGCAGGTGATCGTGAACGTCTCGTCGATGGTCCTCGGGTCGCCGGTGGCCACGGCGAGCGCGGTCTCCGAGGATATCGTGGGCGTGACCGACGAGCCGGCCGGAGCCGTCGCCAAGCGCGACACGGCCACGTCGACCGGCGACGACGGCCCGAGATTCGCGACCACCTTGCGCAGCGTGAGCTGGACCGGATCGCCGATCACGACCGCCGTCGGCGGCGAGAGGGCCACGAAGCTCACGATGGCGAGGTCTGCCTTCGCCTTCACGAGCGTGGTCGCGGCGGCGCTGTTGTTCGACGGGTTGGGATCGAGCTGGAAGCCGGAGACGGTCGCGCCGTTCACGATGCTCTTCGGTCCGCCGTTCCCGTAGACGAGATCGGCCGGGAGATCGACGGTCACCGTGAAGCTGGTCTCGCTGCCGGCGTTGAGCGTGCTCAGGCTGCAGGTGAGCGTGCCGGCCGGCGATTCGACGCACGGGGCGGAGCTGGCCTCGAAGTCCGCGTCGGATGGCAGGTGGTCCACCACCGTGACGCCCGTCGCGCTCGTCGGCCCGCTGTTGGTGACGGTGAGCGTGTACGTCAGCTGCTCGCCGGCGAAGGCCGGATCTGGCGCGTCGCCCTTGGTGATCGACAGGTCGGCGGCCGGCAGTTCGACGCGCCAGACGCCACGGCCGGTCCCGAGGTAGACCCGCACGGTCCCGGCCAGGTCGTGATCGAAGCTCGCGAACTGCGGCCGGGGCAGGTGCGGGATTCCGCTGGACCCCGGCGTGAACGGGTCGCTGAGGAGCGACCACGTCAGGCCGGCGTCGCTCGAGAGGAAGACCCCGGACGACGCGCCGCCCGCAACGAGGATTTCGGCATCGAACGGATCAAAGGCCACGAACTGCGGCTGGAGGTACGGGAAGATCCCGTCGCCCGTCACGGCCGGGTAGTCGATGAAGGTGCCGCCACCCGACATGAGGTCGGACAGCTCTGCGTCGAACGTCCAGCTCGAACCGCCGTCGGTCGAGCGCATCATCCGCGGCGCGCCGTCGCGCACGACCGAGGCGTACAGCCGGCTGGCGTTCGCCGGGTCGACCGCGATGAGCCCGAAGCCCGCGCCCGCCAGGACCGGATCACCCGGCTGCTTCGGCGGGACCGGGATCGCCACCCAGCCCGAGACGCCCGGCGACACCTCGCGGTACGTCCACAGCTCGTCCGCCGCGAAGGGGGTCCTAGCTCCGCTGTCGGGCCAGAAGCAGCGGCCGGCGAGCACGTACGGCTGCGGCCCCGACGCCCCGGTCCCGATGTCGATGTGGCATGGCGGCCGGCTCGATGGCCACGTCCCGAGTGGCGTCTGGAACGGCGCGTTCGAGATGTCGGTGGTGTCGTAGACGCCAACCGGGATCGCCGAGCTATTCCAGGAGGTCGCCACCGAGATCACCGTCATGAACCGGCCGCCGCCGGCCGCCGCGATGAACTCCGGGATGTCGAGCGGCGGGTTGGCCCGGATGGTGGCGGGGGTACCCCCGGGCGCGGCCAGGGTCATGTTCACGAACCCCCGGTCGCCGGCCATGATCTCGCCGCCGTTGCTGGACGCCGCGACCTCGGCCGCGTCGGCCGCGAAGTCGTACGTGTCCCCGCCGATCGCATGGGCCCAGGTCGGGGCGCCCTTGCCCGCGTCCGCGCTGTAGTACAGGCCGTTGTCCTGGGTCCCGAAGTAGAGATCCTCGGCGTCTGCGCCGGGCAGGCTGACGACCTCCATGTCCCACAGCAGGAAGGCGTGGAGGCCAGCGTTCGCACCCTGGAACAAGGGGTCGTGGCAGGTCAGGGGGTCGTTCGCCCGGGCGTTGCGGTAGATGCCGCCGTCCGACGAGTAGTGGATCGGGCAGGCGTCGACGGCGAGCGTCGGGTCGAAGGTCATGTCGCCCGAATCGCCGTGGGCCTGCTGCGGCAGCTGGCCATTGCTGTCGGTGTAGGTGGCCGACCAGGCGCTGCAGCGCGAGGTCGTCGGCGAGGGCAGGGTCGCCGGCGTCGCGCAGGTGCCTCGCACGACGTTGCCGATTCCGGCCCAGACGTCGTAGCCGGTCGCGCGGTCGTTCGTGACGACGAACGGCAGGCGGCTCTTGACACCGATCGACGCGTCAGGGTTCGGGAGCGTGAGCCAGGTGACACCGGTCGGCGTGCCGCCGGCGTCGAATTCGACGACGCCCTGGTCCAGGTTGCCGCCTCCCGCCGAGAACACCTCGCCGTACGAGGTCGGGAAGGCGAACATTGCGAACACGACGTTCGACTCCTCGGGCGAGACCGCGATCGAGCAGAAGGGATTCCCGGGACTCGGGTGAGCGAGTCGTGTCCAGGCGCCTTCCGCGCCCGTCGGCGACACGAGCAGCCCGTCGTCGCCGCAGGCGTAGGTCAGCCCGCCGGCGAGCGAGACGACGTCCCAGACGCTTGACGGTGCGTTGTTCGGCGTCGGGTCGAAGCGCGTCCAGGTGTCGCCGGCGTCGGGGCTCCGGGCGAGGCCACAGTTCGTCCCGACGAGGATGTCGTTCGCGCCCGGCCGCACGGCAATCCCGAACGCCGACGGCTGGTCCGTGCGATTCACGGAGCAGCCGGCCGGCGCGGCCGGAAGCTGGCCGGACCACGTCGCGCCGCCGTCGGTCGAAACCTGGAGGACCGACGCGAGGTCGACACGGCCCTCGTTGAACGATGTCGCCACGACGCGCTGGCCACCGGTGGCAGCCGCCACGTCCCAGGCCGTCCCGGGCAGGTAGCCGTCGAGATGGAACCAGCTCGATCCGCCGTCCGTTGACTTGAACAGCCCGCCGACCTCGCTGGCCGCGAAGTACGTCGTCGCGTCGCCGGGGACCGCGGACAGGTTATGGACGCGGCCACCGTCGCGACCGCTCTCGCACGGGGCCGAGCAGTCCGGGATGCCGGCAGCCGGCTGGCCGGGGTAGGGACCCACGTTGTCAGGATTGATGTCGATGAACGTCGCGTCGGCGACGGGCGCGCCGAGGGCCTGCGAGACGGGGCCCGGAAGCGGGGCCATGATGGCCGCCGCCGGCGGCCCCGACGCTCCCCAGACGAGCGCGGCGATCGTGACTGCCGCCAGACCGATCGTCGAGCTGCGCCCCTGGATCCTGGGCTCGGCCGTCCCGCCCATCACGGCACCTCCTGGCAAGTGACCCGAAGCGGCGCGAGGCTAGCAGGCCACGTTCAGGAGATGTTCAGGTCGCGGCCGGCCGCGGAGTTGCGACCGCACCCGAGCGAGCTCATCCGCGAGGGCGTTCGCAAGGTGATCTCCGAGATCGAGGCCCAGCCGCGGTCGTTTCGAAGCCTCGCCGCCGGTCGCGGCGGCGGCGGGAAGGCGGTGGGCTGGACATCGGAGGCGCTCTATCGCAAGGCAATGGGCCAACGGTAATGGCGCTCGTCGTCGATGCCGGGGCACTCTACGCCCGGCCGATGCGGACGAACCGCGCCACGAGGCCGTTCGGGCCATCCTCGAGCACGAGCGCGAGACGCTGGTCACCACGGAGCTCGCGGTCGCCGAGGCGGACTGCCTGATCCTCGATCGGCTGGGGCCGGACGTCGAGCTCGCCTTCCTCGAGGACCTGGCCGAGGGCACGTTCGTCGTCGAGTGCCTGGACCGGGCCCAGCTCCGGGCGGCTCGCGACGTCGTCGCCCGCTACCGCGACCTGCGGCTCGGGCTGGCCGGCGCGTCGCTCGTGGTCATCGCCGAGCGATACGCCACGCGCCGCCTCCTCACCTTCGATGAGCGTGCCTTCCGGACCGTCTCCCCGCTCCAAGGCGGCGCCTTCACGATCCTCCCGGCCGACCAGCAGAAGTAGGCGGCATCCAGGGTCCTTGGTCCTTGGCGCCCCACAGCGGCATGCGTGTTGTTCCGCGAGGGCGGTCGGCGCTACCCTGACCGGGCGAGGAGGGAGCCATGGCACGCACCACCGCTGGCGGCTCTGCTGCGAGACACAGCGCGGATCAGCGCCATGCCGATGCCGTGACGCCGCGGCCGTGAGCGAGACACTCGAGCGAGGGCGCGCCGCCGCGGGGCGCCACGCGTGGGCCGAGGCCATCGAGGCCTTCATCGCGGGCGACCGCGAAGGCGGCCTCTCCCCCGACGACCTCCTGGCCCTCGGCCACGCCCAGTGGTGGAGCGGCCATCCTGACGAAGCGACCGAGGCCTTCGAACGGGCCTTTGCCGGCTACATCGAGGCCGGGCGCCCCGCCGAGGGCGCCGAGGTCGCGATGGAGCTCGCCTACCGCGCCTTCCGCAGCGGCCGGGAATCGGTCGGCGGCGGGTGGCTCGGGCAGGCCGCCCGACTCCTGGGGGACATCCCGGAGTCGTCGTCTCACGCCTGGCTCGCCACGTTCGGCGCCTTCAACGCCCTCATCCAGGGGCGCCACGACGAGGCGCTGGAGCAGCTCGAAGCGGTCATGGCCCTGGGCCGCCGCACGAACAACCCGTCGGCCCTTTACTTCGGCGTCAGCCTCAAGGGCTACGCCCTGATGTTGACCGGGCGGTGGCAGGAGGGCATGACCCTCATCGACGAGGCGGCCGCGGCGGCGGCGAGCGGCCAGCTGGACCTGCGCGTCGCGAGCGACATCTTCTGCACAGCGATCGCGGCCTGTCGGGACGCGGGCGACCTGGAACGGGCCGCACAGTGGGCCGACGAGGGCGAGCGCTGGATGAAGCGCAACGGCTCGGGCGGCTATCCCGGCGTCTGCCGCGTCCATCGGGCCGAGCTCAAGATGCTCCGCGGGGACTGGGCGGGGGCCGAGGTGGAGGCTCGCCAGGCCTGCACGGAGCTCGAGCAGTACCGGCTCGGCGACGCCGTCGGCTATGCCCCGTACGCGATCGGCGAGATTCGCCTCCGAATGGGCGACCTCGATGGGGCCGCGGAAGCCTTCGACCGAGCCTACGAGCTGGGTCATGACGCCCAGCCCGGCCTGTCCCTCCTGCAGCTCGCCCGGGGCGAGGTCGCGGATGCCGGGAAGTCGATCGCGCG
>MGOD01000054.1:28323-28655 GCA_001795245.1 Chloroflexi bacterium RBG_16_70_13
CGACCCCCTTACCCGCGCTCGACTCCTGCCGGCGCAGGTCGAGATCGCCCTCGCGTCGCGTGACCTCGAAACCGCTCGCCTGGCCGTCGAGGAGCTGGAGACGATCGCCACCGACTACGGACGGCCACTCTTCCGGGCCGGCGCCATGACCGCCCGCGGCGAGCTCCTCCTCGGCGAGGAGAAGGCCGCCGAGGCGACGCCGATCCTCGGCCAGTCGTGGCGCCTGTGGCAGACGACCGACCTGCCCTACGAGAGCGCCCAGGCCCGCCTCCACTACGCCGAGGCGCTCGCCGCCGACGGCGACCCGACGACGGCCCGCCGCGATCTCCTGG
>MGOD01000054.1:28783-29123 GCA_001795245.1 Chloroflexi bacterium RBG_16_70_13
CGTGACCCGAACCTTCATGTTCACCGACATCGTGACCTCCACCGACCTCCTGGGCGTGATGGGCGACGAGGCCTGGACCGAGGTCCTCGCCTGGCACGACCGCGAGCTCCGGGCGGCCTTCGCGTCCCACCGCGGCGACGAGGTCAGCCACACCGGCGACGGCTTCTTCGTGGCCTTCGAGCGGGCGAGCGACGGGATCGCCTGCGCCGTCGACATCCAGCGGCGCCTCGCCCGGCATCGTCGAGAGCATGGCTTCGCCCCGTGGGTCCGGATCGGGCTCCACACGGCGGAGGCGACCCGGCGCGGCCGCAACTTCGCCGGCCAGGGAGTGCACGTGGCG
>MGOD01000054.1:29208-32080 GCA_001795245.1 Chloroflexi bacterium RBG_16_70_13
GGCGAGCCCCGTGCCGTCGCGCTGAAGGGCGTCCGCGAGCCGGTCGAGGTCCGGGCGATCGACTGGAGGTGACAGGTCTCCCGTGACTGAGCGGTTCTTGGAGCAGTTTGGCCGGACGCCACCCGGCTGCGGCCAGGCCATCGAGTGACGGGGAGGGTTGCATGACCGCCGACCAGCGCGCCGCGATCGTGCTGCGGCCCGGCGAGGGACGGGCGATCGATCTGGGTAACTTCGTGATGTCGCTGAAGGTGAGCGGCGACGACACCGGGAACGCGTTCTCGCTGCTCGAGGCGGCCGAGCCGGCCGACTTCGGGCCGCCGATGCACATCCACCACGACTGTGGCGAGGCGTTCTTCGTCCTCGAGGGGGAGTACCGGATCTTCGTCGAGGCCGACGAGTTCGACTGCCCGGCCGGGTCGTTCATCTACATCCCGAGCGGGTTGCGCCACGGCTTCCGGGTCGGGCCGCTGCCGAGCCGCAAGCTGAACCTCTACGCGCCGGCGGCGATGGTCGGCTACTTCGATGCCCTGAGCGCCGCGATCACGAGCGGCGACGTCGATCCGGCACGACTCGACGAGATCGCCCGGGCCAACGCGATGGAGGTGGTCGGGCCGGTGCCCGAGGGCTACCTCTGAGGCGTCCCGCCACGTCCTCGAGCCACGGCTTGACCTCCGAGCGTCACGGAACCCGGCGATACGTGCTCTCGGAGCGGCGGGCGACCCGAAGCACGATCACGATGGCGTCCGCGTCGTCGATTGCGTAGATCACCCGGATGTCGCCGATCCGGATCCGCCAGAAGTCCGAGGTCTCGAGCTTCGTCGCGCCGGGCGGTCGCGGCTCGAGGGCCAGGGCAAGGATCGGGCCACGCAGCCCCGCAGCCACGCCCGGCGGGAGCTTCCGGAGCTGTCGTTGCGCCGCGGGGGCGAGCTCGACCCGGTAGCGCCCTCCGCTCACCCCGCGCCGCGGCGCCGCGAGGGCTCGCCGTAGGCGGCCGCCGTCTCGGCGGCCACGCGGCCGAACCACGCCTCGGCAGACTCGCCCCCATCACGCCGGTATTCCTCGAGGGCGGCGGCCGCCGACTCGCGGTCCTCGGCCTCCTCGGCCGCGGCGAGCCAGGCTCCGAGCGCCTCCTCGACGATGTCGCGGACGCTCCGATCGGTTCGCGCGGCTTCGACCTTCGCCGCCCGGTACACGTCGGCATCGATGTCCAGGGTGACCTTCACCGGGCCACTATGCTGGGTTTCTGGGTTGCTGGCAAGGGCGTGAACCGTGCCGGTACCCTTTCAGTCCGGTCAGCACTCACCGATGGCTGGCGGCATCGGTGCCGTCGGCCGCTGGCTCGAGGCCGAGCGCAGCGATGATCGCCAGATGAGGGCCGACCGATAGCCTTGGCGCCCGCCGTTTCCGCTTGTCGCGAGGACGCTCGTGCCGACGCTGCTCCGTGCCGGTCCCTATCGGCTGTTCATGTTCATGTCCGACTGCGTGGAACCCCATCACGTCCACGTCGACGGCAACGACGGCCTGGCCAAGTTCTGGCTCAGGCCGGTTTCGCTCGCAGAGCACGTGGGGTACAGTCCTCGCGAGCTCCACCGGATCAGGAGAGTCGTCGAGGGTGAGCGCGCCTCCCTGATCGAGGCGATCGACACCATCTGCGGGCGGGCATCGTGATGACACCACCGAAAATCAGGGCCATCAGGGTGATCGACGATCGACTGATCTTCGAGCTGGACCAGGACCGCGAGGTGAGCCTGCCGATCTCGACGTCATCGCGCCTCGAGAGAGCGACGCCTTCGGAACGAGGGCACTGGACGGTCGGACCGAGCGGCATGTCTGTTCACTGGCCCGAGGTCGACGAGGACATCGCGATCTGGGAGGTCCTCGGGATTGCGGAGGATGCCTACCTCCGGTCGCTTCGCGAGGCGCCCGTCGGCTGACGCCAGCATGACGCCTCGGGGGGCCATGGTCAGCCTCAGCGCATCCGCTGGGGCATCGTCCGGATCCTCGTGCCGGTCGGATCCAACTCGACGCGATCCACGCCTGACGGGCTGGGCTCGCGCGCAAGGCCCCTCCCGGTCACGGAAACGGCAGGTGATCCGAGAGCATCACGACCCGGACGCGATCGGTCATCGAGGCGAGCTTCGTCGACCACTTCCGGTCGTTCGTGACGAGGTGGCCAACCTGGGCGGCCAGCCCCGTCCCGACCACCAGCGCATCCGGCGGCGACAGGCGGGCCGTCGCGCGCAGGAAGGCAGCGTCCTGCGCCACCTGGAGGTCGACGGGCACGGCCTCGAGGTTCGGGTGGTTCCGAATGAAGGCGAGGAGCGTGTGATGCCCGGGCGGGCTCGCTCGAAGCGGTCGCACCAACAGCTCCATCACTGTGATCATCGAGAGGACCGCCGGATTACGGCCCGACGCCACCCAGTCCTCGAGGATGTGCCGCGTCATCGGATGCGTGGCCTCGGCCCGGTCGAGGTACGCCGCGACCGCGGTCGTGTCGAGGAGGATCCGATCGCCGTCCGGAATGGCAGCGACCAGCCCTACCAGGCTCACGAGGGCCCAGCCCCGCGCATCGCTACTCGGCCCACGCAGCGTGCTCCTCGCGGACGAACGTGATGACATCCTCGGACGTGCCGTACGTCCCCGTCATGCTCCCGGCGAACTCGTGCTTGACGAGGTGGACCCGCGCACTCCCCGGCTCCCGCGGATCCGCCTCGAACACGAGCACGTCGTGGGGCCGGGCATCCAGCGCCTCGGCAATGGCCTCCGGAAGCGTCAATTGATTCTTCGCCCGCAGGCGGGCTTCCGCCTCGACCGGTCGAGCGAGGGTTGCGTCGGTCATTCAGATCACCTGCATTCGGTACGACCATCATCC
>MGOD01000055.1:0-264 GCA_001795245.1 Chloroflexi bacterium RBG_16_70_13
GCCGGCCGCTCGCGCCGGCCGCGCCCCGGCTGCGCCACCCCCCGCGCCCTGCCGCCGTGCGCCCCGGCCGCGCCCTACTTGCGGCGCCGGGGCCGCCGGAAGGCGAGTCGGAGCAGCCGGAGCTGGAGCCGGCGATGGGCCTCGGCCACGGCCTTGAGTCGCTCCTTGGACAGGTCGCGGCGCCCGTACGAGATCTCGACCTTGGCGACGGCCACGGTCCGCAGTTCGGGCCGCGCGATCGGCAGTGCGTCGCCGAGCGCCCCG
>MGOD01000055.1:334-5425 GCA_001795245.1 Chloroflexi bacterium RBG_16_70_13
CCCAGGCCCGGTCGGGATGGATCGCCCGCGGTCCTCGCCGCCAGGCGGCGAAGGCCAGGGCCAGCGCCCCGACAAGGAGCAGGGCCCCGATCGCCACGAACGGGCCGGCCGAAGGCGGAGGCGGGCTGTTGGTCCCCCCGCCCCCACCGGGCCCCGGGCTCCGATTGATCTCCGGGTCGCTCTCGACCGGCCCGTCCGGTCCGAAGCTGAACGTCGGCCGTGGCGTCGCCGTCGCCGGCGGTCCGGACGGGAGCGGGAGCGGGCCTCGCTGGGCGACGTTGCCGCCGGTCGGATCGAAGTCAACCCAGCCGTAGGCGGGGAAGTAGACCTGGACCCAGGCGTGGGCCGCCGAAAACCGGACGACCTCGGTCCCGTCTTCGTCACGGTCGCCCGGAAGGAAGCCCTGGACCAGCCGGGTCGGGACGCCGGCCTCGCGAAGGAGGATCGCCATGGTGCTCGCGTAGTACTGGCAGTACCCGGCGCGGATGCGGGCGAAGCACTCGACGGTCGAGAGGCCGTCGCAGGTCCCCTGGGACTCCTGTTGAACATTCGTGTCGTAGCGGAAGTTCCGGCTGTTGCGGAGGTAGGTCTCCATCGTGGCGGCGACGTCATAGGGGTTGTCGTCCGGTGCCAGGGCGAGCATCGTCTCGAGGAGCTCCGCGGCCTCCGGCCCGATCGAGCCGGCCGGCACCGCCAGGTACAGCCGGGCGATCTCGGCCGGGTACTCCCGGCTCGCCACGCGGAGCCGGTTCGCGGTCGTCTCCCCCTCCCCGTTGCCGGCGACAGGAACGAGGGTCGTGACCGTGTAGCGATCGGTCGAGCTGATCCGCACCGACGTGAAGAATGCGCCCGGCCCCGTGATCTTGACGGTCGCGGCGCGGTCGATGGACTCGATTGTCTGCGGGCTCAGGACGAGCGAACGCAGGGTCGAGGCGGCGGGACGGATGACAATCTTGACCTCGCGCACACCGATCCGGCCCGAGGCGTCGTCAGGGGTGCCAGCGAGGAGGTCGGCACCGGCGTCGCGTTCGACCGTCCGCGTCGTGCCCACCGTCCAGGCGTTCTTCTCGAAGTCGGAATAGACGCCCGCCTGCCAGTAGAACGGTTCCTCCTCCCCCGCCGGCAGCTGGGCCTCGAACGCCACGTTGTCACTCGAGCTCCAGACGCCGCTGATCGCGGACTGGTCGCCGAACGTGACGATGCCGGGGTTCCGCGAGTCGCCACCGAGCGGGACATAGCGCTGGAGCCACTGGGTGAACTCGACGAGGCCCGCCGGCACGTCGCGCCAGAGGCCCTGGAGGGGCGCCGACGACGCCGTTGTGGTCAGGAGGAGGGAGCCCACCACCGCGCCGCCGATGAAGACCGAGCTGCCCCGGAGATAGAGGCCGGCGACGCTCGCCGGGTCGCCGATCCGGCGCCGGATCCACGTCACCCGCTCGTCGTAGGCATGCGACCGGGCGAGGAGCCCGAGGGCACCGATGGAGAAGAGGACGATGAGGCGGAGCTGGTCGTTCTGGGTCAGGGACATGTTCGCGAGGATCGCAAGGCCGGCAACGATGACGGCATCGAGGGCGCGGTGGTGCCCGAAGACGGCGTAGGCCGCGAACTGGCCGGTGGCCCACAAGACCGTCCCGAAGGCGATGAAGTAGTGGCCGTACTCGCTCGTCAGCGGGCGCCCCTCGACCGCCAGGTCGACCCAGACCCTATAGACCACGGTCGCCGCCTCGCGGTAGCGAGCCGTCAGCTCGACCGGCCCCCAGCCGCTCACCGAATCGCCCAGGACGATCCCGCCGGCGATGATCGGGATCACGATCGAGGCGAAGCCGACCCCGATGAGATGGGTCGTCCAGCGACCCCAGCCGAGCTTGGGGCCGCCGAACCCGACGAGGAGCCCGGCGAGGCCGGCCAGGGGCAGGAAGTCGGTCAGCCCGCCGGCGCCGCCCACCCACCTGGCGTCGTCGATCGACCAGCCGAGGCTCACGATCATGACGGCCACGAAGACCAGCGTCAGCCAGCCCTCGGCCGGCCGGAGCGGGAGGCGCGACCACCACGACGGGCCGGTCTCCACCTCTTCCGGTTCCGGTTCGGGCAGGCCGCGGCGCCAGGGCAGCTCGCGCGGCGCACGGATGGCCCGCGGCCCACGAACCTCGCCCGGCTCGTGCGGGCCGGGGCTCCCCCGGACCGCGCCGGGCTCGCGTCGGGCGTCGCTCATGAGGCCAGCGCCGCGCCGAGCGCGACGCCTGGGTGGACGGTGTAGACGGTGACGTCGAACTCGGACAGGGCATGGCGGAGGGCGCGGACCCGCTGGGCCCGGGCGGCCTCCGCGACCGGATCGGGTGGCTCGACCGGCTCATGCGGCCGGGCCGCGGCCGGGCCGGGTCGCGGCGTGTCATCCGAGATGAACCGCTCGAACTCGCCGACATCGAAGCTCACGACGACGCAGCCGACGCCCCGGGACCGGAGTGTGGCGAGCGGCTTGACCCAGTCCCGCTCCAGCGACGGGGTGATGACCACCGCGGTCATCCCGCGCCGGATCCGCGGCACGGTCGCGACGAGCGCCTCGGAGAGGGGCGACGTCCCGTCGCCGTCGACGGCTGCCAGGAGCTGCATGATCTTGAGGTGCTGGCGGCCGCCGCGGTCGGGCGGGAGCTGGGCGAGGCGATGGGCGTTGACGGTCAGGCCCACGGCCCGGTTCTCCCGGATCGCCTTGTCCGCGATCGATGCGGCCGCGCGGACGGCGACCTCGACGGTCGACTCGTCGCCCCGGCCGACCTGGCCGGCCCGGTCGAGGTCGAGGATGATCCAGGCGTCGGCGGTCTGTTCGAGGTCGAACTCCTTGACGTGGATGTCGCCGTGTCGGGCGGTCGCCTTCCAGTGGATCCGGTTGAAGGCATCACCGGGAGCCCATGGCCGGACAGCCGTCGCGAGGGGCGTAGTCTGGAGCGTCCGCTCGGGCATGGCGTGGCTGCCGTCGATGTTCGCGGCCGGAAGTTTCCAGAGCGGCAGGGCCTCGACCCGCGGATAGACGACGACCGTGACGCCGGTCCCAACCGCCGCCGAGGACTCGAAGAAGCCGAACGGATCCCCGGTCCGGATCTGGAGCGGCTCGACCCGGAAGTGGCCGCGCCTGATGAGGGGCGTCCGCACGAGCCAGGACCGCTCGGTCTCCGAGCCGAGGGATATCGCTCGGCCCGGCAGGCCGGCCGGCAGCGACGTCGGGTTGTGGACCTCCAGCCAGAGCTTCGGGACGCGGCTCGTGTTGCGGAGGGTGTAGGTGACCTTGAGGCGGTCACCCACGTGGCCTGACAGCTGACTGACGGCGTAGCCGGCCTCGAGGTCGGACAGGCCCAGGCGGGTGAGGACGTACGCGCCGCCGACGACGAGGATCGTCAGATAGACGAGGTAGAAGAGGAATGACAGTCCGGTCGAGAACGCCGCGACGACCAGCACGAGGCCGACGACGAGGAGCTGGAGCCGGCGGAGGAGCCGGGACACGTCGCCCTCGCCCGGCCGATCAGGCCTCGGAGGCCGAGGTCCGGGCGGCGACCTCGCGCGGGCCGCCGGACCGGGCCGACCCGCCCGAGCCGGTTGGCGTGATCCCCTCCACCGGGGTCGTCTCGAGGAGCTCGGCCACGACCTGGGCGGGATGGATATCGTGGATCGACGAGCTGGTCTTGATGATGAGCCGGTGGGCCAGTGCCGACTCGGCGAGGGCCTTGACATCGTCCGGCAGGACGTAGTCGCGGCCCAGCAGGCCCGCGAGGGCCTGGCCGGCCCGGTAGAGGGCGATCGAGCCGCGCGGCGAAGCGCCGAGGTAGACGTCGGGATGGGTCCGGGTCGCGCCCACGAGGCGAACGATGTACTCGGCCACGCTGGGGTCGACGTAGACCTCGCGGACCGCCTCCTGCATCTCGCGGAGCTCCTCGACCGAGCAGACGACGTCGAGCTCGTCGATCGGGTGATGGCGCTTCTGCTCGTCGAGGATGACGATCTCCTCGACCTGTTGAGGGTAACCCAGCTTGATGCGGAGCATGAACCGGTCGAGCTGCGCCTCCGGCAGGGCGAACGTGCCCTCGTACTCGATCGGGTTCTGGGTCGCGATCACGAGGAACGGATCGGGCATCGGGTGGGTCGTGCCGTCGATCGTCGCCTGGCGCTCCTCCATGCACTCGAGGAGCGAGGACTGGGTCTTGGGCGTGGCCCGATTGATCTCGTCGGCCAGGACGACCTGGCTCATGATCGGTCCCGGCCGGAACTCGAACTCCTGGGTTTTCTGGTTGTAGATCGAGAGGCCGGTGACGTCGGACGGGAGCAGGTCCGGCGTGAACTGGATTCGACGGAAGCTGCAGCCGAGGCTCTTGGCGATGGCCTTGGCGAGCACGGTCTTGCCGGTGCCGGGGACGTCCTCGATGAGCAGGTGGCCCCGACAGAGGAGCGCAACGAGGGCGAAGCGGACCTCGCGATGCTTGCCGACGATCACGCGCTCGACGTTCGACAGGACGCGGTCGCCCGTCTCCTGGATCTTGGTCATCCGTCTTCCTCGGGTCGGGACTGTGGAGTGGCCGCACCGCGTCGGGGCGCGGCGTCGATGGATGGTACGCCGGGGACGCCCGATAGGTTCTCGGCGTGACGGCCGCCCCCGGCCGTGTGCCAATGTGTCGCCGGCCCGACTCACCCGGTCCAGCCCGCCGTTGCCTCTGAAAGGGTGTGATCGCCATCGCGATGCCTCGCCGGCCCCGGCTTGACCTCCGCGGGCCGAGGGCCGCCACCGGCCCGGACGCGGATTCGCCCGTTGCCGTTCCACGTCCGGTGGACGCGGTGGCGCTCGGCGCGGCCTTCGAGCGGGAGGCGCCGGTCCTCCTCGCCGCAGCCCGGGCGATCACGTTCGACGCCATCGAGGCCGAGGATCTCGTCCAGACGACGTTCGAGCTGGCCCTCCGCAACGTCCACCAACTCCGGGATCCGGGCTCGCTCCGATCGTGGCTCCTGACGATCCAGGCCCGCGAGGCCTTCCGGGTCATGCGGCGCCTGCGGCGCGGGCTGCACCTGCGCGGCGGCGTCGTCGAGGTCCCGGTCGCCGGGATCGCGCCC
>MGOD01000055.1:5434-5767 GCA_001795245.1 Chloroflexi bacterium RBG_16_70_13
GCGATCAGGGACGCCATCCGAGGCCTGCCGCCCCGGATGCGGGCGGCGATCGTCCTCCACCACATGGCCGGGCTGACCGTCCCCCAGGTCGCCCGTGCCCTCGACCGCTCCGAGAACACCATCCGCTCGCAGCTCCGGGTCGGCCTGCAGCGCCTCCGGGAGACTCTCGACGATGACTGACCGCGGGTCCGACGTCGACGACGCTCGCCTCCACGCCGACCTCGCCACCTGGTTCGAGGGCGAGGTTCGGCAGGACGAGCTCGACCTCCGGCGGGCGCCGCTCCGGCCGGCCCGGGCCCGGGCGCGTCCGCGGGCAGCGCGAGGCATCGCCGC
>MGOD01000055.1:5815-10104 GCA_001795245.1 Chloroflexi bacterium RBG_16_70_13
GCCGGAATCAGCCGGCTGCCGTCGCTCGCAGGCCCAGCCACGGAACCCACCGGCAGCGCCGGTCCATCATCCTCGGTCACGGCCTCCGAGCCTGCCGCCTCGCCGACTCCCGAGCCCACCGGCGTGATCGAGGTTCGCTACGGCGACGGCATTCCAATGGAGATCGACGGTGAGCCCGTGCTTCGGATCAGGTCGCTCGATCTTGCCCCGACGGACGACGCGCCGTTCCTGCTCGGCGCATGGACGGTCGACTGGAGTGGGATTAGGCAGACGTGCGCATTGGTGAACATGGTCGGCACCCCGCCGCCGTTCGGGCCTCGGTGCAACACCCGATGGCTGACCGATGGGCCGGCCAATCACGGCGATAGTCCCCTCTTCCTCGACTCCTGGCCGTCGATGCCCGCCGGGCCGGTCGTCGTGCGGGTCCACCGTCACGATGCAAAGGCCGAGCTCTGCGAGACCGCGACCCGCGAGGCGTGCGAGGCCATGGCGGTCATCGAGGCCGTCGTCTGGACCGGGGACGAAGTCACCGCCGCCGGGCCGATCGGGCCGGTCGACGCCATCCAGCGTCTGCAGGGCGC
The DNA here is from genome assembly GCA_001795245.1 of Chloroflexi bacterium RBG_16_70_13. Taxonomy (GTDB): domain Bacteria; phylum Chloroflexota; class Limnocylindria; order Limnocylindrales; family CSP1-4; genus UBA5189. Next base: position 6,397 of record MGOD01000055.1, read on the forward strand.
GCTGCAAGCCTCGTTGGGGGACGTCTTGATCCCCGGTTGGCGCCAACAACCGAGGCCAGGCGCGCAGCCTGGTGGTGCCCCCGAGCCCTGTCGCCCACCCTACCCGCCGCTGAGCTGGACGGTCTCCGGCGAGACCCCCATTCACACGATCCTCGTATTCCCGACGGTCGCGGCGCGCGAGCGCGTCGACCAGGACCTCACCGCGTCCGGGTTTGTCGGCAAGACCGAGTCCGGCGAACTGTGCCGGGTCCTGACCGACGGGCTCTACACCAGAGAGTGGATCGCGGTCGAGAACGTCATCGTCGGCGTCAGGGTCGAGGTCGGCACCTCAAACCCGGGGCTGCCAGTCCTCCGCAAGGCGATCCAGGAAGCCCTGGAGGGCCGCGGCCTCTAGCGCGTCCTCTCCGGAAGAGCGTGTTCGCGCCGACCCGGGCGGGCGCTCGTCAAGGCGAATCTCGCGAGGCGTTCGAGGGCCCGTCTGGCTGAGGGTGAAGGGCGTCGCCTCCGTCACGCGCTGGTTGCGGGCACGCCACCCACGCGCAAGCCTTACGCCTCGCCGTGACGCCCACAGCGTCGAATCCGGGGCTGGCGAGACCATAAGGTCGCCCCACACGGTCGGGGCACGCAGGAGTGAGTTGCGGCCGCGCACGGCCGCGGTCCCTCTGGGCCTTCCACATGGCCTTATCGACCCGCTAAGGGCCGATTTGACGTTGCCAGCGACACGGGCTCAACCAAGGCCCCGGATCCCAACGGTCGCGGGGTTCAGCAAGGCCCGGGATCGACGTCGCCGCGATCAGCCCCGGAACAGGGTGTTCGCGCCGGCCCAGGCGGTCATAAGCGCACCGATGCCGGCCATGATCGCGAGGAATAGCTCGCCGCCGACCCACGAGGCGACGGCCATGCCTCCGAACAGGAGGACGAGGACCGCAGCGATCCCCGCCAGGCCGAGGCGCTCGAGCAGCGGCCGGCGGCCGGGTCGGCCGTCGCCACGATCCGAACCAGGGTCCGCGGTCACTGCCCGGCCCAGGCCTTCCAGGCCGCCAGCAGCGACCCCGCGATCGGCGCGGCCCGGGCGGCCCCCCGGCCGCCGTGCTCCACGACGACCGCGATGACGACCTGCGGATCGTCGGCCGGGGCGAAGCCGATGAACCAGGAATTCGGCTCGCCCTCGCCGCCCAGCTCTGCAGTCCCCGACTTCCCGGCGACCGTGAGGCCCGGGGCCTGCGCCCCGGTCGTGTAGCCGACCCCGAGATCGCCGTTCACGGCCTCGACCATGGCCGCGGTGATCTGGTCGGCGATCCGGGCCGGCATGACCCGTCGCCATTCCTCCGGCGAGATCGTCGTCGTCCCGGCCTTGCCGCTGAAGGCCAGGGCGAGGTGCGGTCGCATGATGACCCCGTCGTTGGCCACGGCCGAGGTGGCGAGCGCCATCTGGAGCGGGGTCACGAACGTCTCGCCCTGCCCGAACGCGGCATTCGCGAGCTCGACGTCGTCGAGGAATCCACCCGGCGCCGGGCCGTCGCCGCCGGTCACCTGCGAGACGGCCGTCGGGAGGTCGAACGGCAGCGCCGCCCCGAAGCCGAGCTGTCCCGCCCAGTCGACGAGCCGGTCGCCACCGGTCTCGAGGCCGGCGAGGGCATACCAGATGTTGCAGGAGACCTCGGTCGCCTCGATGAAGTCGAGGGCTCGCGTCCCGGTCCTGGGGTGATGCCCGTCGCGGATGCGGAAGCCGGAGACGAGAAGGCCGTCCTCCTCGGCCGCGGGCTGCTGCTCGAACGTCGTCGTGGCGTCGACCGCGCCGGAGCCCAGCGCCGCGATCGCCGTCACGATCTTGAAGACCGAGCCCGGCACGTAGCGGCCCTGCGTCGCCCGGGGAAGGAGGGGCCGGCCGACGTCGTCGGCCGCGAGGGCCTGGAATGTCGCCGTCGACGTCGCCGGGTCGGCGATCGCCGAGGCGTCGTAGATCGGGGTCGAGGCGAGGACCAGGACCTCGCCGGTTCGGGGGTCGGCCATGACGACCGCCCCGCTGTCGTCGCCGAGCGCGCCGACGGCCGCCTGCTGGAGGCTCGCCACGAGCGTCGTCCGGAGGGCCTGCGGATCGGACGGGTCGGCCCGGAACTTCTTGAGCAGGTCCTGGACCGGGTCGGCGGCGGTCACGCCCGACAGCTCGGCGTCGAAGGCCCGCTCCAGGCCGGCGGTTCCGTACGTCCGCGAGGCATAGCCGACGACCCCCGAGAGCGAGCGTGAGAGATAGACGCGATAGGGCTCGCCGTTCTCATCCTCGACGCTCCAGGCCAGGCGCTCGCCATCGCGGTCGGTGATCTCGCCGCGAACGACGCGCCGGCTCGCCGCGATGACCGCGGCATCGTCGGGCGCCGACGAGAGCTCGGACGCCTGGAAGACCTGCCAGTAGCCGGCGCCCGCGGCGAGAGCCCCGAACGCCACCGACATCGCCAGCCCGATCCGGCCGAGTGTCGTCCCGATGCCGGGCCGGCGGGCCGGCTCCCGGGCCGCATTGCTCTGGGCCGAGCCGCCGAGGGAGCTCCAGAGCGTCATGCCGCCCCCCGGTCGAAGACCCGGCGGAGCCCCCGCTGCGCGGTCGGGGGGGGCGGCGGGCCCACGCCGCGGTCGGACAGGGCGATGAGCAGCCCCACGACGAGGCCGTTGGTGAGCAGGGACGAGCCGCCGTAGCTGATGAACGGCAGGGTGATCCCGGTGAGCGGGATGAGCTTCAGGACGCCGGCGGCGATGATGAAGGCCTGGACGCCGATGACGAGGCTCAGGCCGGCGGCGAGGATCGCCCGGAAGTCGTCCGCCGCCGAGGCCGCGATCCGGAGACCGCGCTCGATGACCACGAGGTACAGCCCCAGGATCGCCATCACCCCGATGAGCCCCATCTCCTCCCCGAGCGCCGCGAGCGGGAAGTCGGTGTGGAGGGCCGGGATCCCGCCCGGGGGCAGGGAGCCCACCTCGGGCAGGCCTGCGCCCAGGCCGGTGCCCAGGATCCCGCCGCGGGCAAAGGCGTGGAGCGCCTGCACGACCTGGTAGCCTGCGCCGCTCGCCGTGGCGAACGGATCGAGCCAGATGTCCACGCGGGTCCGGACGTGCGGCACGATCTCGTACAGGACCGCCCCGCCGGCGGCGAATGCCACGAGGCCGAGGGCCACGAAGGAGGCCCGTCCGGTCGTCACGTAGAGCAGGAGCAGGAACACCGCGAAGAAGAGGAGGGCCGCGCCGAGGTCGCGCTGGAAGACGACGACCGAGAGGGCGATCGCCCACATCGCGACCATCGGCGCGAGGTACGGCAGCGGCGGGAGCCGGATCGGGCCGAGGCGCGTCGACTGCTCGACGAGGAGGGCCCGGTTCTCCGACAGGTAGCCGGCCAGGAATACGACGAGGATGACCTTGAGGAGCTCCGACGGCTGCCCGCTGAAAGGACCGATGGCGAGGGTCAGACGCTGGCCGTTGACCTCGCGCCCGAGGACGAAGGTGAGCAGCAGCAGGCCTACCCCGAACGCCGCCCAGGTGTACTTGTAGAGGCGGAGCCAGGCGTCACTCCGGATGAACGCCGCGATCGCGGTGATGACGGCGATCGAGGTCGTCAGCCAGACCAGCTGGGTGGTTCCCAGGCCGAGGCCGCCGGCGAGGTCCTGCGGCAGGCGCTCCATGAGCAGCAGGCTGATGCCGCCGAGGAGGCCGACCGTCGGG
>MGOD01000055.1:10130-10975 GCA_001795245.1 Chloroflexi bacterium RBG_16_70_13
CCGGCCGGTCAGGACGAGGATCGCGTGGGCGGCGAAGACGGCGCCGAGGGAGATCGCGAGCGCGGCGGGGTTCGCGAACGGGAGTCCGGGTTCCGTGGCGACCTCGTCGCCCGCCGCCAGGCGCCGCGTCAGCTCCAGCGTCATGCTCCCGACCGCGAGGGCGAGGCCGGCGATCACCAGGAGGCCGAGCTCGCGCCGCCGGAGCCGGGGGTGGATTCGTGGCGCGGCGGTGAGGGTCACCTCCGGGCGCGCTCGAGGCGGAGCCGGACATTGCCGAGCTGGAGCTCGTCGCCGAAGCCGATGGCGGCGATGCCGTCGACCGGCTGGCCGTTGACGAACGTCCCGTTCGTCGAGCCGAGGTCCTCGACATACCAGGCCCGGCCGCGGTAGGTCAGCACGGCATGGCTACCGGACGCGAACTCGTCGTCGACGACGATCGTATTGTTGACGTCCCGCCCGAGCGTTGTCACGGCATCGAGCGAAAAGGCCGCGCCGACCGCCGGCTCGCCACCCGGCGAGGCCAGGACGAGGAGGCGACCGAGCTCTGCGCCCGGCTCCCGCGCTGACTGATGGACCCCGTCGTCGATCGCCTCGACGCGGATCACGGAGTCGCCGATCCGGATCTCGTCGCCGGCGCCGACCGGCAGCTCGTGGATGGGATCGCCGTTGACCCGCGTCCCGTTCGTGGAGTCGAGGTCGGTGAGGATGAGGAGCCCGTCGCGGGCGACGAGCCGGGCGTGGTGGCGTGAGGCCCGCGGGTCGGCGAGGACAAGGGTGTTCGTCTCGGCCCGCCCGATCGTGAGCGTGCCGCCGTCGGCGACGATCCGTCGCGAGGCCCGCTGCGG
>MGOD01000055.1:10993-12475 GCA_001795245.1 Chloroflexi bacterium RBG_16_70_13
CCGCGGGCCGCGGGCGGCGGGGACCACGAACACGCGGGTCCGGTTCGCGGCGGCCTCGACCTCGCCGAGATCGGGCCCGGAGGCGGGGTCGGAGTACCGGGCTTCGACGTGGGCCTCGCCGGGATGGCTCGCGCCGTCGGGGATGACGGCCACCCGCGGTCGCGCCCCGAGCGCGTAGCCGTGCCTTCGGGCAAAGGCGAGCGCCCCGCTGGCCAGCTCGACCGGCAGGCCATCGGCCGGCGCGAGACCGGCGAGATCGACCGGGTGGAGGCGGACCGTGAAGCGGTCCGGGACGACCGTCCGGCCGGCCTCGACCCGGCGCTCGCGCTCCATCGCCCGCTCGACCGCCCGCAGGACCTGGACCGGGTGGAGGCGGGCTCGGAAGAGCCGGGCGCTTGGTCGCTCGAAGAGGCGCTCGAAGAAGCGCTCGACGGCCGACAGCGGTCGCATTCGCCGGAGCCTACCAGAGGAGCCGGCTCGGCCCGGCGCAGTACCGGTGGCAGTCGCGGCTGGTACCTGCTGCCGGGGGGGCCGCGTGAAATCGTGGTCTATACTCACGGACCGTCGCCAACGGGGCTGCCGTCCCGAACCACGCACTTTGGCCGGGGGGCCAATGACCGAGATCCTCACCGAGTCCTTCTGCGAGCGGTGTGGCACGCGCTACACGTTCGAGTCGACCGCCCCGCGCCAGAAGCGAATGGGCGGGATCCGCATTCTCGGGCGCGGCCTGAAGAACTTCGTCCTGTCCGATGATTCGTCCCTCGACGAGGCGATGGCCGCGGCGCGCTCCGACGTGGAGCGGGAGGCCACGGCCCAGCAGCTCGACGCCTTCCATCGGACGTTCAACTTCTGCATGTCGTGCCGCCAGTACACCTGCGGCAATTGCTGGAACGGCGTCGACGCGCGCTGCCTGTCGTGTGCTCCACTGCCCGAGGCGGAGATCGTCGCGCACGAGCACATCGCGCCGCCCACGGAGGTCGATCTCGAGCGCCTCCTGCGGCTGACCGCGACGCCCGCGGAGACCGCCTGGCATTCGGAGGCCGCGCCCGCGCCGGAGGTCCTGCCAGAGCCCGAGGTCGCGGCTGAGCCCGAGCCCGAGCCTGAGCTCGTCGGCAAGGCCGAGGTCGTGGCCCGCGCCGATGCCGAGCTCGTGGCACCGGTCGAGTCGCCCGCGATGCTGGAAGTGGACGGCGGGGCGGCCGATTCCCTCCCGGATTGGGCGACGGCGCGACCACCGGCCGAGGAGCCGGTCGCGGAGATGCCGGTCGCTGCGGCGCTGGCTCCCGACGCGGCCCCCGCCATCGAGGCGCCCGCTGCCGCCGGCGAGGCCGAGACGGTGGTCCCCGTTGCGGCGGAGCCGGCGCTGCAGGGACTCGGCCCCGGCGAGAGCCTCGACGATGCGATCGCCGCGTACGAGGCCTCCCAGACCGAGGCTGCCGAACCCGAGGCTGCCGAACCCGAGGCTGCCGCCGCCGAGGCCGT
>MGOD01000056.1:0-702 GCA_001795245.1 Chloroflexi bacterium RBG_16_70_13
CGGTTGGCAACGACCCGATACCTCGCGAGATGATTTCGAGTTCGCTCGGCGTGCTGTCACCCGATGGTGAGGATGCGCGTCGGGTTGGCGATCGTGAGGTGGTCGATCTCGGCGGCGGAGACGCCGCGGGCCCGGAGGCGGGGCAGGAAGGTCTCCTGGAGGTAGGTGTAGCCGTTGCCGTCGTAGTGGCGGAGTTGTTGGTTGTGGCAGACGTCCTGGCTGAGGAGGACGCGGTCCGCGTGGCCGCGGGACAGGAGCTCGAGCAGCAGGTCGATGACGCGCGGCTCGCCATGCCGTTCCTGGGGCGTGAAGGTCATGCCCAGGAAGTCGAATTCGATGCTCGCGCCGCGGCGGATGATCTCGAGGTAATGCTCGAGAACGGGGTAGGAATCGGCATGGCCGATGACGACCCGCGACGGATCGGCGCCCTCGGCCTCGAAGACATCGAGCTGGGCGAGCCCGACCGGGCTCATCACGGCGTGGGTCGAGATCGCGAGGCCGGTCCGGCGCGACGCCCGGGCGACCGCCCGATGGACGCGCTCCTCCCGGGCCGACAGCCACGGCTTGTCGGTCCCGATCTCGCCGATGATCCCGGGCTTCACGGTGACATCGAGGCCCGCGACGGCGATCCCCTCCTCCGCCTCGCGGACGAGCTCGTCGGCGAGGTCGTCGACCGAGCGGCGATCGATGAGCGCCTCGGCC
>MGOD01000056.1:775-1081 GCA_001795245.1 Chloroflexi bacterium RBG_16_70_13
AGCCAGGCCGGGTCGCGCCCGACGCCCGGCAGGGTGAGGTCGGCGAGGGCAGTACCGCCGGCATCGCGGTAGCGGACCAGCTCGGCGCTGACGATCGGCTCGTCGCGGGTCAGCTCCCAGTAGTCCCAGCGGTTCGGGACGTGCCAGAGCGCAATGGCGGTGTGCTCGTGGGGCAGGGTGAAGCCGAGTGCAGGAGGGTCCACCGGTCCAAGGACGGTCTGAACGTGGGCGTGCGGCGATGGCGACATCGCCGGCGAGTCTACGACGCCGCGCGAGCAGCCCTGGCCGCGGCCTCGGCGCCCAGGA
>MGOD01000056.1:1150-4178 GCA_001795245.1 Chloroflexi bacterium RBG_16_70_13
GGGTCAGGATCTCGCGGGCGCAGTGCTCGGCCTCCGATCGCCGGAAGGCGTCGCCCTGCTCGGCGCGGGCAAGGAGCATCCCGTCGAGGAGCGCGATGTAGGCGCTTGCGACGGCACTGGCGTCCATCCAACGCGGCAGCTCGCCGCGGGCCATCCCCTCCTCGAGCAGGAACGCGCCGGCCATGACCAGCTGCTCCCGGCGGCGGCGGAGCATCTCCCTGGCCGCGGGCTCGGCGTCTGCCTGGGCCCAGGCCTGGACGAGGAAACCGGCGTCGCCGGCGGTCTCGTCCTCGGTGCTGTCGAAGTAGAAGCCGACCGCGATGGCCAGCTTCTCGGCGATCGACGCGCCGGTTGCGAGGCGCGCTGCGAGCTCGCCCAGACCCCGCCCGGAGGCAAGGTCGCAGGTCGCGAGGAAGAGATCGTCCTTGCCCTTGAAGTAGGTGTAGATCGCACCGACGGACAGGCCGCTCTCGCGGACGACGTCGGCGATCGTCGCGCCGTGGAAGCCGCGCTCGCCGAAGACCCGGAGCGCCGCGGCGACGATCCGCTCGCGGATCTCCTGCTCGTGGGCGGCGCTTACGCGAGGCACGTGGAGCCCGATTCCGCCGCCGCGCCCATGGCCAAGCCTGCCGCCGCGCCCGTCGCCGCGCTCGTGGCAGCCGGTGCATCCGTCACGGCGCCGCAGCCGTGGCCGCCGCTGCCGCCGCTCCCGCCGCCTTCGTATGACGGCGACGGTCATCCACGAAACGAACGTCGGCTCGAGGCCGGATTCCGGTCATACGACCGATGTTGGAGAACATGGCTTCTCCATCCTAGCGCACCGCGGCTGGAGGAGCAACCACCGGAGGCTTGACAAGGAGAATGAGCATTCTCTATTGTTGGCCGGTAACACCGCCATCACCGCCGCCGAACGTGCCGCCTGCGGGCGGCGCCGACACACAACACAACGGAAGGATCTGCGATGTTCAGCCGCTGGGGTGCGTTCGTCTACCGACGACGCCGGATCGTCCTCCTCGTCATGCTCGTCCTCGCGGCCACCGCCGCGCCCCTCGCGGCCGGGACGGCCGACCAGCTGAGCTCGGGCGGCTGGCTCGACCCGAAGTCGGAGTCGGCCGCTGTCGCCGACCGCCTCGAAGCCGAGTTCGGCGGCTCGCGGACGGCGTTCATCGCAGTGATCAGATCCGACACCCCCGGCGCGGATGCCCGCTCGCCCGAGTTCCAGAGGGCGGTCGGCGAGACGGTCGCGAAGCTTGGCGACGATGCGCGGGTCGGCGAAGTCACCGGCTATGCCCAGACCGGCGACGATCGCTTCATCAGCGTCAGGGGCGACGCCACGTACGTCCTCATCGGCCTCGACATGACCGAGGACGAATCGGTCGAGGTCGTCGACGACATCGCCGACCAGCTCGCTCCGCCGGCCGGCTACAGCCTTGGCCTGACCGGCTTCGGGCCGATCCAGAAGGACTCGGCCGAGCTGTCCGAGCAGGACCTCCAGCGGGCCGAAGTCGTCTCGCTGCCGATCGCCGCCATCGTCCTGATCCTCGTCTTCGCCTCGCTCGTCGCGGCCGGCATGCCGCTCCTCGTGGCCGGCCTCGCAATCCCCACCTCGCTCGCGATCATCAACCTTCTCGCCCGCCAGACCGAGATGAGCATCTACGTCCTGAACATCGCGACGATGCTCGGGCTGGCCCTGGCGATCGACTACTCGCTCTTCATCACCAGCCGCTTCCGCGAGGAGCTGGCCAAGCGCCGGACCGTCGAACAGGCGGTCACCATCGCTGTCGGCACGGCCGGCAAGGCGGTCCTCTTCTCGGGCGTCGCCGTGGCCATCGGCCTGTCCGGCCTGCTCTGGTTCGAAGCCTCCGCCCTGAGCTCGATCGGCGTCGGCGGAGCAGTCGTCGTCCTGACCTCGGTCATCTTCTCGCTGACCTTCCTGCCGGCCGTCCTCGGGATGCTCGGGCCGCGCGTCAACGCCCTGTCCGTCCGATCGCTCCTCCGCCGCGTCGGCATCGTGGGCGACGAGCCGACGGTCCGGCACTCGCGCTGGGAGCAGGTCGCCCACGCGGTCATGCGCCGCCCGTTCGCGGTCCTCGTGCCGGTCCTGGCCGTCCTGTTCCTCGCCGGCTCGCCGTTCTTCCGGCTCCAGCAGGGCGTGCCGGACGCGACCGTCTACCCGGCCGGCGTCCCGAGCCGCGATGCCTGGGTCGCCCTCGCCACCGAGTTCAGGGCCGGTGAGACGAACCCCATCACGATCCTTCTCGATACGACGGCCGGGGCCACGGATTCCGCCAGTATCGAGGCCGTCATGGCCTACACGGCGGCGCTCGAGGGCATCGAGGGCATCGACCGCGTCGAGGGTCCGTTCACGATCCAGGATCCGACCACCGGCGTCCTCCTCGATGCCGGGCAGGTCGCGCAGCTGTACGCCGCCCCGGCGGGGACGCTCCCGCCTCAGCTCGAGGCCGCGGTCGCGGCACTCAAGCAGGCCTACATCCGAGGCTCGACCGCCCGCCTCGATGCCATCAGCCCGCTTCCGCCGACGACGCCCGAGGGCACCGCGGTCGTGCCGCGCGTCCGCGGCGTAGACCCCGGCGACGGCATCGAGCGGGTGATGGTCGGTGGGACGGCCGCGGTGTCGGAAGATTTCCTCGTCGCCCAGAACGACCGCCTGCCGTGGGCGGTCGGAACGACGCTCCTGGCCTCGGCCCTCATCCTCTTCCTGCTCTTCGGGTCGCTGGCGATCCCGCTCAAGGCCGTCGTCATGACCCTGCTCTCGCTGTCGGCCAGCTTCGGGGCCCTCGTCTGGATCTTCCAGGAGGGCAACCTCCACGAGCTCCTGGGCTTCGAGCCGCTTGGCTTCACGATCGCCGGCAACCCGATCATCATGTTCGCCGTCCTCATCGGGCTGTCGATGGACTACGAGGTCCTCCTCCTGTCGCGGATCCAGGAGTCGTATCGCCGGACGGGCGACAACACCGCGGCCGTCGCGGAGGGCCTGTCGCGGACGGCCGGCGTCATCACCGGCGCG
>MGOD01000056.1:4202-5860 GCA_001795245.1 Chloroflexi bacterium RBG_16_70_13
TCGGCCTTCGCCCTGGCCGACGTCGTGACGATCAAGTCGATCGGGGTCGGGATGGCCCTCGCCGTGTTCCTCGATGCCACCGTCGTCCGGGTCCTCCTCGTGCCGGCCACGATGCGCCTCCTCGGCGAGTGGAACTGGTGGGCGCCGGGTATCCTCGGGCGGCTGGCCGACCGGCTCGGCTTCAGCCACGTGGAGGACGAGGGCGATGGCGAAGGCGAGGCAGCGGAGGCCGCCGCCGGCGCCGCGGGGACGGTGACGAACCCTGCCTGAAGCGCGAGCGGACAGAACGGGATCGGGAGGGCTGGATATGTCGATGGATGACGATCGAGGGTCGTCCGTGCCCGCGGGCGGCCCGACCGTCCGGGTCTACGGCTGGCAATGGGGCGACGAGGACGCCCGGCGGCCGCACCTCAGCTGGATCGGCGTCTTCCTCGTCATCTTCGGCGCGCTGCTGATCCTCGAGAACTCGGTCTACGGGGACCTCGGCAACATCGCCGTCCTCGCCGCCGGGCTCGCCTCGCTCCTCGCCTGGGTGGTGACCCGGGGGACGGTTGCCCTCTACTTCGGGGCATTCCTGACCGCCACCGCGCTGCCCGGCACGTACGAGGCAGCCACGGCGACCGACCTGGGGGCCGGCTGGGGCACCCTGGCCTTCGGGATCGCCCTCCTGTTCATCGCCTTCGTCCGGGCCGCCGGCCGCGGCGGCTGGGGCTGGCAGGCGCTCGCCGGGGCGGCCCTCGTGCTCCTGGCCTCGACCGAGATCGCGGTGCCGGACGTCGGCGCCTACGTCCTGCCAGCGCTGCTCGTGGTCCTCGGGCTGCTGCTCCTGCTGCGAGGCGGGCGCGGCTGACGCGCTGCTGCGGCGCTGCGGGCGCGGCTGGCGCGGCGGGCGCGGCTGACGCGGCTGACGCGCGGCGCACGGCCGGGTCGGCCGTTGAGCGGACAAGCGCTCGGCGGCTCAGCCGAGCCTGGCAACGACCTCGGGGAGCTCGAGCAGCGAATCGATCGTGGCAGCCGCCTCGGCCGGCCACCCGTCTCTCGCCTGGAGATGGGCCCACGGCCCGCGGCGAATGAAGATCGCCCGCATCCCGGCCGCGGCCGCGGGCCGCACGTCGTTGTCGACCCGATCGCCGACGTAGGCGATCGCCGCCGGTGTGAGATCGAGGCCCTCCGCGATCCGGCTGAAGAACGCCGGGTCGGGCTTCGAGACGCCGAGCCCGGCCGAGCTGGCCACGAGGTCGAGCTCGAGGCCGAGGCCGGCGATCACCCTCTCGGTCTCGAGGGGCTGGTTGCCCGCGACACCGACCCGGTAGCCCGCGGCCCGCAGCGCGCGGAGGGCCGGCATCACGTCGGGGTAGAGGTCCTCCGCCTCCATCCACGAGGTGCCCATCACGTCGCGGCGGCGGGCGCTCTCGGCCTCCAGGTCGAGGCCGGGCCGAAGGAGCTCGGCGGCCCGGCGATGCTCCTCGCCGCGCTCGATCATCCCGCCCAGGACGGCGAACATCGTCAGCCTGGGGATGCCCAGCCAGTCGGCCCACTCGCCCCACGGTCGGGTCTCGTCGACGAGCGTCTCGCCGACGTCGAAGACCACGGCTCGGATGCCGTTGTGGCGGGTCGGGCGGGTCGCGCCCGCGGCGCCGGCCGCTCGGGCCGCGCCG
>MGOD01000057.1:0-4057 GCA_001795245.1 Chloroflexi bacterium RBG_16_70_13
GATCCGGTCGTCTCGGGGCCAGGCGCCGCCACCGGATCTTCAGGCGGTCGATCCGGCGTAGCCGCCTCGTCCGTCGCGTCGCTGTGGATCACCGCCGTCAGCCGCCTGCGACGACCGTGATCGTCCCAAACATTCCCTTCTCGAAGTGGCCCTCGATCAGGCAGACGAGGTCGAAGACACCGGCCTGCGTCGGGATCAGGAACACCTCGATCGACTTGCCCGCGAAGACCTCGACCTCGAGGGGGGCGGGACCCTTGAACTCACCTGAGGCGTCCTCCGCCTTGCGGAAGGCGATCGTCTTGAAGAAGTCCTCGGCCGTGAACTCGTGCTTCTCGGTGCCCTTATTGACGACCTCGAGGACGTATGGCTCGCCGAGCGTGAGGACGGTGTCCTTGGGCGTGAAGGACATCTCCGCCAGGTCGATCGTCATCGTCTCCTTCGTGTCCCAGTCGGCCGCCGCGACCTGTGCCGCCCCGTCCGTCACCCAGGGCCCAGCGTCGATCTCGGCAAGCTCGAGCACCGGCGAGGCCGGGATCTCGCCGGTGACGGTGATCGTCCCGAACATGCCCTTCTCGAAGTGGCCTTCGATCTCGCAGACGAGGTCATAGACGCCGGGGATCAGCGGGATGAGGAAAAGCTCGGCCGTCGCGCCGGCGAACACCTCGATCTCCGTGAAGAACGGGACCTTCACCTCGGACTGGCCGGTTTCCGCCTTGCGGGTGGCCACCGTTCGCATGAAGGCCTCGGCCGAGAACTCGTGCTTCTCGGTGCCCACGTTGGCGATCTCGAGCACGTAGGGTTGCCCGGCCTCGAGGACGATGTCCTTGGGCGTGAAGGACATCTCCGCGAGCTCGATCCTGACGGTCTTCTTGGCGTCCCAGTCGGCGGCCGCCACGAAGTCCGCCGCGTTGGCGACGTAGGTCTCCGCATCGGGCGCCGGGGTGGTGACCGGCGGCGCAGTCTGGGTCGCGGGCGGGGCCTCTGACGGGACCGTCGAGGGCGCCTCGGTGATCTCTGGCCCGGCTGATGAGCAGGCGGCCAGGACGAGCACCAGGCTGCCGAGAATCGACGGAACGGATTCGTTGCGTCTCATATCTGACCTCTCCTGTCCGACTCCGCGGGAGCTGCTTGACCCGACGTCTCTTGCCAGGGCCGGGGGAAGCACGATGAGGACGAGCCGTCCTCATCCGGACGCAGCCACTGATCCACGCCAATTGCTGGCCATGCGGATGGCCACCACGGCCATTGTTGGGGGCGCAGGAGGACGGGCGCATCGGGCGAACTGAGCAGACGCGCTCCGGGATGCTCCCACCGCCCTAGTGTTCTTCCGCGATGATCGCGTGGGCCTCGTCAGCCAGGGTCGTGGAGCAGGCCCACTCGAACGGCGTACCGCATCAGTTCGGCGCGGCTGTGCAGGTCGAGCTTGTCGATGATGTGGCTGCGATGTGCCTGAACCGTGTTCACGCTCAGCGAGAGCTGGTTCGCGATCTCCTGGTTCGTGTGACCCGCCCCGATCAGGGTCAGGATCTGCCGTTCCCGGGGCGTCAGCAGCGAGTGGGAGGCGCGTTCCTCGCCGCTGCCGATCCGCAGCAGGTACTCCTCGACGAGCCGCCTGGCCATGGGAGGATGAAGGAACACGCCACCGTGGTGAATGGCTCGAACGGCGGCCACGAGCTCGGTCGAGGCCGCGCTTTTGACCAGGAAACCGTGCGCGCCCGCCTCGAGGACCCTGAAGAAGTAGTCCTCGGTCTCGTGGACGGTCAGGACCAGGATCCGGATCGACGGGTCGCCCTTGACGATCCGGCGCGTGGCCGCCAGGCCATCCACCTCCGGCATCCCGATGTCCATCACGATGACGTCGGGTCGCAGCTGGGTCGCATGTTCGATGGCTTCCCGCCCGTTCGACGCCTCGCCGACGACCTCGAACCCCTCCTGGGCCTCGAGCAGCGCGCGGAGTCCTTCCCGAACGAGGGTGTGGTCATCGGCGATCAGAACCTTGATCCGCTCCACGCTCTCCTCTCCTAGGCGTAGGGGATCCGGACGCGCACCATCGTCCCCTTCCCCGGACCGGACTCGATGTCGACCTCGCCCCCGAACAGCTCGGCGCGCTCGCGCATGCCGAGAAGGCCGAGGCCGCGCCCGCTCTCCTGTGGCTGGTGGAACCCCGCGGGATCGAAGCCGGTGCCGTCGTCGCTGACCTCGGTGACGACAGCCGAGCTACCGAAGTCGAGGGCGACCCCGACCTTCCGGGCACCGGAGTGCCTCGCCGCGTTGCTGACCGCCTCCTGCACGATCCTGAAGACCGCGGTCGCCACGGCGCCCCTCGCCTGCTGCTCGTCGCCAGACGTCGAAAACGCCACCTTGATCCCATATGGGCGCAGGTGCTCGGTTGCGTACGAGCGGGCCGCGGCGGCGAGCCCGAGATCGTCCAGGGCGCTCGGCCGCAGGTCAACGATCGCCTTGCGGATCTCGCGCAGCGCCAGCTCGAGCTGTGAGCGACTCCGGTCCATCGCCTGGCGCGCGCCATGCGGACCGGCAGGGAGCGCGTCCTCCGCCGTCTTGAGGGTCATCAGGACGGCCGTCAGCGTCTGCGCCGAGTCGTCGTGGAGTTCGCGCGCCAGGCGCTTGCGCTCCTCCTCCTGCGCGGAGATCGTCTTGGCGAGGAGCTGGCGCCGGAGACGGTTGAGGACGTTGAGCTCGCGGTTCTTCTCTTCAACCTCGCTGGTCCGTTCGTCGACGCGGCGTTCGAGCTCCTCTGCCCAGCGGGCGCTCTCCTCGAGGGAGGCCTTCAGCTTGACCCGCATCTCGTCGAACCGGCGACCCAGCTCCCCGATCTCGTCGTCGCGGGCCACCACGATCGGGCTCTCCAGGTCGCCGGAGGCCATCCGCGCGGCATCGCTCGTGAGGCGCCGGATCGGCCGAACGACCGTGTGGGCATGCAGCCAGGCGGCCACCGACGAGATGGAGAGCGCGAGGACGCCGTAGACGAGCATCGTCCGCTGCATCTCCTGTGGGATTGCGAAGGCCGCGTCCTCGGTCTGCTCGATGACGACGCCGCCCGGATGGGAGCGAAAGGGGTAGTAGGCGATCACGTGGTCGGCTTCGTCCTCGACATCGTGGATCGTCGTTCCGGGTTCGCCGCGAGCAACGATCGGGCCGAGAATGCCGACGTGCGCGTCGGGCGCATCCGGATCCTCGTCGTGGGGCTGGGCAACGACGTAGCCGGTCGCATCCACGATCTCGGCGCGGACCGAGCCCTCGCTCGCCGGGAGCATGAGGAGCTCCACGTCGGCATGCGACGCGCGCAGCTCGCCGGCGAGGAACCCGGCCCCTCGGTCTCCGGGATCGAGTGGGGCGATGATGATCGCGATCAGGTCGTCGCCCGGGTTCCCGCGGGACGGCGCGACGACTCGCGTGTCGGCGCCCTCGAGTGCCGCGCGGACGGCCGTGTCCCGGCCTGCCGGCCACTCGGCGTCCTCGGTCGCCGACGGTACGACCCACAGGAGGCCCCCTTCGGGGTCCAGGCGCAGGATCCGGTCGAACTCGCCGAGCAGATCGTAGGCATCGGCCACGTGCCCGCGCTCGTCGTCCGCTGTTCCGGCACCAACGAACGCGGCCGCCCGCTCGAGCTGCCGCGATGTGTGCTCCAGGAGCTCGTCGACGGATTCGGCGCTGATCTGGGCCAGTCGCAGCCGTTCGTCGAAGGCGACGTCGACACTCAGCTCGATCGTCCGGACGGCGAGGAAGCCGAAGAGCGAAAAGAGGACAACGAGTCCGGCGAGAACCCCACCCGCGATCCTGAACCGGAGACTCAACCCACGCAATCGGTACATCGGCTCAACCCGCCTATCCCGTCGGCCCGACGACAGGGCGACCCCGGCTCAGTTTGCGCGTTCGTCCGCGACATGATCAGCCGCCCGCGGAGGTTGGCCTCGGGTCACCTTGAAGTCATGGCCGGTCCGAGTCAGTCCGCGGCTTCCCGTCGGCCCGCGACGAGGTCATCTACTACGTGGCCGGCAACTTCATGAGCCGCCGCGGCGTGGAGATCGGGTCGTTC
>MGOD01000057.1:4272-12117 GCA_001795245.1 Chloroflexi bacterium RBG_16_70_13
CCGGAGGCGTTCCCCGACTGACGGATCAGCCCGAGATCGGGTTCCGGAAGCGGAGGCCTGGGAAGCGGGTGAAGCCGCGGTCGGCTGACATCAGGGTTGCCCCGCGCTCGATCGCCAACGCCGCGATGTGGGCGTCCATGAGCAGCGGGCCACGCGCCTGCCCGCCCGACGCCGCCTCCCTGAAGAGCTGCCAGTGCCGATCGGTCGGCGTCGCGATCGCGACATCAGGCTGGGACAGCCAGCCGGTCACGATCTCGATCGCGGCGTCCGGGCTGAGCGGCGCCGGAAACAGGGTCGGGTTGGTCACGATCCGGACGAACGCGAGCAAGGCGATGAGTGGGATCCGGACCGGCTCGGTCCCGCCGAGGACCGCTTCGAGCCACGGGCGAGCGGCTGCATGGTGCGGACTGCGAGTATCGTGGGCGTAGGCCAGGAGATTGGCATCGATGAGGATCATCGATGCAGCGGCCCCTCCAGCCGCTCGATGAGGCCCCAGATGTCATCGAGCTCGACGGTCGCGCCGAGGTCGAACGGCGTCACCTTGTATGGGGCGGCGGTTCGCGCTTCGCGCGCCTCGAGCCCGGCCCGCAACGCGTCGTTGACGATGGCCCTGAACGGGCGCCCCGTTACCCGGGCTGCACGCTGAAGACCCGCGGCCACGTCGTCGTCGAGGGTCAGGGTCGTTCGCATCGGCACATCATGAAGTCTGGCTTGGAAGCATCGTGATGTCAACGGCACGCAGTCACGCCGCGCCTGGCGCATCATCTGTCTCATGACCGACACCGCTCGCGACACCATCCGCCGCCGGATCCTCGACGGCGAGACGCTCTTCGGCGCCTGGACCGACCTCGCCTCGCCGCTCGCGGCCGAGATCTCCGGACGAGCCGGATATGACTGGTGCGTCATCGACATGGAGCACGGCGCCGTCACCGAGGCCGACCTCCTGGCCGTGCTGCTGGCGGTCGAGGTGTCGGGCGCGGCGGCGCTCGTGCGGCCACCGTCGGGCGAGAGGCTCCGGATCGGTCGGGCGCTCGACCTCGGCGCTGCCGGGATCGTCGTCCCGCAGCTCCACTCCGCCGCGGACGCGGCCGAGGCGATCACGTTCCTGCGGTACCCGCCCGCCGGGCGACGGGGCGTGGCTCTCAGGACGCGCGGCGGCAAGCTCGGGACGCTCGGCCACGCGGAGATCCGGTCCGTGAACGACGAGCTCGTGGGGATTGTCCAGATCGAGTCGCCCGGCGCGCTCCGCGAGGTGGACGCGATCGCCGCGACCGACGGGGTCGATGTCCTGTTCGTCGGTCCGGCCGATCTCTCCCACTCGCTCGGCATCCCCGGCCAGTTCACGAACCCGACCTACACCGACGCCCTCGACGCGGTCGTCACCGCGTGTCGCCGTCACGGCAAATCGCCGGGCATCCTGCTCTACGACCACGCGTCGCTCGGGCCGCATCTTGAGCGCGGATTCCGGTTCGTCGGGGTCGGCTCCGAATCGCACTTCGTCGCGGTCGGCGCCGCCGCCGCCCTGGCGGCAGCGCGCGCGGCGGCGGGGTAGGAGCACGGGCGCGCCTCATACGCGGGATGTGTGACATCAAGCTCGTCATACCCGTGGGGTATGAAACGTGAGCTTCTGTGGCGTCGATGCAGGCGTTCATCCGTCGGGCGTATGACCCCGGCGTTGGCGCTCCGGGGCTCGAGCCTCGATGTCCGCGTTCATACGCGCGGGGTATGAGAGCGGCGGTCCTCACCCGCTCGGTCGGCTGCGCCCGCCGACTTCATACGCGGGGCGTATGACCTGCCGGGGCGAAGGGAGATCGGCCGGGCGTCACTCGTCGGCGATGCGAAGCGCCCCCGCCGATGGCGGCGACGCCCCGCTGCCGGTCTGGGCGAGGACGACGCCGAAGAGGATGAGGCCGCCGCCGACGAGCTGGAGCGGCGTCAACGACTCGCCCAGGAGGAGCCCGGCCAGGCCGATCGTCCAGACCGGCTCCACGGTGCTGACGAGCGACGCCCGGGCCGCGCCGATCCGATGGGCGCCGCCGTAGAACGCCTGGATCGCGACGAACGTCGAGATCACCCCGACCCCGACGACCCCGCCCCACGCCACCGGCGGGATCTGGGCGGGCAGCACCGGCCGGCCCGCGGCGAGGGCGCTGAGCCAGTACGTCGCGGCGGTGGCGGTCATCATCAAGACCCCGGCGACGACCGGATCCGCGGCACCAGCGGCTTCCCGCCCGACGCCGGTCCGCCGCTCGCCGGAGAAGCGGGCAGCGAGGACGATCCAGACGGTGTAGATGACCGGCGACGCGAGCATGAGCAGGAGGCCGCCCAGCGGCGGGGCGGTCGAGGTCTCGATGTTCCCGACGGCGAGGGCAACGCCGAGCGTGGCGAGGACGAGGGCTCCCCAGGCCCGGCGGCCCTCGAGCCGCCGCCCGACCCGGAGCGAGGCGACCGCCACGAGCACCGGGTAGACATAGACGATCAGCGCTCCGAGTGAAGCCGGCACGGATTCGAGCGCCGCATAGTACGTGCCCGAGTTGCCGGTGTAGAGGACGCCCAGGAGGACCGCAACGACGAGCGTCCGCCGGTCCATCGACCGAAGCGCCTCGCGGCGCATGGGGAAGGCCAGGACCCAGGCCCAACCGCACGCCGCGCCCAGCAGGAAGCGCCAGGCCATGAGCGTGTGCCAGTCGACTCCGGCCGCATAGACCGGCTTCGCGAACAGGGCGCCCGAGCCGAACGACAGCGCGGATACGACCGTCAGCGCGACGCCGACGGCGACGGATCGGGACATGGCCGGAGGCTAGCAGGGGCGAAGCGACGGATGAGCCTCGGTTGGGCACCGGGCAGGCGTCGGGTGGCCCTCGGATTGGCGCCGGGTGACCCGCGGATTGGCGTCGGGTGAGCTCCCTCTGCGAGGCTGGCTGCGGTGAACCTCATTCGTTTTGGGCTGATCGTTCGAGCGCTTCGGCGACGCCACGGCTGGCGGCAGATCGACCTCGCCCTGTTGGCCAGCGTCAGCCAACAGGCCGTGTCACGGATCGAACGCGGGCAGTCATCGCGGATGTCGATCCACGTCCTGATGCGCGTGGCTGAGGTCCTCGAAATCGACCTGGACCTCGTGGCTCGGTGGCGCGGCGGGGCGATCGATCGGGTTCTCGACGCCAGACACGCCATCCTCGACGGCGCGATTGCCGGGCGCCTCACCCGGGGTGGGTGGAAGGTCTTCCCGGAGGTCTCCTACTCTGAGTACGGCGAGCGGGGCTCGATCGATCTGCTCGGGATTCGCGAAGGCGACCGCGTTCTCCTCGTCGTCGAGGTCAAGACGGAGCTCACGTCGATCGAAGGGACCCTGCGCAAGCACGACGAGAAAGCCAGGCTCGCCCTGCGAATAGCCAGGGTCCGCCTTGGACTGCGGGGCGGCTACGAGGTTCGGAGGCTCCTCGTCCTTCCCGACACGGGGGCTTCGAGAACCCGCGTCGCCGAGCATGCACCCATCCTCGACAGGGCCTACCCGCTGCGCGGACGCGAGGCCGGGGCCTGGCTCCGGTCGCCCGCGACGGCGTCCTCCGCAACGGCGTCGTCCACATCCGCGACCGCAGGCGCTCTGATCTTCCTGCCGCTCACTCCCCGGGTGAGTGGTGGGCGGGTCACGAGGAGCCCGTATCGGGTGGTTAGACCAGCGCAGGCCGGCGGCCGTGCTTACGCCGCATTGTCGCGGCCGGCAACGTCCATGGAACCCGCCGTCTGAAGCTCCCAACACTCACCACGTGGGTAGGCGGCGGGAAAGCAGGGCTCGCGATGCCGGCGCGCCCGGCGCGCACGTCGCAAGCGCCGCGTCACCACCTGGGCAGGCGGCGGGACGATCCGCCCGCCACCCCGGCGCGAGCCCCGCGCCGGCTCGCCGTACCGGCCACGCGGGGCCGGTCGGCCCGCCCAACAACGGCCGATCGGCCCGAGGGTCGCATCACGTGGAACGCTCTACACTTCCATCTCGTGACCGATCTGACCGAGCGTGCCGTGGCGTCGAGGGTGCCGTCGCTCGCCGACGAGAAGCTCCGCGTCATCGCCCGCCGCGATCCGGTGACGGTCCGCGAAGGTACGAGCCTCGGCGAGTGCATCGACCGGATCCGCGAGACCGGGACCGGCGATTCCGTCTTCGTCACCGATGCCGACGGCGTCCTCTGCGGCGTCCTGACAGAGCGCGACATCTTCGCCCGCCTCGTCGGCCACGAGGTCGACCTCGACCAGCCCGTCGAGCGGCTCATGAACGAGCATCCCTGGACGCTCAACCTCGACCAGCTCGTCCGCCACGCCATCGACCTGATGCAGACCGGCCGCTACCGGAATGTTCCGCTCGTCGATGACGCCGGCAAGCTCGTTGGGGTCATCCGCCCGGTCGACATCCTCAAATACCTCGCTGAGGCGTTCCCGGAGGAGCTCCTGAACCTGCCGCCTCGGCCTCACCAGCGCATGAAGTCATCGGAGGGCGCGTGACCGCCGTCAGGGAGCGCCCCGCCGAGACCCGCCAGCTCGAACGGGTCACCATCCGTTTCGCCGGCGACTCGGGCGACGGCATGCAGCTGACGGGCTCGCAGTTCACCCGGACGGCCGCCGTGTTCGGCAACGACATCAGCACCTACCCCGACTTCCCGGCCGAGATCCGGGCGCCGGCCGGCTCCCTCCCCGGCGTCTCGGGCTTCCAGCTCAGCTTCGCCTCGACCCGGATTCACACCCCCGGCGACCAGCCCGACGTCCTCGTCGCCATGAACCCGGCGGCCCTCAAGTCGAACCTCGGCGACCTGCCGGCCGGGGGCGCCCTCGTCGTCAACGAGGATGCCTTCACCCCGGTGAACCTCAACAAGGTCGGTTACGCCGGCAACCCGTTGACCGACGGCTCGCTGTCGGCCTATCACGTCTTCAGCGTCCCGATCTCGACGCTCAACGCCCGGGCCTCGGAAGGCCTCGAGCTCACGAACAAGCAGGTCGACCTGACCAAGAACTTCTTCGCCCTCGGCCTCATGTTCTGGCTCTACGACCGGAGCATGGAGCCGACGCTCCAGTGGATCGACGAGAAGTTCTCGAAGCGGCCGGTCATCGCCGAGGGCAACAAGCGCGCGCTTCGGGCCGGCTACAACTTCGGTGAGACGACCGAGATCTTCCACGAGCGCTACATCGTCCCGCCGGCCCGCCTCGCGCCGGGCCGCTACCGCAATATCACCGGGAACGAGGCGACGGCCCTCGGCTTCGTGGCCGCGTCGCAGCTCGCCGATCGGACGCTCTTCTACGGCTCCTATCCGATCACCCCGGCCTCGGACATCCTCCACAGCCTCGCCGCCTACAAGAACTTCGGGGTCAAGACCTACCAGGCCGAGGACGAGATCGCGGCCATCGGGGCGGCGATCGGGGCGTCCTACGGCGGTGCCCTCGGGATCACCGGCACGTCCGGACCGGGCCTGGCCCTCAAGAGTGAGGCCCTCGGCCTGGCCGTGATGGTCGAGCTGCCGCTCGTGGTCATCGACGTCCAGCGGGGCGGTCCCTCGACCGGCCTGCCGACCAAGACCGAGCAGGGCGACCTGCTCCAGGTGATGTTCGGTCGGAACTCCGATTCGCCGGTCGCGGTCGTCGCGCCGGCGACCCCGGCAGAATGCTTCGACATGGCGATCGAGGCCTGGCGGATCGCCCTCAAGTACATGACCCCGGTCGCCTTCATGAGCGACGCCTTCCTGGCCAACGGGGCCGAGCCGTGGGCGATCCCGGACCCGGGCGACCTGCCCCAGATCGCCGTCCCCAACCGGACCGAGAAGGAGGGCTTCTACCCCTACCTCCGCGATCCGGTGACGCTCGCCCGCCCGTGGGCCGTGCCCGGGACGCCCGGACTCGAGCACCGGATCGGTGGCCTCGAGAAGTCCGACGTCATCGGCAACGTGAGCTACGACCCGGACAACCACCACCGGATGACGGTCCTGCGCCAGGAGAAGATCGCCGGGATCGCGAAGGACATCCCGCCCCTGGAGGTGTTCGGGGCCCCGGAGGGCGACCTCCTCGTCCTCGGCTGGGGCTCGACCTATGGTGCCATCCGGACAGCCGTGGAGCGCCTCCGGGCGCGCGGCCTCGCCGTCTCGCACGCCCACCTGCGACACCTCAACCCCTTCCCGGCCAACACGGAGGCGGTGGTCCGGTCGTTCAGGCGGGTCCTCATCCCCGAGCTGAACCTGGGCCACCTGCAGATGCTCGTCCGGGCGCGCTACCTCATCGACGCCACCGGCTACAACCGGGTTCGGGGCAAGCCCTTCCGGATCGCCGAGATCGAAGCCGAGGCCGAGCGGGTCCTCACCGGCTCGGTGGGATCGCGGTCATGACCGAATCGACGGACCGTGCCAACGGCGCAGCCGCCCTGCCCGTCCTCACCCGGAAGGACTTCGTGTCCGATCAGGAGGTCCGCTGGTGCCCGGGCTGCGGCGACTACTCGATCCTGGCCCAGACCCAGAAGGTCATGCCGGACTTCGGCTATCCCCGCGAGAACATCGTCTTCATCAGCGGCATCGGCTGCTCCGGGCGGCTGCCGTACTACATGAACACCTACGGCTTCCACTCGATCCACGGCCGGGCGCCCGCGATCGCGACCGGCCTCAAGGCGGCCCGCCCCGACCTCATGGTCTGGGTCATCACCGGCGACGGCGACGCCCTCTCGATCGGCGGCAATCACCTCATCCACTCGCTCCGCCGGAACGTCGATCTCCGGATCGTCATGTTCAACAACCGGATCTACGGCCTCACCAAGGGCCAGGCCAGCCCGACGTCGGAGTTCGGCAAGGTCACGAAGTCGTCGCCCTACGGGACGATCGACTACCCGGTCAGCCCGCTCGCGATCGCCCTCGCCGCCGAGGCCAGCTTCATCGCCCGGACCGTCGACACCCACACGGAGCACATCCAGGCGACGCTCGAAGGGGCCGGCCGGCACCGCGGCTCGGCCTTCGTCGAGGTCCTCCAGAACTGCAACATCTTCAACGACGGCGCCCACCGAGAGTTCACCGACCGCGAGGTCCGCGACGACCGGATGCTCGTTCTCGAGCATGGCAGGCCGATGGTCTTCGGCAAGGAGCGCAACAAGGGCATCCGCCTCCACGGCCACCAGCCGGAAGTCGTGACGATCGGCGAGAACGGGATCACCGAGGACGACATCCTCGTCCACGACGAGACCGATCCGCTCATCGCGTTCATGCTTGCCCACATCTACTGGCCCGAGTTCCCCGTCCCGGTCGGGATCATCCGGCGGATCAGCCGGCCGACCCACGACGAGCTCCTGAGCAACCAGATCGAGCAGGCGATCGCCGGACGCGGCAAGGGCGACCTGGCGAAGCTCCTGGCCTCGGGTGAGACCTGGACGGTCGAGGGAGACGGATCATGACCTGCCCGGTGTGCCAGTGGCAGAACTTCGAGGGCGACGACCTCTGCGAGAACTGCGGCGCGGATCTCCGCGCCTCGGACACGCCCGAGCCGGCGACCGGCTTTCGTGGGCCGCTCCTCGGCGTCCACCTCGATGAGCTCGGGGCCCCGACGCCGGAGACCGTCGACGGCTCGGTCGACGTCGCCGATGTCATCGAGCGGATGCACCGCGAGGGGCTGGACTGCCTCCTCGTGACCGAGGACGGCCGGCTGGCCGGCATCTTCACCGATCGCGACGCGCTGCTGAAGCTGGCTGGACGAGGCCCCGAGCACCGCCCGGTTCGCGAGCTCATGACCCGCGACCCGGTCGTCCTCCGCCACGACGACACCATCGCGGTCGCCATCAACAAGATGGCCGTCGGCGGCTTCCGGCACGTCCCGATCGTCGATGGGACCCGC
>MGOD01000057.1:12180-12479 GCA_001795245.1 Chloroflexi bacterium RBG_16_70_13
CTCGGCTGAGACCGCGATCGCCACGGCGAGGTGCGGTCGACCGGTGCGGTCGGCCGGTCTCGCGGCGGTCCGGTATGATCGGTCGACCGGGCGGTCCGTCCGGCGCTACCGCGACTCGAGCCCATGAACCTGACCAACCCGCGGCGCCCCGGCGCTGCCGTCCACGGCCGATGAGTCGTCGCTCGCACCATCCCTCGCGCCGCCACGTCCGGGCGCACCCGGACGTTCGTGCCCCGCGGCCCGCGACTGCTGCCAGCGACGCGCCGCCGGTCGCCGGCCCGGAGCCGAAGAGCGGCCCG
>MGOD01000057.1:12651-15090 GCA_001795245.1 Chloroflexi bacterium RBG_16_70_13
GCCGGGCCGACGCGTCGGCCGTGTTGGCCGCGACGCCGATAGCCTCACCGGCATCCGGATCATCCCAGGCAGGAGCGGCCGATCCCGACCGGAACGGCTGCACGGCGCCCCAGCTGCGTCGCTTCATCAAGAGCCGGGCCTACGTCCCGATGCACGAGCTTCGACGCCGGTTTGCGATCGAGGGCAGCGACGACGATGTCACGCCTGTCGACATGGACGCGGGTGTCCGCGTCTTCATCGGCCTCCCGAATCGAGAAGGGCGGCTCCTCGGCGACCTCCTGCGCTCGGGCGACATCGGCTACGAGCTGTCGTTCGACCCGATCGCTCCGATCGTCGTCGGGGTCTTCCCGATGCGCCCGGTGCCACGCGCCTGATCCGGGCCCCGATGATGTGTCGCGGACGCGACCGTTGCCCGGACGCAACGTTGACGTTGCAATCGTCGGTCCCCACCTTGACCGACCCCTTGACAGGCCGCATCCTTCCTCGATAGCCCGAATGGCAGCCGTGGCGCAGGACCATCGTCCCAGGGCTACGAGAGAGCAGCCCGGTCCCTCAGACCGTCCCAGGAGGTCACCGTGATCCGTCGACCCATCATCCGGAGGGTCAGCTACGCCGTCGCGAGCTCGCTGCTCGCCGTCATGCTCCTGGGCCCCGCCGGCGCCAACGCCGCCATCCCGGCCCTCGATGAGATTCAATACCCGGCCCCGGCGACGGTCGGAGCCGGCGAGCTCGCCGCAGTGGTGTTCGGCGTGACCAACTCCGGCAAGAGCACCGTGTCCCAGCTCTTCCTCGACGTCGACCTCGACGGCTGGACGTTCTACACGGCCTACCCGTCGCAGGGCACCTGTACGGCCGACGGGACGGGCTGCACGTTCGGGCAGCTCAAGCCGAAGAAGACGGCATCCGTGATCATCGTCCTTACCCCGACCGACGCGTCCGCGACCGTCAAAGGGACGTTCAATACCACGGGCCTCGGCTCCGGCAGTGATGACGCGAGCCATGGCGACCAGTGGGATGTCGAGGCGACGGTCACCGTCTCGAACGATGCGCAGGACGTCGCCGGCAGGTTCATCGACGAGGACGGAAACCCAATCGTCCAGAACAGCCAGGCGCTGAGCGACACGAACCCGCACTCGACGAAGGTCGTGGCGCCGCAGGAGCTCATCGGCGTCTCCGTCCAGGACGGCCCCGACGCCGCCGAGCCGGTCTGCTACCTCACGGCCGCCGAGTGCGAGAACCTGTTCGGCGACCCGTCGGTCATCAACGTCGCCCAGGGCGGTACGTTCCCCGGCTTCCAGATCGTGATCGGGTTCGACAGGTCGGAGATCGTCGGCGCGAACGCCAACACCCTCACGATCTACCACGAGTACGACTCCACGTACGAGATCATCGACACGAAGTGCTCGTTCACGCCGAATTCGGAGACCCCGAAGAGCCTCCCCTGCCTGACGGTCAAGAACCTCGGCGGCGGCGACCTCGAGGCAACGATCTGGACGACCCACAATGGCGTCATGAAGGGCCTCGGCTGAGCCGGGATCAGGCCGTCGGGATCGCCTCGAGCAGGATCCTGACCTTTCCGGCCGAGACCCGGTCACCCTTGCGTTCGTAGAGTTCCAGGGCCTCCCGCAGGGGAGGCCCTGACGATCCTTCGTCGCCACCGGCACGGAGGATGACCGCCAGGTCGACGAGGGCGTCGGCGTGCTGCTCGATGTCGAGCGTGCCGCCCGCGATCGTCACAGCGTCACGCGCCAGGGCCGCGGCGGCGGCACTGTCGCCGGCCCGCGCCAGGAGCTTCGCCCGGGCCAATCGCCAGGCTGCCTGGCTGTACGCGTCGTCGACGTCGGCGAGGTCCTCGGCGAGGGTCGCGAATCGACCCGCCTGGTCGGCGTCGTCGAGCTCGAGCAGGACGCTCCCGAGGAGTGCCGCGACCGTGGAGCGGAAGTAGCGCTCGCCCAGGGCGTCCAGCGCGTCGTAGTCGGTTCGGAGCTCCCGCTCCGCCGCGGCCACGTCACCGGCAAGCATCTCGACCCGCGACGACTCGGTGGACGTGGCGTTCGCGGTGACGCTCGGTCCCAGCTCGGCCAGCATCGCCCGGGCTCGCCGGTACAGGTCCCGAGCGGCCTCGAACTCGCCCTCCATGGCCCTGCAGACGGCGAGGACGCCCAGGATGACCGCCTCGGCCTTGCGGTCGCCGCGGACCTCCTCGGACAGCTCCTCGCAGCGACGGATGGCGTCCGTGACCGGGGTTGGGCCGTGGAGCGCGGTGGCGGCGTAGCCCATCGCCCCGAGGCCCACGAGCCGCTGGTCGCCGGCGGCTCGGGCGTGATCGGCGACCTTCGTGGCGGCGTCGGCCGCCAGGTCGTAGCGGCCGCTCGTCCCGTGGATGAACATCAGCAGCCTCCAGGCGCGCGCCACGTCGGCCTCGCTTCGGAGCTCGGT
>MGOD01000057.1:15108-16784 GCA_001795245.1 Chloroflexi bacterium RBG_16_70_13
GCCGCCGCGAGCGCGCCCTCAGTGTCGACCGCCTCGGCGGTATAGAGCTCGAGCGCGACCCGGGCGAGATCCGTGCGGGCAGCCGCCCGCGGATCGGACAGCGACTCCGCGAGCGCCCGCGACTGCCCAACGACGGCGTTCGCCTCCTCGAACGAGCCGTTCTCGGTGAGCGCCTCGGCGAGCTCGGGCAGGAGCTCCACCCGGAGCGGGTCGGTCTCGTTGAGGAGCGCGATCGCGCGCCGGAGGAGGGTGCAGGCCGCGGGCGTATCACCCCGCGCGAAGGCCCGGCGCCCGGCCCCCGAGAGCTTTGCCGCCCCCCGCCGGCCGATCTCGCGGCCCTCCTCGTCGACCCGCCCGAGGTCTGTCCGGTACCGGTAGGCCTGCTCGAGGTGGTAGCCCAGGATCTCCTCGAACTCCTGCTCCCGGCCACGCTCGCGGTTGACCCGCTCGGCCCAGGCCACGAAGCGCTCGTGGAGGGCCGCCCGGGCGCGCTTGAGGAGCGCGCCGTACGCGGTATCGCGGATGAGGAGGTTGGAGAACCGGTAGGCATCGTCGTCGTCGGTCGCGTTCGGCCGGACGAAGCGCTTCCGGGCCAGGGTCATGAGATGGCCGCCGACCGAGGTCCGGAGCACGTCCGGCACGAGCTCGGTGACGGCCGCCGTCGCGAAGACGAGGCCGATGACAGAGGCGGGCTCGATGACCGCCCGCTCCTCGCGGGCGAGGTGGTCGAGGCGGGCGGCGAGCAGGGCGTTGATCGAGGGCGGCACGGCGAGCTCCGCGGCGTCCTCGGTCGAGACCCAGCGATCGCCGTCGCGCCGGAGCGAGCCGGCATCGATGAGCATCGCGACGACCTGCTCGATGAACAGCGGGTTGCCCTCGGCGGCCTCGACGATCCGGGCCCGCACTGGGGCGTTGACAACCCCGCCGGCGAGGACGGCCTCGATGATCCGGCCGCTGTCGTCCTCACCCAGCGGGCGAAGGAGGATCCGATTGGCGGCCTGGGCGTCCCACCACTCGGCGTGCGACTCCTGGAGCTCCAGGCGGGCCGAGGCGACTACGAGGATGGGCGCCCCGCGGACCGATTCGACGAGGTGGTCGAGGAGCTCCAGGAAGGTCGGCTCGGCGGAATGGATGTCCTCGATGGCCAGGACGAGGGGTCTCGTTCGGGCCAGGCTCTCGAGAAGCTTGCGGGCGCCCCAGAAGAGCTCGGCGACCGGGAACCGGGCCGTCGACAGGCCGACCGCCGCGGCGACGCGCTCGACGATCCCCGCCCGCTCGCCGCTCTCCCGGGCCTCGGCCGCCACGAGCGCAGCGATCTTCTCGATGGCCTCGGCCGGCGAATCCTCGGGCTCGATCGAGGCCGCCTCGCGGACGATCTCGACGAGCGGCCAGAACGTGATGCCATCGCCGTACGGGAGGCATCGACCCCGCAGGACCAGGGCCCGCTCGGCGGCCAGCATTCGGAACTCGCGCACGACCCGTGACTTGCCGACCCCGGCATCGCCAACGACGACGCGGACCCGGCAGACGCGGAATTCCTCGGCGTCCTCGAGGGCCTCAGTCAGGCGAGCGAGCTCCGCTGCGCGGCCGACGAACGGCGTCGGGGCCCCCCGACCGGCGTCCTCCTCCCTGACCTTGCTCGCCGCCGCCCGGACGTCGACGAGCCGATAGGCCGG
>MGOD01000057.1:16865-17199 GCA_001795245.1 Chloroflexi bacterium RBG_16_70_13
GGTAGGTCAGCTCGCCGATGAGGACCTCCTGGGCCGGGGCTGACTGCTCCAGGCGGGCGGCCACGTTGACGGTGTCGCCGGTGACGATCTGCTGGTTGGCGTTGGGGTCCGAGTTGGCGACGACCGGCCCGGTGTTCACCCCGGTCCGGTTGGCCAGGGTGACCCCGTACTCGCGCTCGAGCTCGACGTTGAGGGCCGCCAGCGCCCGCTGCATGCCATGGGCCGCCCGGACGGCCCGGAGCGCGTCGTCCTCGCGGACCTTCGGGAAGCCGAAGACGGCCATGATGGCGTCGCCGATGTACTTCTCGAGGGTCCCGCCGTGGGCCAGGAGCGG
>MGOD01000058.1:0-621 GCA_001795245.1 Chloroflexi bacterium RBG_16_70_13
GTCGGCGCGGTTGCGGTCCAGGTCGGAACTGCGATCTTCGCCGACCCCACGCTGCCGGTTCGCCTCGTCGACGAGGTCGCGGAGGCGTGCCGGGCGCGGGGCCTTGGGTCGTATCGCCCGCTCATCGGGACGGCGCTCCCGAAGAAGGCGTCGGCACCGTCCTCGAAGGGCGTGGAATACCGGCCCTAGCGAATCCCGGAGGGTTTCCCCGTATTGCAGATCGCGGGCGCCCGCCCCAGGATGACGGCGGAGCCAGGGCGGAACCAGGGCGACGGGGGACGCGTCCGCAGGACAACCGGCCTGCCCGGCCGGCGCTCGCACCGCGATGGACTGGAGCGACGCACGATGAAGCCGTCGATCGGCATCTCCCGGGGCACCCTCCCACGGCTGGCCGCGCTGCTCGCGGTCCTCGTCCTCGTCGTCGGCTGCGGAGGCGGGAGCGCCGCTGGGCCGATCCTCAGCAACGTTGGCAACGCGACCGGCGAGGAAGCGGCCGGACCCACGGCCGGTCCGGCGTACGAGCCCAACCCGGTCCCGGCAGGCGGCGGCGACGTCACGCCGCCTCTCGACGCAGCCCGTCCCGAGCTCCTGATCATCAAGACCGGCAGCCTCGACCTCCAG
>MGOD01000058.1:644-1347 GCA_001795245.1 Chloroflexi bacterium RBG_16_70_13
CGGTCGCCGCGGCCGACGCGGCGATCGAGGCCCTCGGCGGCTACGTCAGCGGCTCCGAGCAGGTCGGCGAGGGCGAGGACGTCAGCGCCACGATCACCTACCGCATCCCGGCCGACGAGTGGACGGCAGCCCTCAAGGCCCTCCGCGGGCTGGCCATCAAGGTCGTGAGCGAGCGAACGACGACCGACGACGTGACCGGTCAGGTGGTCGACCTGCGGGCTCGGATCGCGAACCTCCAGGCGACGGAGCGGGCTCTCCAGGCGATCATGACCCAGGCGACGAAGATCTCCGACGTCCTCGAGGTCCAGGCCGAGCTCACGAAGGTCCGCGGTGAGATCGAGGAGGCGACCGCCCAGAAGCAGCACCTCGAGCAGCAGGCGGCCTACTCCACCCTCACAGCCCGCTTTGGGCTCCAGCCCGAGGCCGCCGTGACCGTGGCCCAGGACAAGTTCGATCCGGGAGCCGAGGTCGACCGGGCGACGGCCAACCTCGTCGAGATCCTCCAGGGCCTGGCGACCGCCGGGATCTGGTTCGGGATCGTCTGGCTCCCGATCCTCATCGCCCTCGCCATCGTCGGCATCGTGGCCTGGCTCATCCTCCGTCGCCGGCTCCCGGGCCGGGTCCCGGACGGCTGGACCGGCCCAGGCGAGCCGCCGCAGGCTCCGTCCGAGCCTTCGGCGCCCGCTGCCGCGTAGCCCTCGAG
>MGOD01000058.1:1353-14842 GCA_001795245.1 Chloroflexi bacterium RBG_16_70_13
GGGACCGGCGCCGCCTCATCCGCCGCCTGCACGTCCCCGCCCCCGGCCGCGCGCCGGGGGCGGGGCCTCTACACTCCGGGCTCGATGACGACGCTGAAGCCGGCCCTCGAGCTCCAGGCCCGGGCCGCGATCGCCGCCCGGACAGAGGCGCTCTTCCGGAGCTCCGGGGCCCTCCGCGACGGCCATTTCCTGCTCAAGAGCGGCCGCCACTCGGACGCCTACCTCGAGAAGTTCGCGGTCCTCTCCGACCCGGCCGCGACGAGCGAGCTGTGCGCCTTCTGGGCCGCCCGCCACCGCGATCCGGACGGCGCCCCGCGCGTCGACCTTGTCGCCGGCCCGACGACCGGCGGCGTGATCCTGGCGTTCGAGACTGGCCGGCAGCTCGGGACGCCGGCGATCTTCGCCGAGGAGGTCAAGGCCACCGACGTGACCGCCCGGCGTGCGTTCCGCCGCGGCTTCCGGATCGAGCCCGGGCAGCGGGTCCTCCTCGTCGACGACATCCTGACGACGGGCGGCTCGCTCGTGGCGATGCTTCCGGCCGTCGAGGCCATGGGCGGCGAGGTCATCGAGTGCGCCGTCCTCGTCGATCGGTCGGGCGGGACGGCCTCGCTGACGTCACCGGCCAGCGGACGGAGCTACTCGCTTCGGGCCCTCTGGTCGCTCGACCTGCCGACGTACGAGCCGGGCCAGGCCGGCTGTCCGCGATGTGCCGAGGGCACGCCGCTCCACGCGCCGGGCAGCACCGGAGCGGGATCCTGACCCTGCCGATCGCCCGGCGCCTGTTCCTCCTGGCGGCGCTCGTCGGGCTCGCCGGGATCGTCGTGTCCGTGGCGATGGCGCCCCGCACGGGCACCGCCACCGGTGTCGTCGTCGCCGTCGACTCGACATCGCTGACGAACGTGACCGCGTTCACGATCCGGGAATCAGGCGGACGGACGCGACGCTTCGTGATGGGCGCGCTGCAGAATCCCACCGAGTTTCCGCCCGGGCACCTCGTCGAGCACATCGCCTCGGGCGTCCCGGTCGTGGTCACCTGGCGCGACGAGGGTGGCGTGGCGACCGCGATCCGGATCGTCGACGGCCCCATCCCCAGCCGTGACGCGACGCCCGACGCTACCTGACGGCGTCGATCGCGGCCCTGAGCTCGGAATCGGCGATGACGCCCTCGAACGAGCCGGTCACGAAGCCGGCCCCGTCGACGACGAAGACCCATGGCTCGGAGAGGAGTCCCCAGGCCACGGTCGGCCCGGCCGGGGTGAGGGTCGGGGGATCGATCGACGTGTCGAGGACCGGCTGGAGGCTCCCGTCGCGGAACTCCAGGACGTACGGCTCGACGTTGATGAACGTGACGTCCGGGTAGGCCGCGGCGATCGATTTCACCCGATCGAGCGTCGGCCCGCACTGGGCCGAGGCGCAGAACTTCGGCGTGGCGAAGACGAGGACGAACGGCTCGTGGGCTGCGATCGCGTCCTTGACCGAGGTCTCGTAGAAGGCGGGGTCAGGGTCCGTGTCCGTCGAGATCCGGGCGAGATCGCCGCCAACCGACGCGGCCGTCGGCGTGTCGGTCGTCGGGGCCGGTTCGCCGACCTGGACGACCGGCGAGCTGGCCTTGACCTCGAACCTGACCCGGATCTTCTCCGCGGCCGCGTCGTTCACGGCGGTCGCGAACTCGGCACCCCATTCGCCGGCCTCGGGGAAGGTCACCGCGGCGACGTAGAAGCCCCGCTCGTTCTCGATGCCCCAGGCGAACGTGCCGTTCACCGTCTGGGTCGGTGTCGCGCCGTCGCGGCCGAGGTTGAAGAGGGCAACCGAGGCGCTCCGGTCCGGGCGGCCGACCGGCAGGTTCTCGCCGTCCAGGAAGGTGAAGAGGAGGCGGCTGGGACCGCAGGTCAGGCTGCCGCCGCTGTTCACGATCACCGGGAAGACGGTCGGCTCGGCGGGCGCTATCGTCCAGCCCTCCAGGTCGGCGGGCGGGGCTGGAGCGGCCACGCAGGCGGCCGGCTCGGGCGTCCCGGTCGGGCCCGGGGACGGGGTCGGCGACGCCGCGCCGCCGCAGCTGCCCACCGCCAGTGCGGCACCGAGGAGAAGGGTGGCCGCCCTCGCGCTCGCGAGGCGGCGGGGGGATCCTGCATCCATCGACGGAGAGGGTAGCCGGGGTCCCGGTTCCGCGCTCCCGGGGCACGGACCGGAGCCCGGCTGGCCGACGGGTAGAATGGGCGCCGCCGTTCCGACCGGTCCCATCCCCGATACCCCCGGCCTCCAGGAGCTCCGTGACCCGCTTCCAGCGCCTCGCCGCCGCTACGGTCGTGACGACGTTCCTCCTCGTCACGATCGGCGTCCTCGTCCGGGCGACGGATTCTGGGCTCGCCTGCCCGCACTGGCCGGGTTGCTTCGAAGGCCAGTTCCTGCCCGGGCTCGACGCCGGCTACCAGGTCTGGCTCGAGTGGATCCACCGGACGATCGCCGCCGTCATCGGCTTCCTGATCCTCGGGTTGGCCGCCCTCGCGGTCCTCGATCACCGCGATCGGCCCTCGATCCTGTGGCCGTCGTTGGCGGCCGTCGGGCTCGTCGGCTTCCAGGCCTGGCTGGGCCGCGAGACCGTCCGGCTCGGCAACAGTGGCGAGAGCGTCACGGCCCACCTCGCTGCCGCGATGGCCCTCATCGGGGTCGTCGTCTTCCTCCTCGTGCGGGCGTCGTATCCCGCCCGGATCGCGGGCCGCGGCAGCAGCCAGCGGTTCACCCTCCTTGCCGCGTTCGCGGCGGCGGCGACCTTCGTCCTGCTCCTGTTCGGCTCGAACGTCACGGCCAGCAGCGCCGGGCTGGTGTTCCTCGACTGGCCGCTGATGTCGGGCGGGCTGTACCCCTTCGACCCGTCCCTCCCGAGCGACGTGGCGGCGCTCTATGCGACCCACGCCCTGCATCGCTACGTGGCCGCTGTGGTCCTGGTCGTCCTCGCGGCCGTCGCGGCGGTGGCCTGGCGAACCCAGCGCTCCCGGCCGGGTCTGCGGGGCATGGCCGTCGGGATCCTCGCGCTCTACGTGGCTCAGGTGGTTGTCGGTGGGCTCCAGGTCCTGACGCTCCTGTCCGACTGGAGCCAGACCCTCCACCTCGCGCTCGGCTCGCTCATCTGGGCCGGAACGGTCGCCCTGGCGGTCGCGAGCTACTACGTCGCTCGGGCGGAGGTCGCTCCCGCGTCGGGGGCTCCCGACCGCGGCGTCCGCGCGGGCGGCGAATCGGCCGAGACGACCACGACCCGCAGCTCGACGGCCGACACGGTCCGCGCCTACATCGCCCTGACGAAGCCCCGGATCATCGAGCTCCTCCTCGTCACGACCGTCCCGGCGATGGTCCTCGCGACCCGCGACGTGCCCGGGATCCAGCCGATGGACTGGCTCCGGGTCACCGCCTGGACGCTGATCGCCGGGACGCTCGCGGCCGGCGCCGCCAACGCGATCAACCAGTACCTCGACCGCGACATCGACGAGCGGATGGTGCGGACCCGCCGCCGACCGCTGCCTGCCCGCGACGTGACGCCGGAGCGGGCGATGGTCTTCGGGATCGCCCTCGCCGCGATCTCGGTCGCCCTGATGGCCGCGTTCGTGAATCTCGTGGCGGCCTTCCTGACGCTGCTCGCGATCGCCTTCTACGTCGTCGTCTACACGATCATGCTCAAACGGAGCACGCCCCAGAACATCGTCATCGGCGGCGCGGCCGGCGCACTGCCGCCGGTCATCGGCTGGGCCGCGGTCACCGGCGGCGTGGGTCTCCCGGCGCTGATGCTCTTCCTCCTCGTCTTCTACTGGACCCCGCCCCACTTCTGGGCCCTCGCCCTCCGCATCCGGACCGACTACGCGGCGGCCGGCGTGCCGATGCTGCCGGTCGTCCGGGGCATCGCCGAGACGAGCCGCCAGATCGCCCTCTATACGGTCCTCCTCGTTGCCATCTCGCTCGTCTTCGCGGTCGTCGCCCAGATGGGGCCTGTCTACCTCGCCGCCGCCGTCATCCTCGGCGCCGGCTTCCTGTGGCGCGCCTTCCGGCTCTGGCGCGAGGGCTCGGCGCCCGAAGCCTCGACCGCCCAGGCGATCCGCCTCTACCGCTACTCGATCACCTACCTGACGCTGCTCTTCGTCGCCGTCGCGGTCGACGCGCTGCCGATCGGCTGAGCCCGGCGCTGGCGGCCGGCGGGACCGACAGCGTCGCCCGGAACCTTTCCGGTGCGCCCGGCGTCCCGCAGGCATGGATGTCGCCACCTGATCGGGAGGAACCGCCTGATGCATGCGTCCCGCGCCACCCGTCTCGTCGCATCCCTGGGCCTCGGCCTGGCCGCCCTGTGGGCACCCACGGCCGTCAACGCCTCGTGTGTCATCGTCGAGCCCGAGGCCTGGAAGACGGCCGACGTCGTTCTCGTCGGCACCGTGACGAGCGTCGCCAACAACGACCGCTGGGCGCAGGTGGCGGTCGAGGAGATCTGGCGCGGACCGGATCAGCCGGCCGAGGTCGTCGTGAAGGGTGGCGGCGGCGACCCCGGGATGATCACCTCGATCGACCGCACCTACGAGGTCGGGGTCCGGTACGTCTTCACCCTGACCGTCGCCGGCGAGGATCTCACCGACAACGCCTGCTCCGGCACGGCCATTGCCGAGTCGATGGACATCGACCGGATCCGCCCGGCGGACGCACGGGTCGTGAAGGCCCCCGGCGGCGGAGACAACGAGCTCGACCTGGGCGGTCTCGTCGGGCCGCTCCTCGTCGTTGCGGCCATCGGCGGCCTCCTCCTGACGACCGTCCTCGTGATGCGCCGGCGAGAAGCCTGACGTCGCTCAGGCGCCGCGCGCGAGGTCGGCGAGCAGCGGGCCGGCCGTCAGCGGGCCGCCGAGGAACTCGAGGAGGATGTCTCGAGGCGAGCGCGCCCCGGCGAATCGCAGAAGGTGCTCGGCGACGAAGTCGTTCCACCCGGGATCACCCTCCGCCCAGTCGCCGCGGACTTCCCGGATCCGGGCCCGCACGGCCGCGACCATGACCGCCCCAAGGGCGTAGTTGGCGAGGTAGCCCGGGCCGTCGATGAGCTGGCCACGGTGGCCCCACCACGACCATTCGGGATGTCCTACGACGCCGAGGTCGCCCTCGGCGATCTCCGCCCATACCTCGTTCGGGGCGCGCTCGGGATGGCGATGGAGCTCGAGCTCGAAGAGCGTCCAGCAGGCATCGAGCATCACGCCGGCGTAGCGCGAGATGACCGATTCCCGGGTCGCGACGGACGCCCCGAGGTGGCGCGCCAGGAACGCCGGCTCGTGGACCGTCCAGCCGACGATGTCGGCGACCGCCTCCACGAAGGCCGTCTGATCGGCCGGCCAGGAAGAGAACGCCGGCCGCGCCCGGAGGGCCGCGTAGTGGAGCGCGTGGCCGCTCTCGTGGAGGAGCTCCTCGAGGTTGCCGAGGCCACCCTCCGTGTACGTGGCGAAGACCCAGGGCCGAGCCGGCCGCCAGCCGGTAGCGGTCCGGCGGGCGATCTCGAGGCTGACCGTGAAGGCCGTCGGGATGATCGGGCGGCCGGGCCGCGGGACGATGTCGTAGGTGATCCCGAGGGCGCCGGGGTCGGCCCCGATCCCAGCCAGGTGGGCGTCGTTGATGGGGCGGAGGCGCGGCAGCGGGATCTCCGCGTCGAGGCGGCGAGCGAGGCCGCCGGTGACGTAGCGGTAGTCCCACGGCTCGACGAGCTCGGGCGGCATCGCCACCCGTCGAAAGGCCGCGAGGATCTTCCGCATCGTCGGCTCGACTGCGGCCGGGTCCATCCCGAGGGCGGCCGCGTTGGCCGCGACTGGCGAACCGTCGCGCCTCCAGCGGGCGGCCGACGCGCGGACCAGGCGGCGGTACGGACCGTCCCCATCGTTCGGGCCGCCGGGCCCGTCGAGGACGGCCCAGCCGGGGGCCATCGCCACGAAGAGGCGGTTGCGGGCCGCCGGGTCCGGCTCGCGCCCGAGGCGCGCAGCCACGGAAAGCCGGTCCAGGCACTCCCCGTCGACGCGGAGGTCGGCCATCGCCGAGCCCCAGGCCTCGAAGGTGGAACGACGCAGGCCGGCGATCTCGGGCTCGTCATCATCGCGGGCGGGCGTCGACTCCGCGAACTCGAGCCCATCGAGCGGCTCCGGCCACGCGTCGAGGTCCGGCAGGCTGGCCCGGATGTTGGCGAGGGCGGCGAGATCGGTCGGTCCCAACCGCTCGGCATCGATCGCCGCGATCCGCTCGCCGAGGACGCGACGCGACCCCACGAGGTTCTCGGTCAGGGCCGCTTCGCCCGCATGCCCGCCCCCCTCCCCGGCCTCGATCGGGGCGCCTCGGTGATGGCCCACCATCCAGGCGCCCCAGGCGTCCTGGTACGCGCCGTACGCATCCTCGAGCGCCGCGAACGCCGGGTCGTCGGTCCATCGATCCGAGGCGCCGTCGAACGTCGAGAAGCGGGGTTCCATGGCCGCATCGTAGGCGGCCGGCGAGGCGGCGGCCGACCCGCTGCGCTGGCACACTCCGCGCATGGACCTCCACTTCCTCGGCGGCGCGACGACCGTCACCGGCTCGCGCTTCCTGCTCACGACGGAGCGGGCCCGCGTTCTCATCGACTGCGGGATGTTCCAGGGCAGCCCCAACGAGTCGATCCGGAACCGGATCCCGCTCGGGTTCGATCCCACGACCCTCGACGCGATCCTCCTGACCCACGCCCACCTCGACCACTGCGGGCTCCTGCCGATCGCCGTTCGGGAGGGCTATCGCGGCCCGATCCTCGCGACGGCGGCGACCGCCGAGCTGGCGACGCTCGTCCTCCTCGACAGCGGCCGGCTCCACGAGGAGTTCGCCAAGCGCCAGTCGCGCTGGGAGGCGCGGAACCCGGAGAAGGCGATCGTGGAGGATCGCGAGGATGCCGCCGAGTACGTCGAGGCACTCGAAGAGGCCCAGCGCAACCACGACGCGGCCGCGGCCGACCGAGCGCCGGGCGAGCCGGCGCGGCCGAGCGAGGTGGCCGGGCAGGGCGGGTCCGTCGCGCCGGCCGCCGATACGCTGCCCACCCTCGATATCGAGGGCCTCGTGTTCGCGGTCGGCTCGGTGGCGACCGGCGAGCACGTCGAGACGACCATCGAGCCCGGCGGCGAGTGGGTTCCGCGCCGGCCGGGCGCGGATCCGGAGGCCGAGCTGCGCGCCCAGCGCCCGGAGCTGATCATCGACCTCGACGCCCCGCTCTACACCGAGCGGCAGGCCGCGGCGGTGCCGCCGCTCTTCAGGATCGTGCGCTACGACCGCGAGGTCGAGGTGGGACCCGGCGTCCACGCCACGTTCCTCGACGCCGGCCACATCCTCGGCTCGGCGATCATCCGTCTCCGCGTCCAGGACAGCGACGCGGGCCCCGAGCGCACCTTCGTCTTCTCGGGCGACCTCGGCCGCCCGGGCGCGCCGATCCTGCGCGATCCCACGATCCTGACGGAGGCCGACTACGTCGTCGTCGAATCGACCTACGGCGGGCGCGAGCACGAGCCTGCGGCGGAGGCGATCCGGATCCTGGCCGAGGCCGTCCGCGAGGTCGACCGGGCGGCCGGCGTCCTGCTCGTCCCGTCGTTCGCCATCGGGCGGACCCAGGAGCTCGTCTTCGAGCTCGATCGCCTCATCGACGCGGGCGAGATCCCGACCCTGCCGCTGTTCCTCGATTCCCCGATGGCCTCGAAGGCCTCCGCCATCTACCGCCGCCACCCCGAGATGTACGACGAGGAGACCGCGAAGCTCCTCGCCTCGGGCGACACGCCGCTCGACTACCCCGACCAGCGGATCACGAACGACGTCCGCCAGTCGAAGGAGATCGCCCGGTCACCTCGGCCCTACATGATCATCGCCTCCAACGGGATGCTCACCGGCGGCCGCGTCGTGGCCCATCTCCGCGAGCTCATCGACGACTCGAAGGCGACCCTCCTGTTCGTCGGCTACCAGGGCGAGGGCACGCTGGGCGCTCACCTCCAGGCCGGCGCCGAGACTGTGAAGCTCGACGGCCAGGTCCGGCACGTCCGCTGCCGGATCCGCTCGATCAGCGGCTTCTCGGCCCACGCCGACGAGCCGGAGCTCCTCGACTGGCTTCGCCGGTTCGGCGAGGGACGCCGCCGCGGCGACGCCGGGTTCCCGCGGAGGATCTTCCTCGTCCACGGCGACCCCGAGGCGCAACTGGCCCTGGAGCCGAAGGTCCGCGCCCTCGGCTTCGATGTCCACGTCCCGATCTGGCACGAGCAGGTCAGCCTCGACTGAGGCCGATCCACGGCCAGGTCAGCGCCGGGAGCGCGGCTTCGTGCGGGCGGCGATGCGCTCGAGGGCGCCGGACCAGCCGGGATCGAAGGGATGGCCCGGTTCGTCGAGGTCGATGACGACGGGCGCGTGATCCGAGGGGGTCGGCGGGCCCTTGCGCGCCTGCCGGTCGATCTCGGCCCAGATGACCCGGCCGGCGACCGGCTCGGTGGCGTACAGGAGGTCGATCCGCATGCCCTCGTTGCGGTGGAACATGCCGGCCCGGTAGTCCCACCACGAGAAGCGGCCGGGGGCCTCGTTCACGGCCCGGTACGTGTCGACCAGGCCCCAGGCGCGGAGTCGGGCGAGGGCCTCCCGCTCCGGCTCGGAGACGTGCGTCCCGCCGTGGGCCGCCACCGGGTCCCAGACATCCTCGTCGGCCGGGGTCACGTTGTAGTCGCCGGCGAGGAGCAGCGACTCGGTGGGGGAGCGGGTCTCGGCCAGCCAGCGATCGACCCGCCGGAACCAGCGCAGCTTGCCCTCGTAGAAGGGCGACCCGACGACGCGGCCGTTCGGGGCGTAGAGGGCCACGACGCGGATGCCGCCGCAGACGGCCGAGAGCATGCGGGCCTCGTCGGAGGGATCGAAATCGTCCTCGCCGACCGCAACGGCCGCCCCGGCCGAGCTATCGCGGACCTGCCCGTCGCCGAAGTTCGTGACGACGTCCTCGGCCCCGACCTTCGTGGCGATCGCGACGCCGTTCCAGCGGCCCTCCCCGTGGTGGACGAGCTCGTAGCCGTGCATCGCGAACGGCATCACCGGCGCGTCGGCGTCGGAGAGCTTCGTCTCCTGCATCAGGAGGATGTCCGGCCGGACGCGATCCAGCCACAGCTCGACGGCCTCCATCCGGGCCTTGAGCGAGTTGACGTTCCAGGTCGCGATCCGCATCTCGTGGCAGGGTACCGTGCGCTCGAAGTCGGTGGTTGATGGCGCGTCGAAGTCAACCTCCGTCGGCCCACCACCAGCCGTCGCCGAGCTCGATCCGCGGGACGATCCCGTCGGCGTAGGCATCGAGGTAGAAGTCAGCCGGCGGCCCTGCGCATGGCAGGTAGACGAAGCCTATTGCGCCATCAGGAATGCCGAACATCGCTGGGGCGAACAGTGCCGGTTCGCATTCGCTCGGGGTGCCGCCATCTTCGGTATCGAAGGCCAGGATCCTGACAAGTGTGCCCGAGACGGAAATCGCGCTGATATCGGCTGGGAGCGGCGCGCCCATGTACTCGTCGAGGCCAGGCTCGAGCGAGCCCGATGCGGCGAGATCGACAGCGCGAGCGAACTGGGCGCGGTGCGTTGCGAACCAGATTCTCGGGTACGCCTCCACCCAGGGGACCGACAGCACCGTAGTCGACACGAGAATCGCCGCGACAACGACGCCGCCCGCGG
Source organism: Chloroflexi bacterium RBG_16_70_13 (assembly GCA_001795245.1). Taxonomy (GTDB): domain Bacteria; phylum Chloroflexota; class Limnocylindria; order Limnocylindrales; family CSP1-4; genus UBA5189. Next base: position 11,050 of record MGOD01000058.1, read on the forward strand.
AGAGGAAACGGCCCCGTCGGACAAGCACGAACAGCAGGACGACGGTCAGCGACAACGCGAGGACCCCCGTTCCGGCCCAAAGGAGGAGGGCCAGGATCCACACGCTGTTAATCACGGCGGCGGCGAAGAACCACTCGGCGAGAGCGACGACCCAGACCAGGAGCGTGGCGGCGATCAGCCATCGAATCGACGGATCGGACAGTCGGGTACGGCCCACGCCCGGCGAGGGGGGAATCGACTCGATGGTCACGTCGACTCGACGCAGGCGGGCGATATCGCGTGACGCCGCCCGGGTACGGTTGTCGACGTCCTAGTAGCGCCGGCCGCGCTGGCGGGCGAGGTCGAACGTCGCCGTGTCGGCGATGGCCATGACCGCCATCGTCCCGGCCTGGACGGGGTCGGAGACGACGAGATCGACGGCATCGGTGATCGAGCCGACCATGTTCAACGAGATGATCGGGATGCCCTGGTCGCGGAGCTCCCGCGCGGCGGTCGAGATCTCACCACCCATGATCGACCCGGCCAGGACGAGGAGGCGGGCGCGCGGCAGGTCGGCGACCGCCCGGACGGCGGCCGCGATGTCCTTCTCGCCAACGAGGGCGATCGTGTCGACCGAGATCCGCTCGCCGCGGAGGTTGTGCCGGTCCGCCTCGCTGACGGCGCCGAGGGCCACCTGGGCCACCTGGGCGCCGGCGCCGATGACGATGACGCGCTTGCCGAAGACGCGGTCGAGGGATCGGGTCAGCCGCTGGGCCCGGACGCCCGGCGTCGCCTCGATCGATCGAACGAGCGGCTCCTCGGCGAGCTGCTCGACCTCGACATCGAGCTCGACCCCGGCCGGCGCTGCGTCGTCGACGGGCGCGAGGCGCCGGACCGTCGAGAGGGTCCGGAGGATTCCGCCTGCCTCCGCGATCCGGGCCAGCAGGGCGGGAATCGCCGCGGGGCCGTCGTCGAGCGCGACGTGGACCGCGACGGTCGGCGGGAGCGCCTGGCGGCGGGTCATCGGCGGGGGTCCGGTGGCTCGGTCGCGGTCAGCGGCCGCGGAGATCGGAGACGCTCATCCGGTGGGGATCCAGCCCGCCCGACGCGTCGTGCTCCTCGAAGGCGAGGCCCAGGCCCTCGAAGGCGGCGCGGGTCGCGTCGGCGTCCGAGGTCGTGAGCATGAGCGCGCCGTCCGTGTCCTCGGCCACGCCGACGATGCCCGTGATGTTCACGCCACGCTCGCCGAGCGCCGTCGCCACGCGGGCGAGCGAGCCGGGCCTGTCGTCGAGCTGGACCGTGAACCAGACCGTCACCGGGCACCTCCTGTGCCCACGATGGTACCGGACCGCTACGCTTCGGCCGATGCCGTCGCCCAGGTTCGCTTGAGCCCTACCCCGCCGCCAGCAGCGGCGCTCATCCAGGTCTTCGGCCGGGAAGATTCCCAGGAGACCCGGGCTGCCCTCCGATTCTTCAAGGAGCGGCGCCTCGCTCTCCAATTCGTCGACCTCCGACGGAAGCCGATCGCGGCCGGGGAGCTTCGGCGATTCGCCGAGCGGCTGGGCGCCGCAGCACTCGTGGACACGGCCGGCAGGGCCTGGGCCGAGGCTGGCCTCGGCTACCTCCGGATGGATGACACGGAGCTCGCCGCGCGCCTCCTCGCCGACCAGCGCCTGCTCCGGCTGCCACTCGTCCGGGTTGGCAACGAGTTTGCCGCCGGCCGAGACGAAGCCGGCTGGAAGGCGCTGCTGCAGAGGGCCTGATCGGATTCGTGACGCCCAGTCAGCAAACCCGGCCTGGGCGGCCCGGCGTAGCCGATACACCGCGTCTCGTGCCCGGATTCGTGACGCCCAGTCAACGAATCCCGCCCGGCGACCCGGCGCGGCTGATCCATGGACGTCTCGCGGGGAATTCCGTGACGCCCAGTCAACGAGGCCCTGGCGAGGACGTCCGTCAGGATCCTCGCCGCCACTCGCGAACTGCGACGAGCCCGCCGAGCGCCGCGGCGACGAACCCGATGACCGCCCATGCCGGGTCGCCGATCATGAAGCTGCCGCCGGCGCTGAGGACGCCCGTCCCCTGGCCGATCCACACGAGCCCCGCGAGGACCATTGCCGCGGCGAGGCCGAGGCGAAGCGGCGACCGCCGAGCCGGCGGAGGCGTCCCACCGGCTGGCGACGGCGGTGGCGTTGCAGAGCTCGGGGCATCCATCGGCGTAGGATGCCATCCACGTTCCCCTGGGGCAGGAATCGGAGGTTCAGATCGTGGCCAGCCGCGACGATCCCGGTGACCGCCGCGACGACCGCGGCGAGGCGAGCGACGACCATCGCGGCGAGCCGATCAGCGATCACCGGCGGAGCGGCCGCCTGACGATCGGGCCGCGAGCCGCGGCGAAGATGGCCGGCGGCCCGCGCATGACCGAGGACCGCAAGCTCCTGGAGCCGACGGAACGGCCGGCGTTCCTCAACACGGACCCCTGGCGCGCCCTCCGGATCCTGTCCGAGTTCGTCGAGGGCTTCGATGCCCTGGCCACGATCGGGCCGGCGATCACCATCTTCGGATCCGCGAGGATTGGCCGGGAGTCGCCCGTGTACGAGCAGACCCGGGAGATCGCCCGCCGCCTCGCCCGGGAGGGCTACGCGATCATCACGGGCGGCGGCCCGGGGCTCATGGAGGCCGCCAACCGCGGGGCCCAGGAAGGCGGCGGGATGTCCGTCGGCTGCAACATCGAGCTGCCCCACGAGCAGGACCTCAACGAGTACATCGACCTCGGCGTCGCCTTCCGTTACTTCTTCGCCCGCAAGACGATGTTCGTGAAGTACGCCGACGGCTTCGTCATCATGCCCGGCGGCTTCGGCACGATGGACGAGCTGTTCGAGGCCGTCACGCTCATCCAGACCGGCAAGATCGAGCACTTCCCGATCATCCTCGTCGGGTCGGCGTTCTTCGGTGGCCTCCTCGACTGGATCCGGATCCGGCTCGTCGGCGACGGCATGATCGACCCGGGCGATCTCGATCTCGTCGTGGTGACCGACGACCCGGACGAGGTCGTCGAGATCATGAAGCGTGCCTCACGGCGACGGGCCGAGGAGCCCCGCGCCTGACCGCGCGAGCGTCGGCGCGGCCCGACCTCAGGCGCTCTCGACCGGGAGGGAGGCCTCGATGACGCCGTCGGCGATTCGGACCGGGTAGTAGCGGAAGCGCCGGACGCGCGTCAGCCGGCGGGCCTCGGCCTTGAGCCCCGGCGGATCGATCTTCGGGGGGCCGCCCGAAGGGCTCCAGGTCGGGTGGTAGACCCCCTCGGGATCGAGGCCGCCGGTCGTCGGCATCCGGACGGGGTCGCCCGAGCACAGGTCGAACCGGCCTTCGTGGAGCGGGCAGGCCACGACGCAGCCCTCGAGCGTCCCGATCGACAGCGGCGCCGACATGTGCGGACAGCGGTCGTCGGTGACGACGATCCCGGCCGGCGTGTGGACGACGAGGAGGTCGAGCTCGCCGCGGGTGACTCGGCGCATCGCGCCCGGGGGCATGTCCGCGGCATCGAGCAGCGCCGTCCAGGCGCCGCGCGCCGCACCCGGGGCGGTGAGCGCGGCCGGGAACGGAGCCGGAGCCGGCGACGCGTCGGTCTTCACTGGTCCGCGATCGTAGCGCAGGTGTGACGTCGGCCCCGCCCGGGGACGGGACGGGGCCGACGACGCGAGGAGGAGCGATGGGAGCTCGGACCGCGTGCGAGGCGGCCGCGGGCCGCGATCAGTCCACCGCGGGTGCCGGGGATGGACGCTCGGGACGAGCGGCGGCCCCGTCGCCGGCAGCG
>MGOD01000058.1:14870-15151 GCA_001795245.1 Chloroflexi bacterium RBG_16_70_13
GTCGTCCGGAGCGGGATTTCGCGGAGGGCGACGGTCGCGATGAGGGCCACCGCGGCCGCCCCGACGCCGAGCCACAGGCTGCTCGCGATCGCGGTCGTCAGGGCACCGTGGAAGCCCTGGACGAAGACGGCCTGGAACTGGGCCGGGACCTGGGCCAGGAAGTCGGTACCGCCCCCGCCGACCGAGGTCAACTGTCCGATGTCGAAACCGGCCGGGGCCGAGGTCGGGAGGAGCTGGGCGGGCGCTCCGGCCGCGATGACCTGCTCGCGGAGGAGGTCCCA
>MGOD01000058.1:15203-15486 GCA_001795245.1 Chloroflexi bacterium RBG_16_70_13
ATCGCGATGCCGACCGTCGTCCCGATCTGCCGGAAGAGGGTCAGGTCGGCGGTCGCCGCGCCGAGCTCGTGGAAGGGCACGGCATTCTGGACGATGATCGTGAAGACGGCGAACGTCGGACCGACGCCCAGGCCTGCGACAAACATCCGGATCGCGAGGTCCGTGTCGTTCATCCCGACGTGGAGGGCGGTCAGCAGGACCTGCCCCGCGATGAGGACCGCGAGGGCCACCAGCATCACCGGCTTGTAGCGACCGGTGCGGCTCACGATCTGGCCGGAGGCGA
>MGOD01000058.1:15522-18281 GCA_001795245.1 Chloroflexi bacterium RBG_16_70_13
CGATTCCGTCGCCGAGACGCCCTCGACGATGAGGAAGTAGAAGGGCAGGAAGATCACCAGCGCCCCGAAGCCGAAGGCGGCGAAGAAGATCGCGACCATCGAGGCCGAGAAGGTCCGATTGCGGAAGAGATGGAGGGGCACGACCGGCTCGATCGCGCGCCGCTCGGCCAGGACGAAGACGCCGAGGACGACGAGGCCGCCGAGGATCCAGGCCCAGGTGACCGGATCACCGAAGCCCTCGTTCTGGGCGACAGTCAGGCCGATGAGGATCGGCACGAGGCCCGCGACGATGGTCGTGACGCCAAGCCAGTCGATCTCGCCGGCCTTCTCGATGTGCTTGATGTTCGGGAGCAGGCGCCAGACGACGGCCAGGGCGACGAGCCCGATCGGAACATTGACGAGGAAGATCCAGTGCCAGCTGTACGTGTCGGTCAGCGTTCCCCCGAGCCACGGCCCGATGATGAAGGCGACCCCGAAGACGAGCCCGAAGAGGCCCTGGTACTTGCCGCGCTCGGCGGGCGTGAAGAGGTCGCCGATGATCGCGAGCGCGATCGGGAAGAGTGCCCCGGCGCCGAGCCCCTGGATGCCGCGGAAGAGGACGAGCTGCCACATCGTCTGGCTCGCACCCGACAGCGCCGAGCCGGCGAGGAACAGGGTGATCCCGATCATGAGGACGGGCTTGCGGCCGTACAGGTCCGAGAGCTTGCCGTAGATCGGGACCGTCACGGTGCTCGTGAGCAGGTAGATCGTGACGACCCAGGTGTAATAGTCGACGCCCTGGAGCTCGGTGACGATCTTCGGCAGGACCGGGCCTACGATCGTCTGGTCCAGCGCGGCGAGGAACATGCCGAGCATGACCGCGCCCAGGATCTCGAACTTCGTGCGCCGGCTGAGGCCGAGCGCCGGGTCTTCGTCGAGCGACGGCGCCGTGGCGTCGTTCTCGGCGGGGAACGCTTCCATGAGGGTCAGGACCTTCCTTCCGTGCGGGCTGCGTGAACGTGGTCGTGGCCGGCCCCGAAGTCCGGCCCCAGCTCGGCGGCGACCGCGCCGCGGAGATCGTCGAGGGCCGACGCCACGCGATCGAGCTGCATCGCGTCGAGGTGGCCGAGGATCGCCCCGAGGCGATCCTGCTTGATGGCCTCCACGGTATCGAGGGTTTGGAGACCGCCGGCGGCGATCCGGACGAGGACGACCCGCCGGTCGTCGGGGACCCGGCCGCGCTCGACGAGCCCGCGCTCCTCCATCCGGTCGACGATTCCCGTCGCGTTGCTGAGCGAGACGTCCATGAGGTCGGCGAGACGGCTCATCGTCAGGTCGCCGTGATGCTGGAGCAGCCACATGACGTGCATGTGGGTCATGCTCACGCCGGCCTTCACGAGCCGGCCGGTGCCGGCGCAGCGGAATCCCGCGATCATGTCGTGGATGCCCGCGGCGATCCGGCGCGAGGCAGCCTCGCCGGCCACGGTCGGAGTCGAGGGCCCGACACCAATAGTTCGCATGTAGTGAATAATCTACTCGTTGGCAACCATTCGGTCAACCGCGAGGAATCAGCGGGACATGCCGGGAGGGATCGATGCGCTTCGCGCTCATGATCGAGGCCCAGCAGGGCCTCTCCTACGCCGACCAGCTGGCGCTCGCCCGGCGGGCCGAGGCCGCGGGCTTCGAGGCCTTCTTCCGAAGCGACCACTACGCCAGCTTCCCGGGACCCGCGGACGGCCCTACGACCGACGCCTGGACGATCCTCGCCGGCCTCGCCCGCGAGACCGAGCGAATCACCCTTGGCGTGCTCGTGAGCCCGGTGACGTTTCGCCATCCGGGCAACTTCGTGAAGGTCGTCACGACCGTCGACGAGATGAGCGGCGGGCGGATCGAGGTAGGGGTCGGCGCCGGCTGGAACGACGACGACCATCGGCCACTGGGCCTGGCGTTCCCCGGGATCGGCGAGCGGGCCGACCTCATGGAGGACCAGCTGGCGCTCCTCCACGGCCTCTGGACCGAGCCCGATGGCTGGTCATACGAGGGCCATCGCGTCCGGGTCGAGGGCGGCTTCCTGCGGCCCCGGCCGGTCGACGTCCCGGGCCGCCCGAGGACCGCCGACGGCAGGGTCCGGCCGCGGATCCTCGTCGGCGGCGAGGGCTCGCCACGCGGGTTCCGGATCGCGGCCCGGTACGCCGACGAGTTCAACCTGACGTCGTCATCCCCGGAACGAGCCGCCCGGAAGTACGCCGAGCTGGACGCGGCCTGCCGGGCGGCGGGCCGCGAGCCGGCCTCGATCACCCACTCGGCGATGGTCGGCACGCTGCTCGGGGCAAGCGCGGCCGAGCTCGACCGCCGGCGGGCAGCCCTGATGACCGCCCTCGGCCATGATGCGGCCGAGGAGGATCCCTGGTACGAGGCTCGGATTGGCCGATGGATCCTGGGGACGCCCGACGAGGCGCGGGCGACGGTCCGCCGCTTCGCCGATGCCGGCGTCGAGCGGATCATGCTCCAGGACTTCCTGCCCCGGGACCTGGACATGGTCGATCTCATGGGTCGGGAGCTCGTCGACAAGGTGTAGGCGATCCCGGGGCCGCCCCGCCGGGCCGCCCGGGCGTCCTCAACGCCTGAACTGCCAGGCCGTGACGAGCCGGAGCGTGGCGCCGGGCCCGAGGAGCTCGAGCGCGCCGGGCTCTCCCCGGAGCATGCGGCCGAGGCCCTGCGGGAGGTGGGTCTGCGGCTCGATCGCCGCGAACCCGAGGCCGGCCGGGCTGGCCGCGACG
>MGOD01000058.1:18295-18846 GCA_001795245.1 Chloroflexi bacterium RBG_16_70_13
GCCGGCCGTTGATCGCAGCCGAAGCGTGGCCCCGATGTCCACGTCCGGCCAGCAGATCTCAAGCGCCGGGTCGCCGGGATCGGGCCAGGCCGCATCGACGTCGTCCGGGATGGGCCGCCGGACCCGGAGGTCCACGTCGCCCGAGACCGCCACGATCGTCGCGGCCGGGTCCGTGCTCGCGGCCACGACCGTCGACGCCGCGATCCGCACCTCGATTGGCCGCCGGAACCACGGATGGAGGCCGATTCCGGCCGGCATCGGCCCGTCGGCGAGGTTGGTGACCGAGAGCTCGATGTCGAGGTCCGTGCTGGCGACGGTGATCCGCTGCTCGACCTCGTAGGCCCACGGCCAGGCGTCTCCGCCGCCGCGCGCGACGAGCCGCCCCTCGCCCTCGACCGACCAGGGGGCGAGGTAGACCTGGCCGTGGATCGCCGACCCGTCACGGAAGTTCGCGGCCAGCCGGACCTCGCGGCCGGCGACGGTCGTCGGCTCGGCAAGGAGCCGGTTGCACCATGGCGCCATGACGTAGCCGCCCCAGTAGAACGGGTCAC
>MGOD01000058.1:18860-33529 GCA_001795245.1 Chloroflexi bacterium RBG_16_70_13
GCACCTCGAGGTCGTCGGGCGTGCGCAGGATGTCGATGCCGAACACACGCAGGCGGTGGAGCCGGCCGCCGAGCGCCGGCAGGAGCTCGAGCTCGAGCTCGCCCCCGCCGATCCGCAGGATCTCGGCGGCCATCAACCGGCCAGGGTCATGGCGCGGTCGGGTCGGAGCAGGTACGGCGGCAGGTAGGCCGGGATGTTCGAAAGCGGCAGCACGTCCGGGTGCAGATCGAGGCCCAGCGTCTCGCGCATGAACGCGCGACGTGCCTGAACGCGCACCCAGAGGTCCGGGTACGCGCTGGCCAGCGTGGCGCGCAGCGAGGCGTCGGCGATCGCGATGCCGTCCTCGATGTTCGTCGTGAAGTACGGGCCGCCCGTCGCCGGGATGATGTCGACCTGCATGACCATCCCCGACCGAAGCTCGATCCGGCTGTCGGGACCGACCGGCGAGTTCAGCCATTCGTCGAGATGGAGCTGGTGGCCGGGATTCAGGAAGATCCCGAAGAACGGGTCGCCGAGGCGGCGATCGATGATGGCCTGGAGCTCACCGCCCGTCGTCCCGATCCGAAGCGCCCCGTACCACTCGGCGACGGCCTCGAAGTAGGGGGCGACGAGCTTCTCGACGTAGTCGCCGATCCCCGCCGGGAGCTCGGCCGCATCCTCGACGACGAACCCAGCCCGGCAGTTGAGGGCGCCCCAGATCCCGAACGCGACCGTCAGCGGGTCGCCCCGCTCGATGACCCGATCGCCCGGACTCAGAAGCCCGTACCGGGCCCGCGGCCCGGCGGTCAGCATCAGGTGGCACGACAGCGGCGCCCCGCTCCACTCGAGGAGCCGGACCGCCTCCCGTTCCCGCATCCCGGGCCGCAGCCCCCAGAGAAGGCTCCGGACGCCGCACGAGGTCTCGCAGGCCGCGTGCTCGAAGGCCGCGATCTGCTCGGGCTCGTTGATGACGCGGAGCCCGTCGGCGGCATCGATGAGGAGGTCCGTGGCGTTCTCGACGAGCCCAGACTGCCCGACGAGATCACGAAGGGTGTCGACGAGAAAGGCCGGTGCCTCCATCCAGGCCCGGTCGCGGTGAGCCTTCCAGCCGACGACGCCGACTCGCGATCCCTGCCCGATCCCGGCGCCGGCGAGGATCTCGGCGAGCGGCCGTGAGCGGTCGCGTGGCTGGCTCGGCAGGCTCAGCTCCTGGAACAGGACCGCCTCGACCGGCAGGGGTGCCGCGCGCGCGAGACCGATGCACTCGTTGCCGGCGAGGAGGACCGGCCTGCCGGTCGCGCCGACGACGAGCAGCGCCTCCTCGAAGCGGGGATCGAAGCCCGTCAGCCACGCGAGGTTCGCGCTGTGCTCGCGGTCGGCGTACACGACGAGACGGTCGTAATGACGGACCGCGGCCCGCTCGCGGAGGCGCTCGAGGCGCGTCCGGTGGAGCGCTGCCGGCAGATCGGGGGCGACCTCGGGCCGGGCGAGGATCGGCAGGTCGAGCGTTGCGAGACGGGCCGGCATCGGGCTATTCCCCCGGCGCCCAGCGGACGGGGGCGGCAGCCCGTTCGAGGATCCAGAATGCGTCAGCCTCGAGACGCTGCCAGGGTCCAGCCTCGCCGTCCGGCCAGGTGACCCGGACCTCGGCCCAGGTCGCGGGGCCGAGGCCCAGGTGGATCCAGCCGAGCTGGCCACCGAGGTGGCCCCCGCCGATCGTCCGCTCGATCGTCGTCGTGCGCTCGCCGACCCGGACCTCGATCATGGCCCCGATGGCGTTTCGGTTCGGCCCGCCGTCGACGAGGTCGATCATCGCCCACCTGCCCATCGGCGCCGGCTCGCCGGCCGTCCCGCTCCCGAGGTTCCGCCAGACCACGATGTCGGCCCGGTAGTTCACGACGACGAGATCGAGGAGGCCGTCGAGGTTGAGGTCGGCGAGAGCGGCGCCCCGCCCTCGCTCGTAGCGCAGCAGGCCGGCCTCCTCGGCTCCCTGGACGAAGGTCCCGTCGGGCTGGCCGAGGAAGAGATCGTTCGGGTCTCGAATCGCGTAGCCGGCCTGGGCGCCGACGTTGCCCTTCGTGACGAGGAGGTCGACGAAGCCGTCGTCGTTGACGTCGGCGAACTCGGGATGCCAGGCGGTCGACGCGAGACTCCCGCCGCCGTCGAAGGGCTGAGCCGAGTTGACCCCGCGACGAAGGGCGATGTCACGGTACGTCGGTCGGTCCGATCCGGCGGTCAGGGTCTGGAGCTTGTTGTCGCCCTGGCTCGTCAGGTAGACCTCCGGCAGCCCGTCACCGGTCAGGTCGCGGCTGGCGATGCCCATGCCCCAGATCTGCATCGAAACCCAGCCGTCTTCGGCTGTGTAGAGCCGCGGCGCCTCACCGGGCGCCACGCGCCACAGCTGGTCCATGCCGTCCCGGTAGTACTGGCGATCGTTCGTCACGCGGAGGTCGCGCCGGCCCGAGTCGTCCCAGTCGCTGAACAGCATCGACAGGCTGCAGAAGCCGGGGGCGAGCACGATCGGCGGATCGTAGCCCTCGCCTGCCGCCGCCGGCCGGACGAGGGCGTTGAGGTCGCAGTCGAAGGTCGTCTCGCCGTCGGCGTCGAGCGTCAGGTAGCGGCCGATCGCGAGCGTCGGAAGCCGGGCCGTGCCCTCCCAGGTCGCGCTGAAGGCCGTCGTGTGCCCGTCGATGCCGGCGAAGCCGAGGGTGTCGCCGCCCGCCTCGAACACACAGGCGCCGAGACCGCGAAGCAGGGTGCTCTCCCCGACCCGGAGGACCGCGAGATCAACGAGCCCGTCGCCGTCGACGTCGATGGGGTAGGCCCCGTTGACGTCGACGAGGTCGGTCGTCGCGGAGGACCGCCGCTCGAAGCGCAGCTCCCCACCGGGCTCGGAGGCGTTGCGGAAGAGCGCGGCCGAACCCTCGCCACCGGCGAGGTAGAGGTCCTGCCGGCCATCCGAATCGCAGTCGAGGACGGCCACGCCGCCGCCGACCTGGAAGCGGTCGTCGCCGCCGTAACGGTGGACGACACCCGACGACGTTGTCTCGTCGATGAACGTCGGTGGCCCGGCGGCCGTCGACGGCGTCGGGTTCCCCAACAGCAGCGCGGCTCCGCCGGTTCCGCCGGCGACGGCGACCACGGCCACGACGAGCAGTCCGGCCTGTCGGCGGGTCACCGCCGCCCGGCGAGGCGGCGTGGCCGTCCCGTGGTCACGACGCAGTGCCGTCGTAGTAGTGTCGGGCCAGGGCCCAGGCCTCCTTGCCACATTGCGAGCCGATTCGTCGCCCGGTGAAGTCATCGGCCTGGATATGGATCCCGCCGAGGAGCCTCGACTGGCCGGCCTGGTCGGCGGCGTCGAAGTACGTCGCCCACTCGAGCCGGATATCCGTGGTGGGGCCCTTCTCGAACTTCAGCGAGCCGGCCTCGATCGTGTAGCCGCTGACGCCGCCCGGGAAGTACTCGCTGCCGGTGAACACGGTCAGGACCTCGGCCGCCGCACGACTGAACGTGCTGTGGCCGGAGACGAAGCCCTGGAAGGCGGGCGTGACGAACGTCGGCAGCTGGTAGGGGACCCAGTCGACGGCGAGCATCCAGCCGACGCCGCCGATCTCGGTCGCCGGATCCTCCGGATTGCCCTGCCAGGCCTTGATCGCGATCTCGCCCTCGTGGCCGGCCAGCGCCTCGTGTCGGGCGCCCGCGGCCGTCGTCTCCGCCGTCACGACCTCGATGAGATCGGCCACCAGGGGCAGGCCGTCGGGGTGGTAGGAGGATCCGTCCGGGTCGCTCGACTGGCCCAGTCCGCCCATGTACCGGATCATCGAGATCGGGCGAACCGAGTCGTAGCGGCCCTTGAGGCCCCAGGCCGCGATCGCCGCGTCGTGGACGGCGCCGTTCAGGGCGAGGTACAGCTTGACGTCCCACTGGAGCCGATCGACGCGCTCCCCGGCGCCGCCCACGCGGAGCTCCGGATCGAGCTCGTCCGAGACGAGGTTCGCCAGGACGTTCCAGTGTCCGGGCGGGGTCTCGGACCTTGGCCCGTCTGCCCAGAACTCGGCCATGACCCGGGTGAAGTCGCCCTCGTTGACGATATCCGGCGCGTACGGCTCTCCGGTGACAGGGTTCACGGGGTGACCGGTGCCGTCATCGGCGCCCAGCGAGTTGGCGCCACGGGCACCGGGTCCGATGTCGATCATCGCCCCATTCGTGGGGTCGAGCAGACTGCTGTCCAGGATGACCTCGACGGCCTGGGCCTTGTACTCGTCATCCGTGGCGGTTCCAAGGAGCGGTGGCGGTCCGGGGTCGATCGGCGTGCCGGCCGGACCGCCCGACGGCAGGGCGAAGCTCGTGACGTGACCCCAGTGCGGTCCGACTGCCTCCTGGACGCCGTTCGTCACCGGGATCCCGTTCTGGCTGATCATGTGCTCGATCTGGAGCGGCTGCCAGCGGTTGGGGTCGATGAGCACCGTCCCCGATTCGGCGACGACGAGCGGCGGATTGAGGGGCGTGTAGTCGGGCGCGGTGTAGCCGTTGGCCTGGTTGGAACCGTCCTCGAGGGCCGTCTCGAGGACGACCTTCGCGATCTGGTTGCCGACCGCCGCCGGGCTGTCGCCCTCGGTCGTCTCGACGGTGAGGTCGTAGCACAGCGAGTCCATGACGTCGGCGAACTCGGACAGCGATTCCTCGCCGCCGACGGACTTGATGAAGCGGGCGGACAGGACCCGGTAGGCGGCGAAGCTGATGGCCTCCGCCCGGGCCGCTTCGACGTTCGAGGCGGTGTGCTTCTCGGTCACGAAGACACCGTCGGCGGTCGAGTCGTAGGTCGCCCAGGCGTCCCACATCGCAGCCGACAGGTGATAGAGGTTGCGGGCATGGACGGGCGGGTTCGGAAGGGCTCGCCGGATCGCGTCGAGGAGCGCCTCGTCCCAGCGCCGGGCGACCGACCACTCGGGATGTTCGGTCCTGGCCGTGGCGGCGCAGGTCGGCTTCGACTCCCAGGGCCGGACCACGACGGCGAAGGACGTGACCCCGACGACCGCCACGAGCGCCGCCACCACGGCGATGATCCGAGCCTTGCCCGACTGCATGACGTGGCCCTCCTCCGCGGGCGAGTCTAGATCTAGATGGACAGGATCCGCTCTCGAGTGTCGGCGGCGAAGAGCCGCTCGAGGACCCGAAGGTTGGCGACCGCGTCGGACGGCGGAACCGGCGTCGCCGTCCCGTCGAGGACCGCCGCGGCAAAGGCCGCTGCCTCGACGGCGTACGGATCGGCGGGATCGAAGGTCAGCCGCTCCGTCGCCGGATCGACCGGCGGCTCGCCGCCGTGGGTGACGAAGACATGGGTCGGCCGGTCAGGCGGGATGTTGAACGGGATCCCGACCGAGATCCGGCCCTCGGTGCCATAGACGTGGACGCGCTGGTCGTCCTCGGCCCGGATCGTGCAGGTGAAGGTCGCCGTCCCGCCACCCGGAAACTCGAGGAGCCCGCTTGTCAGGACATCGACGCCGGTCGCCGGATCGCGCGCGATCGAGGCCTCTACCCGGTCCGGCTCGCTGCCAAAGAGGAGCCGCGACAGGTTGACGTTGTAGCAGCCGATGTCGAAGAGCGCGCCGCCGCCGGCATCGCGGATGTTGCGGATGTTCGTCCTGTCGTCGTTGTAGTACGAGAACCAGCTCTGGACGGTCACGAGGCGCCCGATCCGCCCGGACCGGACCAGGTCGACGACGGCGACCCATGACGGGTGGAGGCGGTACATGAATGCCTCCATGAGCCGAACGCCCGCAGCCTCCGCCGCGGCGATCATCCGCTCGGCGTCGGCGGTCGTCATCGCCAGGGGCTTCTCGCACAGGATGTGCTTGCCGGCCCGGGCGGCGGCGATCGCCCACTCGGCGTGGAGGTGGTTGGGGAGCGGGATGTAGACGGCGTCGACCTCGGGGTCGGCGAGGAGGGCCTCGTACGAGCCATGGGCCGTGGGGATCCCGGCCTGGGCCGCGGCGTCCCGGGCACGGGCGTGGTCCCGCGAGGCGATGGCCACGACTCGGCAGCGGTCCGCCTTCCGGATCCCGGGAATGACCTTCGTCCGGGCGATGTCGGCGGTCGAAAGGATCCCCCAGCGCAGCTCGCTCACGGGTCCGGCCTCAGCCCCAGGAGGTTTCGGTGACCGGCCGGAAGGCGACCTCGAGGATCCGATGGGTTCGCGGCCGGGTGACGACGAACAGGACGGCCTCGGCGACGTCCTCGGGCCGCATCATCCCCGCCAGTTGGGGCATCTCCCGGGTCCGGCCGTGGCCCATCGCGAAGTCGGTCGAGACCCCACCTGGACATACGTTCGTGCAGCGGACGCCGCGCTCGCGGAGCTCGTGGTCGAGGGCCGCGGTGAAGCCGACCTGGGCGAATTTCGAAGCACAGTAGACCGCCTCGTTCGGCAGGCCGCGACGACCGGCCTCGCTCGCGATCGTCACGAGATCGGCGGCGTCGCTCCGGAGGAGATGGGGAAGGGCAGCCCGGACGGCGTAGATGGCCCCCTTCACGTTGACCGCGATCATCTCCTCGATGTCGTCGACGGGGAGGTCAAGGAACGGACCGTAGGCGCCCACGCCGGCGTTGACGACGAGGATGTCCAGGCCGCCGAAGCGCTCGACGGTCGCGGCGACCATCGCCTCGAGCGAGGCGGGGTCGCGGACGTCGCAGGCCATCGCGAAGGCGCCCTCGATGCCGGCGTCGTCGCCGCTTCGCGAGGCGAGGGCGACCCGCGCCCCGGCCCCGGCGAGGGCCCGACCGGTGGCGGCACCGATGCCCCGGCTGGCGCCCGTGATGAGGGCAACCCGATCCTGCAGAGACGTCATGGCGTGGCTCCTCGGGGTGGCTGGCGACGGGTGACGGGCCGGGCGACCGCCAGCGCTCGAAATCCCTGCTTGACAGTGCCCGTTCCCATCGACGAGCCTAGCACAGGCAATTTGCAAGAGAGGAACACAAACTTGCTCACGGGGCGCGACGAGCCTGGACAACGGAGCGAGACGGTCCGCCGGGCGAACCTGAGCGCGATCGTCCGCGAGCTCCATCTCCGCGGCCCGCTGTCGCGTTCCGAGCTGGTCGCGCGGACCGGGCTCACCCGGAGCGCGATCCGGGCCCTCATCGGCGAGCTGGCAGCCGGGGATCTGGTGGTCGAGGAGCCGGCCGTCCGCAGCGGGACGCCGGGCCGACCATCGCCCGTCGTAAGGCTCCTCGCCGACGATGTCGTCGTGCTGGCCCTCGAGATCGCCGTCGATTCTCTGGCCGTGGCGATCGTCGGCGCCGGCGGCGTGGTCCACGAACTCGTCCGGGTCGACCGGCCGCGCGGACACTCGTCCCTCGACGACGTGGTCGCCGATCTCGTCGAGCTGGCCCGGATCGTGCGGGCCAGGCGACCGCTGGGCGAGGTGCCCGTCCGGGTCGGCGTGGCCGTCGCCGGCATCGTCAGCCGGGCGGGGGGGCTCGTCCGATTTGCGCCGAATCTGGGCTGGGTGGACGTGCCGCTCGGCGAGCGGCTGGCCGAGGCGCTGGCGCTGCCCGTCGAGATCGAGGTCGAGGTCGCCAACGAATCCGACCTCGGTGCCCTGGCCGAGTTCCGCCGCGGCGCCGCCCGCGGCGCGGACGACGTCCTCTACACCCACGCCGAGGTCGGCGTCGGCGGCGGGATCATCGTCGACGGCCGGCCCCTTGGCGGGGTCGGGGGTTACGGCGGCGAGATCGGCCATATGCCGGTCAATCCGGCCGGTCGGGCCTGCCGCTGCGGCTCGACGGGCTGCTGGGAGACCGAGGTCGGCGAGGGCGCCCTCCTGGCCAGGGCCGGCCACCCGCTCGACGGCGGACGTGCCGCCGTGGACGCTGTCCTCAGCGACGCCGCCGCCGGACGCCCGGAAGCGCTGGCTGCGATCGAGGAGACGGGCACCTGGCTGGGCGTCGGCCTGGCCGGGCTGGTCAACATCCTGAACCCGCGCCGGGTCGTCCTGGGCGGCCTGTTCGCGCGGATCTACCCCTTCGTCGACGACGCCGTGGCCCGCGGCCTCGACCGGTTCGCCCTCGTGGCGTCCCGGCAGCTCGTGTCAGTCGTCCCCTCGACGCTCGGTGTCGACGCGCCGCTGCTCGGCGCGGCCGAGATGGCCTTCGAGCCGCTCCTGGCCGATCCTGCCGCGTGGCTCGCGCCGCGGGGCTCGCTCGTCGCGCTGGCGAGCGCGTGATCACAGCTCGTTCCGCTCCGCCGCCCAGGTCGCCGCGATCCGCGGACGAGGGTCGGAGCCATTGTCGCGGAAGCCACAGCAGCCGTTGAGGAGGGTGCTAGCCTACGAGAGTTCGCCAAGTGGGACGACGAACGTTCTGAGGAGGAGAAGACACTGATGATTCTGCGCAGGGCAGCGGTCCTCGGGGCCGCCGCCGCCATGGTCCTAGCGGCGTGCGGGACGGGAACGACCCCGGCGCCGAGTGGCGCAACCGCCGGTTGCACCGTCGGCGTCTCGTGGAACAACTTCCAGCAGCCGCGGTGGGCGGCACACGACGAGCCAAACCTGAAGAAGACCGTCGAGGATGGCGGCGGCAAGTACATCAGCGCCGACGCGAACCTCAGCGCAGAGCAGCAGTTGACCGACGTCGACACGCTGATCTCGCAGGGCGCCAAGGTCCTCATCCTGCTGGCGCAGGACAACAAGGCCATCCTCCCGGCCCTCCAGAAGGCCAAGGATGCAGGCGTCCCCGTCATCGCCTATGACCGCCTGATCGAGGATGCGAGCATCCTCTACATCACGTTCGACAACGTGCTCGTCGGCAAGGCCGAGGCCGAGGCCGTCCTGGCCAAGGTCCCGACCGGCAACTACGTCCTGATCAAGGGCGACCCGGGTGACCCGAACGCCTCGACGTTCCTGCCGCAGGGCTGGGACGAGGCCGGCCTCAAGGCCAAGGTCGATGCCGGCGACATCACGATCCTGAACGGCCCCGACGGCACCTTCACCGACGCGTGGAAGACCGAGAAGGCCCAGCAGAACATGGAAGCGATCATCGACAAGGCCGTCGCCGACGGCAACACCATCGATGCCATCCTGGCCGAGAACGACAGCACGGCGCTCGGCGTCGTGGGCGCCCTCACGGCCAAGAACTACGGCTTCCCGCCCCTGAGCGGCCAGGACGGCGACCCCGCCAACCTGAACAACGTCGCCCTGGGCAAGCAGTACGTGGACGTCTTCAAGAACGCCAACGAGCTCGGCAAGACCGCCGGCGCGGCTGCGCTCGAGCTGTGCAAGGGCACAGCCATGGCCAGCCTGACGCTGCCGAGCGGATTGATCGATGCGTCCGTCGCCCCGGTCGCCGGCCTCTCCGCCAAGCCCTTCACGACACCTGACGGGACCTCCGTCCAGTCCTTCATCCTCCAGCCGACCCCGCTCACCGCAGAGAACCTGCAGGTGGCGATCGATGCTGGCCAGATCACCAAGGAGGATCTCTGCAAGGGCGTCGACCCCGCGACGGGGCCAGCCGCCTGCAAGTAGCGGTCAGCCGACCGCGCATCCTGTCATAGGTGCCTGCGCCCACGGGACCCTCCCGGGGGCGCAGGCCACTGCCCAGGGCCAGGGAGAGCCGTCGTGACGAACGAGGCCGACGCGACACCGGTATCCGGTCAGGTTCAGCCTCCAGCCCGAACGTCCCTGCGTGGACTCATCGCCCAGACGGAGATCGATCTCCGTCTGTTCGGCATGCTCGTCGCCCTCGGGGCGATCCTGCTGACCTTCAACATCCTGAGCGAGGGCAAGCTCTTCCAGCCCACCAACATGGTGACGCTGGCGGTCCAGGCAACGGGCGTGGCGATCATCGCCACGGGCATGGTCCTGGTCATCGTGTCACGCAACATCGACCTGTCGGTCGGCTCGCTGGTCGGCGTTATCGCCATGACCTACGCCCTCCTGATGACCGACTGGATGCCCGCCCTCGGGATCGGCGCGGACTTCCCCTTCCGCTGGGCCATCGCCCTCGGCCTCGGGATCGGTCTCGGAGCGCTCGTGGGGGGGCTGCAGGGCTACATCATCGCCTACGTCGGCGTGCCGTCGTTCATCGTGACGCTCGGCGGGCTGCTCTCCATCCGCGGCGTCGTCTGGTACCTCTCGAGTGGTGCCGCCGTCTCGGGACTGGATCC
Source organism: Chloroflexi bacterium RBG_16_70_13 (assembly GCA_001795245.1). Taxonomy (GTDB): domain Bacteria; phylum Chloroflexota; class Limnocylindria; order Limnocylindrales; family CSP1-4; genus UBA5189. The sequence goes on from MGOD01000058.1 coordinate 28,996, forward strand.
GAGCTTCCAACTCATCGGTGGGGGGGCCCAGGGATCGATCGGGGGCGCGGCGACCTGGATCCTCGGCCTCGTAGGCTGCGCTGCCATCGTCGCGCTCCTCGTCAACGGCCGGCGACAGCGGCGGCGGTTCGGTTTCCCCGTCAGGCCGATGTGGGCGGAGGCCGTGATCGGTGTGCTCGGGTGCGTTGCCGTGCTCGGCGTGGCCGCGTTCGCCAATGCGAACCTCTGGCCTGAGGGTCTCGCCAACCGGATCGCCGTGGAGCAGAACTGGGGGCCCGCGCCGGATGGCGGCTGGAAGATCCCGACCGGGTTCCCGAATCCCATCGTCCTGCTGATCGGGGTGACCCTCGTGATGACCTGGATGGCCAACCGGCGACGATTCGGGCGGTACGTCTACGCCTACGGCGGGAACCCGGACGCGGCGGAGCTGGCCGGCATCAACACGCGATGGACGATCCTCAAGACCTACGTTCTGATGGGGATCCTCTGCGCCCTCGCGGCGGCCATCGCATCGGCACGACTCAACGGTTCGACGCTCGACGTGGGCCAGAGCTACGAGCTCTACGTGATCGCGGCGGCGGTCGTCGGCGGGACATCGTTCGCCGGCGGCATCGGCACGATCCCCGGTGCCGTGCTCGGGGCGTTCGTGATGCAGTCGCTGGCCTACGGCCTCAGCTTCATCGGTGTCAACTCGCCCGGTCAGAACGTCGTGGCCGGGATCGTGCTGATCGTCGCCGTCGGCTTCGACACCTTCAATCGCCGGCGCGGCTCCTGAGCGGTGAGGAGGGCTGACGCGTGACCGTCGCGGAGCGGACGCCGCTCGTCGAGATGCGCAACATCAACGTCGCCTTCGGCGGCGTCCACGCCGTGCTCGACGTGACCGTCGACCTGTACGCGGGCGAGGTGATCGGCCTCGTTGGTGGCAACGGCGCCGGCAAGTCGACGCTGATGCGCGTCCTGTCGGGCGCCCATCCGGCGGACTCGGGCGAGATCCTCGTCGACAGTCAACCGGTGACGATCCGCAACCCGCGCGACGCCAAGGCCTACAACATCGAGACGATCTACCAGACCCTGGCCCTGGCCGACAACATCGACGCGCCGGGGAACCTGTTCCTTGGTCGCGAGAAGACGACCCGCCTGGGCAGCATGGACGACTCGGCCATGGAGTCCGAGACGCGCAAGGTCATGGGCCGCCTCAACCCCAACTTCACCCGCTTCAAGATGCCGGTGCGGTCGCTCTCCGGCGGCCAGCGCCAGGCCGTCGCCATCGCCCGGGCGGTCTACTTCAACGCCAGGATCCTGATCATGGACGAGCCCACGGCCGCCCTGGGACCGGCCGAGACCGCCCAGGTCCGCAACCTCGTCCGGCAGCTCAAGGACGAGGGCATCGGGATCTTCCTGATCAGCCACGACATCCACGACGTGTTCGACCTGTCCGACCGGATCAGCGTCATGTACCACGGCCGGATCGTCGACACCGTCGGGAAGGCGAACGTCACGCCGGACGACGTCCTGGGCATGATCATCCTCGGCAAGAAGCCCGGCGAGGTCAGCGAGAAGGAGCTCGCCGAGCTCGAGCTTCGCACGCAGTGAGGCTCGGCCGCCCGCCCGGCGGCCGGTGGGTCAGCCCCTGGCGCCGTCGCTCGGCTGGCCGCGGTGGAATGTCGGCGTGAGCGCCGGGTAGAGCTCGCGGTACGCTGCGTGGGCCGTGGCGTAGGCGCTTCGCGCGGCACCCGGCGAGGCCGCATGGCTCGTCCGGACGAGTGCCGCCGCCGCCGACGGCACGTCGCGATACCAGCCCGCGCCGGTCGCGGCGAGGACCGCCGCGCCGAAGGCCGCGCCCTCGGTCGTCGAGGTCGTGACGAGCTCGGCATCGAGGACGTCGGCCAGGATCTGGCGCCACACATCGCTGGCCAGGCCACCGCCAGAGGCCCGGATCTGGGCCGGCCGCGGCATCCCGGCCGCGAGCATGAGGTCCAGGCCGTCGCGGAGCCCGAACGCGACGCCCTCGAGGACGGCCCTGGTGAGGTGCCGCCGATCGTGCTGGACCGTGAGACCCACGAACGCGCCTCGCGCCAGGGGGTCGGGGTGCGGGCTCCGCTCGCCGGTCAGGTAGGGCAGGAAGAAGAGGCCGTCGGTGGCGGCGGCGACGTTCGCCGCGGGTTCGACGAGCTCGCCGAACCCTTCGCCAGGAGCGAGGGTGTCGCGGAACCAGCGCAGGCTGCCGGCCGCCGAGAGCATCACCGACATGAGGTGCCAGCGACCGGGGACCGCATGGCAGAAGGCGTGGACCCGTCCACGGGCCTCGTGGATGGGGGCGTGCGTCGCCGCGAAGATCACGCCCGACGTCCCCAGCGAGAGGGCAACGATGCCCTCGTCGACGGCCCCGACGCCGACGCCGTTGGCCGACTGGTCGCCGCCGCCCGCGACGACGGGCGTGCCGGCCCGGAGGCCGGTGGCCGCGGCGGCCTTCGCGGTCAGGGCGCCGGTCACCTCGGGGCCCTCGAACGTCGGCGGGAACCAGGCCGGATCGAGGCCCAGGACCTCGAGGACCTCGCTCGACCAGGTCCGCGCGGCGAGTTCGAAGAGGATCGTCCCCGAGCCGTCGGCGACGTCGATCGCGTACTCGCCGGTGAGCCGCAGGCGGAGGTAGTCCTTGGGCAGGAGGACGTGCGCCAACCGGGCCCAGGTCGCCGCCTCGTGGCGTCGGATCCACAGGAGCTTGGGGGCCGTGAAGCCGGTGATCGCATCGTTGCCGGTGATCTCGATCAGGCGCTCGGGCCCGACGAGCGCCCGCATCTCGTCGCACTCCACCGCGGTTCGCTGGTCGTTCCAGAGGATGGCCGGACGGAGCACCTCGCCGGCCGTGTCGAGGAGGACCGCCCCGTGCATCTGGCCGGTGAGCCCGACGGCCTCGACGGCCTCGCCGGCCACGCCGGCAGCCACCAGCGCCCGGCCGATTGCCTCGACCGATCCGGCCCACCAGAGCCCGGGATCCTGCTCGCTCCAGAGCGCTCGCGGCGTGTCGTAGCCGTACTCGGCCGTTCCGATCCCGCGGACCGCCCCGGAGCCGTCGACGAGGACGGCCTTCGTGGCCGTCGTCGAGACGTCGATGCCGAGGACGAGCCCCATCTCGCCCATGTCGTCAGCGATCGGCCGCGATCGAGCTGGTCAGCGCCCGGAGCCACCTGCGCCGGTGCCGGCGTCGACCGCCCAGATCTCGCGGTTGACGAGGTTCTCGAGGAGCTCCTGGCGGCCGGACACCGGGGCCGGATCGATCTCGCCGGTCATGACCCGTCCTGCGAGCATCTCGAAGAGCGCGTCGCCGGCGATGATCGAGCGCCCGAGCTCGCCGTCCCAGCCCGCGTAGCGAGCCGCCCGGAGCCGCTCGATCTCGCCCCGCTCGATCATCCCGGCCGCGGCGAGGAGCGCCCGGGCGAGGGTGTCGATGCCACCGACATGGGCGTGGACGAGGTCAGTGAGGTCGACGCTCTGGCGGCGGAGCTTGGCGTCGAAGTTGAAGCCGCCGGTCGTGAAACCGCCGGCCCGCAGGATCTCGTAGAGGGCCAGCGACAGCTCGTCGACGGAGTTCGGGAACTGGTCCGTGTCCCAGCCGTTCTGGTAGTCGCCCCGGTTGGCGTCGATGCTTCCGAAGATGCCGAGGGCGATCGCCTGGGCGACCTCGTGGTGGAAGCTGTGGCCGGCCAGGGTCGCGTGGTTGGCTTCGAGGTTGACCCGGTACTCCTTCTCCAGCCCGTGGCGGGCGAGGAAGCCGTAGACGGTCGCCGCGTCGTAGTCGTACTGGTGCTTCGTCGGCTCCTGGGGCTTGGGCTCGATGAGGAGCATGCCCTCGAAGCCGATCCGGTGCTTGTGCTCGGCGACCATGGCCAGGAAGCGGGCCAGCTGCGCCTCCTCGCGTGCGAGGTCGGTGTTGAGCAGGGTCTCGTAGCCTTCCCGCCCGCCCCACAGCACGTAGTTCGCTCCGCCCAGCCGGTGGGTCGCCTCCAGCATCGCCTTCACCTGCGCCGCCGCGTACGCGAACACCTCCGGGTCGGGGTTGGTCGCTGCCCCCGCCGCGTAGCGCGGATGGCTGAACAGGTTGGCCGTCCCCCACAGGAGTTTCACGCCGGTCCGGGCCATGTGGGTCTCGGCGTGGTCGATCATCGCGTCGAGGTTCGCTCGCGTCTCGGCGAACGTCCGGCCCTCGGGCGCGATGTCGCGATCGTGGAAGCAGAAGAAGCGGACGCCGAGCTTGGTGACGAACTCGAACGCCGCGTCGAGTTTCGCCCGGGCCGCGATCATCGGGTCGAGGCGCGGGTCGAGCCAGGGTCGGTCGAACGTCCCCGACCCGAAGACGTCCGAGCCGGGCCAGTTGAACGAGTGCCACAGGCAGACCGCGATCCGGAGGTGGTCCTCCATCCGCTTGCCCAGCACGAGTCGATCGGGCTCGTAGACCTTGAACGCCAGCGGGTCCGTCGAGTCGAGCCCGCCGAAGGGAATCGGCTCTGCAACTTCGGAGAAGAAGTCACCGTCC
>MGOD01000058.1:33631-33903 GCA_001795245.1 Chloroflexi bacterium RBG_16_70_13
AACCGGCCCGATCCGACGGTGAGTCGTAGGCGGTGAGGGGCAGGTCCGCAGCGCCGGCATTGCATGGAGGCCGCCGGTTCGGCCATCCTTCGAGACACGTTGGTCGCCGTCGCCTTCGCCACCGTCGGACTACGCTAGCGGTGGAGGCGACCCGATGAAGCTCGTGGCAGTCGTCATCGCGCTGGTGCTCGCGACCGCAGGTTGCAGGACGGCGGCGAGCCCGAGCCCCCGCCGGGACGTAAGCCCGGTTCCCGTGACGCCACCGACGGCCA
>MGOD01000058.1:34035-34282 GCA_001795245.1 Chloroflexi bacterium RBG_16_70_13
TCCCCTCCAGCGTCGACCGCGACTTCGCCGACAGCGACGAGATGCGCGGGCAGCGCGACCAGCTGGTCGACAGCTACATCGCGCCGCGCGTCACCGACGCGCGCGTCATCGCCGCCATGCGCGCCGTACCGCGCCACAGCTTCGTGCCGACCCAGTGGCTCGGCGCCGCCTACTCGGACCACCCACTGCCGATCGGCCACGGCCAGACGATCTCGCAGCCGTCGCTGGTGGCGATGATGACCGAGGT
>MGOD01000058.1:34378-35015 GCA_001795245.1 Chloroflexi bacterium RBG_16_70_13
GTCTACTCGGTCGAGATCATCCCCGAGCTGGCGGGGATCGCCCGCGTCGTCCTCGACCGGCTCGGCTATGGGGACGTCCGGATCGACCGCCGCGACGGCTACTTCGGCTGGGAGGAGCATGCCCCCTACGACGCGATCATCGTGACCGCCGCGCCCGACCATCTGCCGCCGCCGCTCGTCGCCCAGCTCGACCCGGACGGCGGCCGGATGGTCATCCCGATCGGGCCGGTGGGCGACGTGCAGGTCCTCTGGCTGGTCACTCGCCAGGGCGACGAGGTGGCCATGGAACGGGTGCTCGATGTCAGGTTCGTGCCGCTGACGCGCGAGGAAGGTTGAGGGCTGCGGCGACCAGGTAGAGCGCGCCGGCGCCGACGAGGACCGGCGTGAAACCGAACGAGAGCGCGAGCATCGCCGCCGCCACCGCGCTGACGACCGAGGCGCCCCCGTTGGCCGCCCAGGCCCACGGGACGAGGGCGTCGGCGTCGCCCAGTGCGCCGATCCCTCGCGCGAACGGCACGCCCATCAGGAGCCCGACCGGCGCGATCAGCGCGACGACCGCGCCCAGGCGCAGGGCGGGCGGGGCCGCCAGCAGTGCCGGCGTGACGAGCCCGGTCAGCCAGGGGTAGAGGGCGAGCAG
>MGOD01000058.1:35063-35265 GCA_001795245.1 Chloroflexi bacterium RBG_16_70_13
CCAGCTGCCGACGCCCGAGGCGAGGAGGAGCGCCCCGACGACTGTCGCCAGGGCGAGCGTGGGATGGCCGAGCACCAGGATGAAGCGCTGGATCAGCGCGACCTCGACGAAGAGGTAGGCGAGACCGATCGCCGTGAAGTAGCCGAGGGTTCGGGCGGCGCGCCGGGCACCCGCGCGCCGGAACGCCGCGCGGAACCCCGAG
>MGOD01000059.1:0-354 GCA_001795245.1 Chloroflexi bacterium RBG_16_70_13
GCGGCGTCGGCGAAGCCCTGGGTGATCGGGTCGGTGATGGACACGGCCGGATTGGCCGGGATGTGGCCGGCCTCGTCGACCATGATCTGCTGCGCCTCGGGCGAGACCATCGCGAGGGCGAGGTTCACCGCGAGCTCAGCCTGAGCCGCGTCGAGGTTGGGGTTGATGTACCAGCCGTCGGTGCCGGTGAAGGGGTTGGCCGGCCCGCCTGGGCCGTCCGGGATCACCGTGACGCCGAGGTCGTCGCCGAGGGCCTCGAACGCGGTGCGGAAGTCCGCCGTCGTCCAGGGTCCGTCGATGATCGCGTTGAGGTCACCGGTCTTGAAGCCGTTGTCGATGGCGCTGCCGTCCGTG
>MGOD01000059.1:444-801 GCA_001795245.1 Chloroflexi bacterium RBG_16_70_13
ATTGAGGAGCGTGCCACCGAAGGCGCCCGTCCAGCCGAACTGGTGGTAGGGGCCCTGGTTGATGCCCAGCTTGACCGAGCCGTCGGTGACGGCCGCGAGGAGCTCGGCCGAGGTCGTCGGCGGGGTGGCGAGCTCGCTGGCGTTGTACCACAGGGCCACGGCCTTGAGGGACTCGGGAACCATGTAGAACGCCGCTGGGGCCTCATTGACGGAGACCTTCGAGCCGTCGAGGGCGACCGGGAGGAAGCCGTCGAGGGCGGGGTTGCCGACGAGCCACTCGTCCAGGTTCATGAGCGACTCTTCGCGAGCGTCCTGGCCGAGGCTGTCGTTGGGGGCGATGAACATGTCGGGGCCGGC
>MGOD01000059.1:809-1353 GCA_001795245.1 Chloroflexi bacterium RBG_16_70_13
ATCTGTCCGCCACTTGGTGAAGAGCTGATCGAAGGGCTGCTCGACGACGGTGATGGCCAGGTCGGGGTTCGCCGCGCGAACCATTTCGAGCACGTGGTTGAAGCCGCCGATCTCACCGCCGCCGGAGCCGTAGGAATGCCACAGCTCGATCTCGCCGGTGAGGGTCGGGGCTTCGGTCATCTCGGGGGTGGCCGTCGGCGCGGCGGCCGTGCCGGTCGGGCTCGGCGACGCCGTTGCACCCGGACCGCAGGCCGCGATCGCGATCGAGAGCGCGGCAAGGATGCCGAGCCCCCTCAGGTTCCTGTTCATCGTCTGGTTATCTCCTCCTGGTGCCAACTTGGCGAATGCTGCCGGCCGGGGTCACCCGGCACGGTTCTCACGGCCGGTACGACCGGCTGCGATGCCTGGGGGAAGGTCCAAGAGCGGGACCCGCGCCTCTCACCTGCCGTCGTCGACCACCTCCTCGCGCCCGCGGGACGCCCGGGCGGTCGTGCCCCTGACGACGAGCCGGGTCTCGAGCAGCTGCTGCTCGAGGGGCCCATCG
>MGOD01000059.1:1378-1686 GCA_001795245.1 Chloroflexi bacterium RBG_16_70_13
GAAGGCGGACGGCCTCCTCGCCCTTCCGGCGGATCGGCTGGTGAACGGTGGTGAGCGGTGGATCGGTGAACTGGGCCACGTCGACGTCGTCGTAGCCGATGATCGAGACGTCCTCGGGGACGCGCAGGCCCAGGTCGCGGGCGGCGCGCATCGCCCCAATCGCCATGGCGTCGCTCATGACGAGGACGGCGGTCGGGCGCGCGCCCGCGCCCCAGGCCCGCCGGAAGGCGTCCGTGCCGCCCTCCATGCTGGCCGGCCCGACGACCATGTCGTCCTCGGTCAGGTGCAGGCCGGCGGCCGCCACCCCC
>MGOD01000059.1:1868-6155 GCA_001795245.1 Chloroflexi bacterium RBG_16_70_13
GTCGAATCGACGACCACAAAGGGGATCCCGGAGCGGCGGATCTGGCCGACCTCCGGATGATCCGCGCCGAGGCCGACGGTGATGACGCCGTCGACGCTGGCCCGGTCGACGGCCCGGGTCAGCGAGCCGTGGAGGGGCGAGATGAACTGGATGGCCATCCCGGCTGCCTCGGCGGCCGTCGCGACCCCGGCGCTGAACTCGCCGAAGTATGGGTTGGTGAAGATGACGTCGAGGCCCTGGGGGGTGAGGATGCCGATCGTCCAGGTCCGTCGCTGGGCGAGCATCCGGGCGACCGGGTCCGGTCGGTACTCGAGGGTCGTGGCGATCTCGCGGATCCGGGCCACGGTCTCAGCGCTGAGGCGCTCCGGGGTGTTGAACGCGAAGGACACGGCCGCCTTCGAGACGCCCGCCGCGCGGGCCACGTCGGCGATCGTGCTCCGTCGAGTCGCTTGCTCCACCAACTCCTCCAACGGTGGGCGATCTCCTGCTCGTCGATCCGGCGCGCCGCGGGGACGACCGCCGTGTATGATCGGGCCTCTGAGGCAGGAAAAGCGGTTTAGCAAACCGGTTTAGCCGACCCTAGCAGCGCCCTCCGCCGGTGTCAAGACGTTCGCTCAGGAGCCCTCCGGTGTCCCGACGCATCGCCCTCGCCCTGACCCTCCACAACCACCAGCCGGTCGGCAACTTCGGCTGGGTCGTCGAGGAGACCCACAAGCGCGCCTACCTGCCGATGATCGAGGCCCTCGAGCGGCACCCGGGCGTCCGGCTCGCCCTCCACTACACCGGCCCCCTCCTCGAGTGGCTCACAACCGAGCATCCCGACGTCATCGACCGCCTGCGGGCCCTCGTCGAGCGCCGCCAGGTCGAGATCCTCGGCGGGGGCTATTTCGAGCCCGTCCTGGCCTCCCTGCCCGAGCGGGACCGGCTCAGCCAGCTGACCCGCATGGCCGGCGAGGTCGAGCGCCTCTTCGGCACCAGGCCCCGGGTGGCCTGGCTGGCCGAGCGGGTCTGGGAACCGGACCTGCCGACCTCGCTCGCCGGCGCCGGCTACCAGAGCACGATCGTCGACGACGCCCACTTCCGGGCCGCGGCGATCCCCGAGGACGCCATGTGGGGCCCGTATACGACCGAGGACCAGGGCCGCCTCCTGACGGTCTTCGGGACGGAGCAGGGGCTTCGCTATCGGATCCCCTTCCGCCAGGTCGATGAGGTCATCGCCTACCTCTGGGACCACGCCACCGACGACGGCCGACGCCTGGGCACGATGGGCGACGACGGCGAGAAATTCGGCGCCTGGCCCTCGACGTGGAAGCACTGCTGGGGCGAGGAGCGCTGGGTCGACCGCTTCTTCGAGGCCCTCGAGGCCAACGCCGGCTGGCTGACCACCACGACGCCCTCCGACTGGCTCGCGGCGAACAGTCCCCTGGGACGCGTCTACATGCCCGTCGGCTCGTACGCCGAGATGGGCGAGTGGGCCCTCCCGCCCGACGAGAGCCGGGCCTTCCACGAGACCCTCGAGCGGGACCGCGCCGAGGGCCGGCCCGAGGCCCGCTGGCTTCGGGGCGCCTCGTGGCGCAACTTCCAGGTCAAGTACCGCGAGGTCAACGACCTTCACAAGCGGATGCTCCGGGTCTCGGCGAAGGTCGCCGCCCTGCCCCCCGGGCTCGCTCGCGAAGGCGCCCTCGACGACCTCCTCCGCGGCCAGTCCAATGACGTCTACTGGCATGGCCTGTTCGGCGGCATCTACCTCCCCCACCTCCGCCTGGCGACGGTCTCGCACCTGATCGCGGCCGAGGACACGGCCGACCTGGCCCTCGGGACCCAGCGTGCGGCGGAGATCCTGGACCTCGATCTCGACGGCCGGGACGAGGTCCGCCTGGCCGACGCCGGCCAGGTCGTGACCGTCGACCTCGACGAAGGGGCCGGCATCGGAGACTGGGACATCCGCGCCGCGCGGCACGCCCTGGCGTCGGTCCTCCGGCGCCGGCCCGAGGCCTACCACGAGGCCCTCCGGAACGGTGCGGATCGCGAGGAGGCCGGGCCCAAGGGCGACGGCGGGGCGCTCTCCTCGATCCACGACATCGTCCGGTCCAAGGAGGCCGGGCTCGTCGACCGCCTCCGCTACGACGACCACGAGCGGCGCTCCGGCCTCGTCCGATTCCTGCCGCTCGACGCCACCGCCGGGGCCTACGGGGCCGGCGAGCTACCCGACCTGGGCACGGCCATGACTGCCCCGGCCGAGGTCATCGAGCTGACCGAGGGCCGGGTCGTGACGCGGGTTGCCGGGTCGGTCGCCCTTCCCGACGGAGAGCGCCGCGTTGAAGTCCGCAGGACCGTGACCCTGGGCGGCGACCGGCTCCATCCGACGCTCGCGGTGAGCGTCGCCGTCCGCAACGAATCGGACCGCCCGCTTCGCTGCCGGCTGGGTCAGGAGTGGTCGATCATGCTCCTCGGGGGAGGCGGCAACCCGTCGGCCTGGTACGAGGTCGGCGAGGCGCGCCGGGCCCACGATGCCAGCGGAACCGCGACCGGCGTGACCCGGATCGGGCAGGGCAACGACTGGCTCGGTGTCGCGATCGAGAGCGCGACGACGCCGGCCACCGACGCCTGGTGGGCCCCGATCGAGACGGTCTCGAACTCGGAGGACGGCTTCGAGCGGGTCTACCAGGGCAGCTCCCTGCTCTTCTCCTGGCCGCTCGACCTCGCGCCGGGTGCCGAGACGACCGTCGGCGTCGAGCAGCGAGTCACGGTCGCCCGGGATCTGGCCGAGGCGGGCGGCTGAGCTGGCGGCACAGGCCGTGGTTTCCTGTCACCTGCGATCCGGGATCGCCCAACGTTCTGTCGGGCTCGTAACGGGTGCACCTACGACCCGGGATCGTGATAACCCGCGGGCCGCGGTCCCAAAGCGGCGCACGTCGCCTCAACGATGGTCGGATGAGGACGCCCGCAGGTCCCGATCCCGCGACACACTGCAGACTCGCTGACGGAAGCGCAGCTACCACGATCCCCGGTCGTACCTGACGATTGCAGGGCACCCATCCACGAGACCTGCCGAGACCGCTCCGGTTCCGCGTCGTGTGCCCGTCGCGCGGACCACGGAGGAGTCGCGCGGCCAGCGAACGGAGCGGGCCAAGGTCCTGAAAGGGCGTCAGCCCGCGACCTGCGCGCCACGGGCTGACGAGGAACGAGCGTCGGCGGGGGACGCCGGATGGAGTGACCGGTCCGGGCCACGCGAGCGGCCCGGCTGATCAGAGCGATGCGTAGTCGATCGACGCTAGGGCTGCGATGATGAGCCCCAGGATGACGAGGCCGTTCATCGTGACTTCCATTGCTACTTGGCTTTCCGGAACGCTTTGGTACAGTGAACTAGGCCAAATCGCAGACTACTTGGACTAATCCTCTATGTCAACCGTCCCAATCGACCCTCAAATCGGGCCAACCGGCCCCCCGGGCCCGGACCTGGACGTCACCCGTGACTCGGACGTCCCGATCTCCACGCAGATCTACTGGCAGCTCGCGTACCAGATCGATTCCGGGCGGCTGTTGCCTGGCGCGCGCCTCCTCCCGGTGCGTGAGCTGGGCGCCGCGCTACGGGTCAACCCGAACACGATCCGGGCCGTCTACCGCCGCCTGGCCGACGCCGGCTACGTCATGAGCCGCCACGGGGCAGGCACGGTCGTGGCTGACCGGCCGCCCACGCGTCGCCGCCCCGAGGCCCTGGCAGGCATCGTCTCCGAGATGATCCGTCGCGCCGCGCAGGCCGGCTTTACGGCCGACGAGGTCGCGTCGGCGACCTTCGCCGCAGCGTCCGAGCGCCGCCGCCCCGGCCCCGTGGTCCGGATCCTGTTCGCCGAGTGCACGTCGGCCGACGCCGGCTACGACGCCGAGCGCCTGAACGACGAGTTCTCCGGCCAGATCGAGGCCGAGGGAACCCTCCTCGACGAGATCCCCGACCGGCTCGACCACTTCCACTACGACCTCGTGGCGACGACGACCTTCCATGCCGACGAGGCCCAGGCCCTCGCCCGGGGCCGGGTGCCGGTCGTGGCGATGCTCGTCGGGCCAGGGTACGTAGAGCTCGTCCACGAGGTCTCTGCCCTTCCGGCTGGCTCTCGTGTCGGGGTCGTCTGCGCGTCCGAGCGCGGTGCGGAGAGCATCGCCGAGACGCTCCAGATCGCCGGCACGAAGGGCATCGAGCTCATCCCCGCGCTCATGGACGACGAGGAGGCGATCGAGGCGCTCGACCGGACGGCCGATCTCATCCTCCTGTCCCGCGACGCCCTCGCG
>MGOD01000059.1:6173-6453 GCA_001795245.1 Chloroflexi bacterium RBG_16_70_13
CTGACCCGCCCCGAGCGTGTTCGTCCCTGGACCTACGAGTTCGATCCGGCCGGCCTGGAGCACCTCCGCCGTGCCGTGGAGCACGTGGCCGCCGCCCGGTCGTAACCGCGCGGCCGCAGCCGCTCGGTCGCAGCCGCTCGGCCGCAGCCGCTCGGTCGCGGCCGCTCGGTCGTGACATCCTTCGCCGATGCGGGCGATCCACCTCTCGCGCGACGCCAGGCACCGGCACGACCTCGACGACGCGGCAGACGAGCTCGGCGGCTTCGGCGTCGCCGACGTC
>MGOD01000060.1:0-4622 GCA_001795245.1 Chloroflexi bacterium RBG_16_70_13
CCGGCCGCGATCACGAACGCGCGCGCGGCGCGGCGCTCGAGGATCGCCGCCCGCTCGTCGCGGAACCGCCGCTCGATGGCGGCCAGGAACTCGAGGGCGGCCGGGGGCAGGACGCCGTCGAGGCCGGGGAGGGGCGGGCCAAAGACGTCGACGCCGAGCGGGACGGATGGGCGGGACGTCGGCATCGATGGCCTCGTCAGCGGCTGCGCCGGACCGTGGCGTCGATGTGGCCGTGTGGCTCGGTCGTTGACACGAACACCATGCCGGGGTTGTCGAGCCCGAACGGCTCCAGGTTCACCGTCCAGTGGTGGAGGTTCGGCAGGACCATGCGGACCCAGTCCATCGCCGGCTCGGCCTCGAGCATGGCCGTCGCCATGATCCAGATCGAGGTCTGGACGGACGGGCTGAAGTGCTCGGCCAGGACCGTGAGGAGCGTCCGCCGCGCCCGCTCGAACGCCCCGTCGAAGTCGAAGCCCGCCTCGGCGGCCGTCTCGCCGTAGCCCCACAGCGCGGTGATCTTCGTGGCCATGAGCCGGTCGTCGACCTCGGCCAGGGTCGTGTAGCGGTCGCGATCGAAGCCGCTGAACGCCGACTTCGTCGTCTTCATGACCGTGAGGTCCTCGATCCCCGCCTCGACCGTCGCTCCGCCGACCGACGCCGTAACGACCGCGACCCGGGTCAGGTCGCCGGAACGGGTGAAGGCATCGGGGGCCGGTCCGCCGGCAAGCGGGATCCGGGCCCAGCCGTGCTCGCGAAGCGTGACCGTCGCCCGGTCCACCTGGGGGTAGCCGGCGAAGTGCCGGGCGAGCTCGAGCCCGAACGCCTCGGCCGAGCCCGTCAGCCGGTCCCGGGCAAAGGCGTACACGGTGTTCTTCATGGTGTCGGTGGCGATGACGTTGGCGTTGTCGCCGTCGACGTGGGCGGCCGTGAAGTCGCCCTCCAGGGCGACGTCGACGGTGAGGTCCCGGAGGAGGTGCCGGTCCGGCTCACGGGTCACCGTCACCAGCCGGATCCGCGACTTGCCGTAGCGGTTCGCGCCGAGCTCGTACATCGACCGTTCCTCGCTCACGAGGCAAGGGTAGCCGAACCCGAAACGGGCCAGCCGACGCGAGAAGCGAGGGGGCCCGGGCATCCCCTCGAGCTGCCCGGGCCACGAGCCGTTCGCGAGGTCGGCCGAGGCTACCCGAGCGCCTCGCACATGAGCGCGTTCGCCTCCTCTTTTGGCAGCACCCCAGGCTGCTGGCCGTGGGCGACCTCATCACTGATCTCGAACGTCTCGCCGTCCGGCGTGATCGTCAGCGTCAAGGTCGCGTCGTAATAGCCGGCCTCGCGGTAGATGACTCCGTCATCCGGCGTGCTCCACACGCGGCTCCCATGCGCGACCTCACGGATGACCTCCATCCATGAGCCAGATTCCGGATCGCCGATGATCTCGAACGTGGAGGGCACCCACGTGTAGTGGACCATCTGCTTCAGCGAGCCGCCCGGCCCGATTCGGAAGCGTTCGGCGTGGAATGTGGTCACAGCACCGTCGGGGCTCGAGATAATCGAGAAGTCGGTTCGATAGTCCAGCCAGACGTCGAATCCGCAGAGCCAGGATACAGACTCGTCATATTCCGAGCCCGAGGCTCGATCGCGAAAGACATCCGGCCGGGCCGCCAGCGCGCTCGACGCTGCGGCGAGTGCCAGGATGACGGCGGTCACCGGTGCGATGGTCTTCTTCATCGGAAACCCTCCTGCTGTCGCCGCATGAGGCGGCGCTTCGACCCACAGACCCGCTGCGGGTGCGCAACGGGTCGAATGACCTCGCGGGAGCTTCGCGTCGGCCATTGACCCGTTTCGCCCGAGGCTGCGGTCAATCCGTCGAAAGGCAGCACATCCGTGCCGCCTGGATATGGAGGGACTCGGTCCGATGCGCAGATTCATGTTGGGACTCGGTGCCGCATTGCTCGTCGCGGCAGCGGTGGCGCCAGTCGCCGCGGCAGCCAACCGCGAGGTCGTCGAGAAGAGCTCCGTGGCCTCGCTGCACTTCGAAGGCCTCGACGCATGCCTCGGCCAGGGCTATTCGTTCACGTACACGGGCGACTACGTCCGGACGCGGACGACGACGCTCTGGTACGACGCGAGCGGGGCGCTCGTCAAGGAGGTCCTGATCATCCACTTTGACGGGACCGAAACGAACGACAGTGATCCGACGAAGTGGCTGATCGTCAACGGCGAGCGCCGTCTCGTCTTCGACTACCTGGCCGGCACGTTCACCGAGACGGGCGCCCTGCGCCATGTCACGGCGAAGGGCGAGGGCATCGTCCTCCAGCAGGTCGGTCGAGTCGTCAACACGATCGACTTCAGCGCCAACCTCTTCACGGGCGGCCCGCACGACATGGACGCCGGCAACTGGGCCGCCTTCTGCGACGCGCTGTCCTGAGGCCTGACGACTCTGGAGCCGGAGCGATGTCAGTTGGCCGCCGCGACCCGCGCGGCCAGCTGCTCCGGCGTCAGCGCGTGGTCGTAGATCGCGATCTCGTCGATCTGACCGGCTGTAGATCCGAAGTTGGAGGAGCCCAGCGCCCCGATGGGGAGGAGCGCTTCGAAGGGCGCCGTCATGAGCGGCTCACCATCAAGGAAGAGCGTCACGTCCGGTCCCGCGCGGTTGAGCGCGACGTGATACCAGCGAGCATGCTCGACCGGCTCCTCGGCCCAGACGACGTCGCCGCGATTGGAAGAACCGCTCCACAGGACCGGCTTCGCATCGCGGAAGACGAGGATCGGGCCGAATCCACCGTCCTGCGAGAACAGCCCGTCCTCGTCGGTGATGTCGTTGTCGCACAGAAAGATCCAGCCCTCGATCGTGAAGTCGGCGGGGAGCTCGATGTCGCCGATGTTCACCCGGTCGCCATCGCCGTCGAGCCCGAGCGCGCGACTGCCCGGGATCGGGCCGGCCTGGCCGAACACGCCATCGCCCTGGATCGCGCCATCCTGGCCGACGGTCGCGATGGCCAGCGGCCCGGCCTCTTCTTCGAAGCGCCAGTACGCGAGCGGTCCGTCGGCGAGGACCAACGCCTCGTAGGCGTCGGACTTGGGACTGCCGGATGCGACCGGGTCGCCGGCCGGACAGGCGGGCGGCAGCATCGATTCGAGCACCTCGACCGTCGTGACGGCCGTGCAGCCGCCCGCGGTGAGCTCGATCCGGGCAGGGCCGATGTTCTCCCGGCCAGGGAACAGCTCAAAGAGGACGATTCCCCGGATGTCCGATCGGAGGGCCGGGTTCGTCGCCTGTGTCAGCGTCAGGGGTTCCGGCGGGCCTTCGATCGTGAGCGTGGCTGGTTGATCCGGCGGGTAACCCGATCCGGTCAGCATGGCGTGCGGTCCGCCGTCGACGAACTCGACCGCAACCGCACACGACGGCGTCGCCTGACTGACCGTCGGAGCAATGCTCGACGACTCACAGGCCGCAGCAACGACGGCGGCCAGGAGTGCCGCACAGAGGACCCGCCGACGCCCGGACCAGGTCACGGTCGTTGGAGCCCGACGATGCTGTCGCCTTTGAGATTCGCATACCACAGGGCGTCGTCGATGACGACGAACGCGCCACCGCCGAACCGCTCCGTCTCGACTCGCTCTGCGACCGTGAGGCTGGCCGTGTCGATCCGGGCCAGGCTCGTCTCGGATTCCCGGACCCACAGCCCACCGCCGCCGAAGGCGATCGGGTGGTCGCCGAAACCGGTCCCGTCGATGGAGCCGAGGTCGATCTCGACGCGGGTCGGCGCATTCGTGGCGGGATCGATGCGGAAGACGCTGCGGGTGGCCTCATCCACGACCCACATGGCGCCGTCGGCCTCGACCATGTGGACCGGGTAGGAATCAGCCGTCGGCAAGGCGATCTCGGCGATGACGGCCTCGGTCTCGGGATCGGCCCGGATGACCACATGGCCATCGGCATCGGACACCCACACGGAGTCAAAGGCGTAAACGGTGATCCCCAGGCGCGTCGTCGGTATCCGGACGACGGTCGCGAGGGTCGCCGGATCGAGGCCCTCGATCGCACCGGCATGGGGCATCCATACCCGGCCGCCCCCGAAGGCCACCCGGTCGCCGCCATAGCCGTTCAGTCGATCGATCTGGCGCGTCCCCGGGTCAACTCGAGCGAAGAACGCGTTCGGCGGACAGGTCGTGAACCACAGGTAGCCGAAGGCTGCGGCAAGCTCACCGCAGATCCGGTTGCCGGTCGGGATCTCGTCGATGACCTCGCCCGAGGAGGGCTCGATCTCGAAGAGGACCGCCTCCTGGTAGCCACCGGCCCAGATGGAGCCGTCCAGGGCCGCCACGGCCCACGGCGAGCCGTGCAGGTTGATCGTGACCTCGGATTGCAACGGCGCGTAGTCCTCCCGGAGCTGGCCGACGAGATAGATCGCACCGGCAGCGAGAGCGGCCACGAGGGCGAGGACCACCGCGAGTCGGAGGGCTCGAGCTCGCCCGCCGTGCCGGCGACGCACGAACCCGAGATCGACGGCGACGCGCATCGCCATGTCGTCGGCGGGGGCGGCGCGGCGCGCGACTGCCTCCGCGCGTGCGGCGAGGTACCGCCGTACGTCGGTCTCGCTGAATGGCGGGAGGTCGCGGAC
>MGOD01000060.1:4628-6197 GCA_001795245.1 Chloroflexi bacterium RBG_16_70_13
GTCGAGCTCCATCCGCAGTCGGTGTCGAGCCAGGCGGATTCGTGAGCGCACCGTCTCGATCGGGGCTCCCACGACCTCGGCCGTCTCGGCCACCGAGTAGCCGGCGTAGAGGTGGAGGGCCACGACGGCGCGCTGCTCGGCGGAGAGGCGGGCGTAGGCAAGCTTCAGCTCGGCGACCTTGGTCGCGTCCGTCGCGCGTGGGTCGACGGGCTCGATGATCACTTCATCGCGATCGCGCCCAAGCAGCCGCCCGAAGACGCTCTCGCGCGAGCGGGTGATCCGGATCGCCTCGCGAACCACGATCCGGTCGATCCAGGGTTTGAGGCGCGCGGGATCGCGGAGGCCGGATTGGTTCCGCCAGCCTCGTTCGAGGGCCGCTTGCACGGCGTCCTCGGCGTCTGCGACGTTCCGACACACGAGGCCCGCGAGCCGGATGAGACGGTCGTTGTTGTCGCGCACGAACTCGGTCAGATCCGCAAGGGGTCGGCCGCCAGCCAGGCGTGGACCAACCGGCTGCGATGACGCGTCGTAGTCATCGTCCTGGCGACCCATAGACCGCGCCAGCCGGCCAAATGAGTCAACGAGGCGATCGATCCAGCGCAAGAACCCGTTCGGGGTCAGGTCCGGCGCGAGCATGCCGGCAAGTCTCGCACCCGGCGCAAGCGGGTTGTATCCCTATCGCTGCCTCAGCCCTCCACCTTGAATCCCGCGAGCCTCGCCATGGCGATGTCGACGACCGCGTCGAGCGCGCGGTGCAGCTCCGCCGTTCGATCCGCGGCGACGGCCACCGCCATCTCCGGCATGAGCGCCTCGTGAGAGCGCCCGGCGACGAAGACGCAATAGCGGAAGCCGTGGCGCTCTTCGTAGGCCTCGTTGAGGCGCTCGAGCTCGGCGGCCGCGTCGACCGGCGCGAGATCGGGCCGGTCGTAGCCCTGCTCGCGATACGAGAGCGCACTGACCGTGCCCGGCGGCGCGCCGAGCCGCGGATGGGCATCGATGAGCTCGACCTGCTCGATCTCCGACATCCCGTGTGCGATCGACCGGGCGACCTCGAAGAGCACGTCCCAGCCCGGGAACGGGCGCGCCGCCACGAGCCGGCCGAGGAACCGCGGCGCGCCCTCGAAGAGCGGGGCGAGGGCCGCCGACGCCGCCTCCGGCTCCGCGTCGTTCAGCTCGTCGAGGTCCAGGCCGCTCACCAGCCCCCGGCGTCCCGGACGATCCGGTGGAGGATCCGCGCGGCGACCGTCCGTCGGTAGTCGGCGGTCGAGCGAACGTCGTCGATCGGGCTGAGCTCGGCGGCGAGCGCCTCGGCCGCCGCATCGGCTGCCTCGGGGGTGGGCCGGGCGCCCTCGAGGGCCGCCTCGGCGGCGGCCGCCCGGATCGGCGTGGCCGCGACCGAGCCCAGGGCAACCCGGACGTCGGACCACCCGGCCGCGGGGCCGTGGGATCGCCAGGCGACGGCCATCACGACCTTCGAGATTGCCTGCGCCCGGCGGGTGCCGACCTTGCGGAACCGGGTCTGGCGACCGGCCTGAAGCGGGATCCGGATGCGAAGGATGAGTTCGTCGG
>MGOD01000060.1:6246-6554 GCA_001795245.1 Chloroflexi bacterium RBG_16_70_13
GCTCGCCGCGATGGCTCCCGACCTCGATGTCGGCGTTCATCGCCAGCAGGACCGGCAGCGTGTCGCCGGCCGGGGAGGCATTGGCGATGTTGCCGCCGAGCGTGCCCCGGTTCTGGATCTGCGTGGCGCCGATCGTGGCCGCGGCTTCGACGAGGGCCGGGGCGTGCTCGCGGCAGAGCGTCGAGCGGCGGATCTCGGTGTACGTCGAGCGGGCCCCGAGGACGAGGGCGCCGTCCTCCAGGCTGATCCCGTCGAGGGCGTCGAGGCGCGACAGGTCGAGCATCCGCTCGGGCAGCGACCCGAGCTCG
>MGOD01000061.1 GCA_001795245.1 Chloroflexi bacterium RBG_16_70_13
CCGGTACGACGCGTTCATGGGTTGGGCCGGCGACCTCACCGCGTACGCCGATCGCCTCGATGCCAAGGGCCTCTGGCCATCGCTTCCGATCGTCGTCGTCATCGATGACGGCAACGGTTACCGGAGCATCTACGCTCACTTAGCCACGGTCGTCGTGTCGGCCGGGGACGCGGTGGCCGCCGGTGACGTCATCGGCTACGAGGGCATGACCGGTCGGGCCACCGGGTGCCATCTCCACTACGGCCTCTTCAGCCCCGACGAGACCGCCCACTTCGGGTTGGATCCGGTCGCCGCAGACCACATGCTCCTGCCGGTCGAGATGATCGCCCGGATCGACCCGCTCCTCGTCCTGCCGCGGCCCGAGGAGGCCGGGATCCACTGAGGTTATCCGGCCCCCTCGAATCCGGCGTCCGATCCGTCGCCGAGCGACCGGGCGTCCGTGGTCAGGCCAGGCGGCGGTAGCGCCTCGCGATGAGGGCCCAGGCCGGGACACGCGGGATCGCCCGCGAGAGCGGGACCACCGAACCGTCCCGGCCCTCGACGACAAGGAGGCGGGCGGCCGCTGCGTCGCTCATCCGGGCGTCCACGGTTGCCAGGTCGATGGCCACCCGGCCCGACTCGGCAATGCCCAGCGAGCCGACGTCGTCGGTCGGGAAGCCCCCGTCCTCGTAGGCGACACGGACCTCCGCCTCGGCACGCCAGCGCGGCCGGCGGAGGAGGATGCCGCGCCAGCCCTCGGCCACCGTCCGCGAGACCCGGCCGTCACCAGCCCGGGCGTCGCCGTCGGCCGCCACGGCCTCGCCGCGGGCCCAGCGTGCGGCCTGGTGGAGGAGGGCGTACTCGTCGAGGTCGGCGTAGCCGGTCAGCTCGTCGGCCGGCGAGGCAGCCCCGAACAGCGCCCGGATGGACGGCGCGAAGACCTCGCCGAGATCGAGGTCGATCGCCCGCACCGTCCTGTGGAAGTAGACCTGCTGGTGGAGCAGGAGCCGCGCTCCCAGGAAGGCCTCGAGGGCCGGGACGCCGGGCTCGTAGACGGTCAGGCCGCGATCGGAGACGTAGGCGTAACGGCGGAGCCGCTCGACGTCGATGCCCACCCGGACCCCGGTGAAGAAGGCATCGCGTCGGACGTAGTCGAGGTTGTCGACGGTGAAGACGCCCGACAGGAGCGGCTGGAGCATGCGGACCCAGGCCGGCATCGATGCGTCGGCCAGGGCCGGTTTCGAGACGAGGAACGAGACCCACCGGGGATCGATGGCCTCGCCCTCGGCGAAGGCGTCGCGCTCGGGCACGGCGCCGGGCGCCCGGCGCAGGCCGCCGATCAGCGGACCGAGCTCTCGCTCGATGATGAGCTGGCTGAGGTCCTCGTGGGAGAGCGCCTTGCCGGCCGGCCGCCGGGGATCGGCCGGGGCCCGGAAGCCGGCCAGGACGTGGTCGTCGAAGAAGTGGGCGAACGGCCCGTGGCCGACGTCGTGGAGGAGCCCGGCGATCCGGAGGGTCTCCACGACGAGCCCCTCCGATGGGACGGCGACCCCCGGCGCGATCCCGGCGAGGGCCGCTCGGAGCGAGGGGTAGAGCGATCGCCCCCACAGGCCGGCCTCGTGCATGACCCCCAGGCCATGGGTGAAGCGGGAGTGCTCGGCGGTCGGGAAGACCCAGCGGGCGCTCTGGAGCTGGCTGATCCGGCGGAGACGCTGGAGCCAGCCCGTGTCGAGGAGGTCGTCCTCGGCGACGTCCTCTGGGGCCAGGCCGGCGGCGGCGGCCTCGTCGAGGGCGAGGCGCTTCGTCAGCTCGACGTAGCCGTGGATCGGGTCGCTGATGAGGTTGACCGCCGAGAACGGATGGCGCGCCACGCCGCTCAGGATAGGCGCGCGAGCGCCCGCCGATGGGTCTCGCGGACGTCGTCGCGGAGGCCTGCCGGCTCGAGGACCTCGACCTCGTCACCCCACGACAGGACCCACAGCCGGACCTCGATCGTGCCGCTGACCGTGGCCCGCCAGACGAGCGAGCCGTCGGCCGCCCGCTCGTGCCGCTGGGTGGGGTGCCAGATCGTCTCGGCGACCCGATCGGCCACCCCGGGCACGAAGCGCAGGACGACCTCGACCGCGGGCTGGTCGGCGATGATGTCCCAGGCCTGCCGAAGCATCGTCTCGACCGTGCCCGGCTCGGGCGGCTCGAACCGCCGCGGCGTCACCGTCACCGATCGAATTCGCTCGATCTTGAAGGTCCGGAGCCCGGCCCGGCCCTCGTCCCAGCCGATGAGGTAGAGGGCGTGGGTCTGGGTCGAGGGCTCGATGAGGAAGGGCCGGACGGTGGCCCGGCGCGCCTCCCGCGCCCGCCCCTTGTAGCGGGCCGCCGCGTACTCGATCTCGACGATCCGGCGCTCCGACCAGGCGCGGACCAGGGAATGGACATGGTCGACGAAGGCCGGGTCGCGGCGGGCCCGCTGGAGGACGTCGAGGGAGCGGTCGACGTGCTCGCTCAGCGGGGCCGGCAGGCCCTCGGCCAGCTTTTCGAAGGCCGAGGCGAGATCGGGGTCGTACTTGTCGGCGTAGCGAACCATGAGCCGCGCCGCCAGCACGACCGCCATCGCCTCCGATGTCGTCAGCTTGAGGGGCGGCAGGAAGGCGGTGTCGAGGATGCCCCAACGTCCCTCGTCCGACCAGGTCGGCATCTTCAGCTCGCCCTGGAGCGCGACGAGGTCCCGGTAGGCCGTGCGGCGCGAGATGCCGAGGCGCTGGGCGATGTCCTCGGCGCGGATCCCCTCGGGGTGGGCCTTGAGGACGTTGGCGACGCGCAGGAGTCGCGCCCCGCGATCCCGCTTCGCGCTGGACCCGCCCTCGTCGTCGAACCCGGCCATCGCACCTCCCGGGCCGAGCATACCCGGGCGGCCGCGGCGAAGGCGCTGCTGCCGGGCAGCCATAAGTACCGGGTCGACCCGGACCCCCGGGTCATCGCCAGCCCCGGACGATGGTCCGACCATCACCCCACTGGACCGACCGGGACGTCCCCGGCGGAACGGCGGCAGACGACAGGCAGCGTCCGATGGCCTCTCTCGACCGGGATCACGATTCGTCGACGCGAGCGACCTACCGGGCGCTCCTGGTCCGCGGGTTCACGCCCGGCGAGGCGGCCAACCTGACCGCCTACCTGGCCGGCATCGAGGTCGGGGCCGGACGCCCCTGGCGACTCGCCGACATCGACCGCCTCCTCTTCCTCCGCGAGCTCTGCCGGACCGGCCGCCTCGGCGCCGACGACGGCCTCGCGCAGGCCCCGGTGACCGCCGGCCTCGCCAGCGCCTGACGGTCGCCCACCACCTTCGCCGGCCTGCGGCCCTCCTCCGCCGACCGGCAGCCGAGACCGAAGCGGCGCCCTCCTCCTCCGGGCGCCGCTTCGGATTCCGGGCCGGGGGCGCGGCGGTCGCTGCTTCCGATCCCGGGCGCTTCGGTACCATCGGCGGCCATGGATCGCCCGGTCATCAGCTTCCTCACCGACTTCGGCCCGGAATCGGCGCCGGCGATCTGCCGCGGCGTCATCCTCTCGATCGCCCGCGACGCCCAGATCATCGACATCAGCCACAGCGTCCCGAAGTTCGCCATCCTCGACGGCGCCTACCTCCTCTGGTCGGCGGTCCCGTGGCTGCCGGTCGGGATTCACATTGCCGTCGTGGATCCGGGGGTCGGAAGTGACCGCCTGCCCATCGGCATCCGAGCCGCCCGGGGCGACACCCTCGTCGGGCCGGACAACGGTCTGCTCATGCCGGCCGCCGCCGTCCTCGGCGGCGCTGTCGAGGCCCGCGTCCTTGAGAACCGGGAGCTCATCCTGCCCCAGACGGGCGCGACGTTCCACGGCCGTGACGTCTTCGCCCCGGTGGCCGCCCATCTCGCGAGGGGCCGGACCTTCGACGAGGTCGGCCCGCCGATCCCCCTGGAGTCGCTTGTCCAGCTGCGCTTCCCGTCGCCGGCGATCTCCGAGGGGGCGCTCGAGGCCACGGTCGCCTTCGTCGACTCGTTCGGGAACCTGCGCCTCTTCGCGACGCCAGCCGACCTGACCGCGGCGCTCGGGGAGCTGGCCTCTGGTTCGACGATCACCGTGGAGTTCCTCGGCGCCTCGAGCGGGACGCGGGCCGAGGCGGCGACCCTGGCCCGAACCTTCGCCGACCGTCCCGTCGGCTCGCTCCTTCTCTACACGGACTCCTCGGGGCTGCTTGCCATCTCGGTCAATCAGGGGAGCGCAGCACGCCGGACCGGCGCCGAGACCGGACGGCTCGTTCGGCTACACTCCGCGCGTCCCTGAGGAGGAGGATGACGATGCGCGCCCCGACACCCCTGACCCTGATCCCCGCCCTCGCCCTGATCCTGGCGGCCTGCGGTGGCGGCCACCGCCGCGCCCACCGGCACGTCCGCAGCGACCGCAACGCCCGAGGTCACGGCTGAGGCCACCCCGGATGCGTGCGCCACCGAGAACCTCGAGACGATCACGGCCGGGACCCTCACGATCGGCGCCGACAACCCGGCGTTCCCGCCGTACTTCGAGCCGTCCGATCCGGCCCCCGCGGATTCGATCTGGGAGCTCGGCGAGCCGACGAACGGCAAGGGCCTCGAGGGGGCGACCGCGTACGTCGTCGCCGAGCAGCTCGGCTTCACCGAGGATCAGGTGACCTGGGTGCCCGTGCCGTTCAACAACGCCATCCAGCCCGGGCCGAAGGAGTTCGACCTGTACCTGAGCCAGGTCTCATACAGCGCCGAGCGAACCGCCGCGGTCGACCTCACCGACGGGTACTTCGACCTCAACCAGGCGGTCATCGCCAACGCCGGAACACCGATCGCGGCCGTCACGACCGTCGCCGGTCTGAAGGACTTCAAGCTCGGGGCCCCGCTGGGCACGACGAGCTACACGTACATCGTCGAGAACATCCAGCCGACCCAGGACCCGTCCGTCTACGACGATCTGAGCGGCGCCTTCCAGGCCCTCAACGCCGGCCAGATCGACGGCGTCGTCGTCGACCTGCCGACGGCCTTCTATGCCACGGCGGTCGAGCTCGACAACGGCACGATCGTCGGCTCGCTGCCGACCGCCGGCGAGGTGGAGCACTTCAGCATCGTGCTCAACCTCGGCAGCCCCCTGACCACCTGCGTGAATTCGGCCATCGCGACGCTGACGGACAACGGCACGCTCGCCGGCATCGTCGACGCGTGGATCACGAACCAGGGGGCGCCGGCGCTCCAGTAACCGGCGGGCGCGGTCCGGGATGACCGGCGGCAGCGCCTCGCGACGACGGCTGGGCCGGTCGGTCGGCGGCCGGGCGGTGCTCATCGCCCTGGCCAGCACGGTCGTCTTCTTCGGCGCGATCGGCTGGGTCGTCGTCCACTCCCCTGGATGGCCGGTGGTCCAGCGGTCGTTCTTCGACGCGGAGCGATTCTGGGACGCGCTACCCGATTCGATCGCCCGGTTCCGCCTGAACGTCCAGCTGTTCCTTATCGCCGAGGTCCTGAGCCTCGTCTTCGGGCTCGTCCTGGCGGTGCTGCGAAGCCTGCCCGGCCCGGTGTTCTTTCCGATCAGGGCCCTGGCGGTCGTCTACGTCGACTTCTTCCGGGCGCTGCCGGGGATCCTCGTCATCTTCATCCTCGCGTTCGGCATCCCGGGCCTGCGACTCCAGGGGGTCACCAACGACCGCTTCTTCTGGGGGATCGTGGCATTGACGCTGCTCTACTCGGCCTACGTCTCGGAGGTCTATCGGGCGGGGATCGAATCGGTCCACCCGAGCCAGGAGGCGGCGGCCCGGTCGCTCGGCCTCAGTCGCGTTCAGGCCCTCCGCTTCGTGATCGTGCCGCAAGCCGTCCGGCGGGTCATCCCGCCGCTCCTCAACGACTTCATCGGCCTTCAGAAGGACACAGTCCTGGTGTCCTTCGTCGGCGTGGTCGAGGTCTTCCGGACGGCTTCGATAAAGTCGAGCGCGTACTTCAACTTCACGCCCTACCTGGCGACGGCCCTCATCTTCATCGTCGTCACCATCCCGCTGGCGCGATTCACCGACTGGCTCGTCGCTCGCGACCGGCGCAACCAGCTTCGCGGCGGCGTCCGATGACGGGTGCGGGTGCCGCCCTTCGGATCGAGGGCGTCCACAAGTCGTTCGCGAAGCTCGAGGTTCTTCGCGGCGTCGACCTCGAGGTCGCCGAGCACGAGGTCGTCTGCCTCATAGGGGCGTCGGGCTCCGGCAAGTCGACACTCCTTCGCTGCATCAATCTCCTCGAGCCGATCGAGGCCGGGCGGATCGTCGTCGAAGGGCTGGAGATCACCGCCCCGGACGCCGACATCGATGCCATCCGGCGCCGGATCGGGATCGTCTTCCAGGCGTTCAACCTCTTCCCCCACATGTCGGTCCTCGACAACATCACCCTGGCCCCGATCCGTGTCCTCAAGCGACCGCGGGCGCAGGCGGAGGCCGACGCGACGGCGCTCCTCGCGCGCTTCGGGCTCGCTGACAAGCGCGACGACTACCCCGACCGACTGTCGGGCGGCCAGCAGCAGCGGGTCGCGATCATCCGGGCCCTGGCGATGGAGCCCGACCTGCTCCTCCTCGACGAGGTCACGAGCGCCCTCGACCCGGAGCTCGTCGCAGAGGTCCTCGAGATCATCCGCGAGCTTGCTGGCCAGGGCATGACGATGGTCATCGCGACCCACGAGATGAGCTTCGCCAGAGAGATCGCCGACCGCGTCTGCTTCCTCGACGATGGAGTAATCCTCGAACAGGGCCCACCCGAGCGCATCTTCGGCGCGCCGGAGCAGCCGCGGACGCGCCAGTTTCTTGCTCGAATCGTCGCCGCGGGCCGGCTTTAGGGCTCGAAGCCGCCTGACGGCTTCCTGCCCTCATGTTCCCTGCATCTCGGCCAGCGTCACCGGCGTCAGGCCGCGCGACTGGAGTCCGGCGAGGAGGTCGGGCAGGGCCTCGAGGGTGTGCCAGCCACCGAGGTGCATGAGCACGATCGAGCCGCCCTGCGCTCGCGAGATGACCTTCGTCACGATGTCGTCGGCGGTCGGCCCGCCATCTGCGGTCGACTTCCAGTCGAGGGTGTCGACGTCCCACATCACGAGCCGCGACCAGCCGGCCGCCCCGACCCCGACCCGGACGTCGTAGGTCCAGGCGCCGTACGGCGGCCGGAACCATGGCGTCGTGGGCATCCCGATGAGGTCGCGGATGGCGTCGTCCGACGAGCGCAGCTGGTCGGCCATCTGGGCCGCGCTGAGGGTCGTGAAGTCGGGGTGGTGCCAGGAATGGTTACCGATGGCAAACAGGTCCGGACGTAGAGCGGCCAGCTCGAGCGCGGCCCGGCCCTCGGTCGTCGTCGTTCCCGCCTTCCCGGTCGGGAAGAGGGTCGCGTGGACGTCGTGGTCGATGAGCCACTGGACGATCTCGACGGCCGGGTCGAGCCGGCCGCCCATGTCGAAGGTCAGTGCGATCTGGTCCGTGCCTCGCGTGCCATGGCTCA
>MGOD01000062.1:0-6024 GCA_001795245.1 Chloroflexi bacterium RBG_16_70_13
AGGCGGTGCTCGCGGAGCTTGGCGATCTCGATCCAGGCGAGCGCCCCGAGCGTGCCCCCGGCGTCGGCAACGCCGAGCCAGGCCGCCTCGGCGTCGGCGTACCGGCCGAGACGGCGGAGCAGGCGGGCCCGGTCCGTGGCCAGGCGCGAGGGCGTCCAGCCGGCATCCAGGCGCTCCGTGGCCTGGGCGCGCCAGGCTGCCTCGGTCCCCTCGCGTCCATGCCGCCCGCCGAAATCCGGCCGGCGGTGCGGCGACCACCACGGATCGAGCTCCTCGCGGACGAGGTGGGGCTCCTGGCGCACGACGGGGATGGGCGCTGGAGCCGCCGGTCGCGCCGCGATGGCGTCGCCGGCGATCGCCGCGTCGACGCAGGCGAGGGCCTCGTCGAAGCGGCGCTGATCGCTGAAGGCCCGGGCCAGCCCTGCGAGGTCGCCCGCGGGGGCCTCAAAGCGGGCCGTCACGTCGCCGAGACGGGTGTCGACGTGGGCGAGGAGCCGCGCCAGAGAGCGGACGTCCTCGTCGTTGTGGCGGACGATCTCGATGAGCCTCGCGGGCTCGCCGTCACGGAGGAACTGGAGGTAGCGGGCGGGGATCTCCCAGCCCTCGACGTCGTGGTGGCGGCGGTGGCCGAGGAGCTCCGTCTCGGCCGTCTGGAGGCGCGCGTCGGGCATCCGATGCCGGAAGAGACGGCGGACGATCGGCAGCAGGTCGAGGTGCCCGGCATGGGCCGGCGCCCCGGACCGGGCCATCCGGTAGCGGGCGACGAGGAGCGGCCAGTCGAAGCCGCGCCCGTTGTAGGTCACGAGCCACGATCCGGCGGGGATCATCGCTCGTAGGGCATCGAGGAGGGCCGGCTCGTCGGCGTGGTCCGGAAGGAGGAGCTGGGCCTGCCGGAAGCGTCGGCCCTCCCACCAGCCGAGGCCGACGAGGAAGGCCAGCGTCCCCGCCGCCGTGGCGAGGCCCGTGGTCTCCGTGTCGAGGCACAGGAGCGGCACGTCCGGGGGCGGCTGGCCGGGCAACCTCGCGAGCCGCTCGCGGTCGACGGCGATGACGTCGCCCCGGCCCTCGACCCGGACGAAGCAGCCCGTCGGCGTCCGGATGAGCTCGCCGTCGACTTCGGCGGCCAGGCGCTCCGCGGCCACGGCCGATCGGCGCGTCCGGTCGAGCGCCGCTCGCGGCGCCTCGGGCTCGCCGTCGTGGGTCCGGCCGAGGCGGAAGTTGGCGAGCCGGCGCTCGAGGGCGACGGTCATGGATCAGGCCACCCGCGCCGGGATCGGCGCCGACGGCGCCCTCGTCGCGGCCGCGCCGAGCCCCCGGAGGAGCCGAAGGGCCAGTGCCTTCGCATCGATCCCGGGATCGAGGCGCGGCCCGGTGCAGGCCGGACAGCCGCTCTCGCAGGAGCAGCTGGCGACGAGCTCCGCGGCCCCAACGACAAGCTCGTCGTGTCGGGCGAAGAGCCGCTCCGACAGCCCCACCCCGCCCGGCATCGCCTCGTAGAGGTAGATCGTGGGCGATTCCTGGTGCGGCGAGCGGACCTGGCTTACGAGCCCGAGGTCGCGCGGGTCGACCATGAGGAGGACCGCGGCAACCGCCTGGAGGGCTCGACCCGCCCCAACGAGCGCGACGTCGAGGTCGTCACGGCGCCAGGACGCCGAGGGATCGCCGAGGCCGTCAGCAGCCTCGGGCGCAAGGCGGCGGGGAGCAGGGTCGGCGAGCGCACTTCCCGGCGCGTGAGCCGACCCCGCGGACCCGCCAACGCCGCGAACGGGGCTGATCACGGCCTCGGCTGTCACCCAGTAGGCGGTCGTCTGGAGCTCGAGCTCGGGCAGGTCGATGGGGCCCCAGCCGACGTTCTCGTCGGTCCCGAACTTGAGCTTCTTGAAGAGGGTCACGAGGCTCGCGACCATGACCTCGCCGTGGACCCGCCGGCCGCCCGTCGCGGGCGCCTCGGCGAAGACGTCGAGGGGCTTGAGCGTCACCGCCCGGTTGGCGTACGTGTAGTGGTCGACGTCGACCTTGTGGACGTAGGCCTTGCGCTCGTGCCACTCGAGGCGGTCGACGTAGTACTGGACCGATTCGTGGATGTAGATCGCCCGCTCGTGGACGAGGACCTGGGCGGAGAAGAGGTCCACCTCGCCGAGGACTCGCGGCCGGTTCGGCGTCGTGTCGATGATCACGACATTCTCCGGGGCTGCCGCTCGCAGGCTCACCTCCGAGGCCGGGAAGTTCTCCGAGCTCCAGTACCAGCGGCCGTCGCCGGCCTGGCGGACGTGGCCCTCCTCGCCGAGGAAGGCCAGGAGGTCGTCGGCCGGGGCCGGCCCGAAGACCTCGCCCGGCTCGAACGGCATCTCGAACGTCGCGCAGCGGAGGTGGGCGAGCAGGACGTGGAGATTGTCGGGGTCGCAGCGGGCCTCCTCGGGCGAGCGCTCGAGGAGGAACTCCGGGTGATGGATGACGTACTGATCAACCGGCGAGGCCGACGCGACGAGGATCCCGACCGATGGCTCGAGGCGTCGGCCGGCGCGCCCGAGCTGCTGCCACGTGCCGGCCACCGAGCCCGGATAGCCGGCCAGGACCGAGACGTCGAGCGAGCCGATGTCGACGCCGAGCTCGAGGGCGTTCGTCGAGACGACGCCGAGGATCTCGCCGTCGCGGAGGCCCCGCTCGATCGAGCGGCGCTCCGTCGGCAGGTAGCCGCCGCGATAGCCCCGGATCCTGGAGCGCGGCCCGAGGTGCTCGCGGAGCGCCTCCCGGAGCCCGGTCAGGAGGATCTCGACCGCGACGCGGGCCTTGCCGAAGACGATCGTCTGGCGGCCGGCCCGGATGAACGGCAACGCCCAGCGCTGGGCGTGGGTCAGGGCGGAGGTCCGGGCGCCAGTCGCGACGTCGAGGATCGGCGGGTTGACGAGCAGGACGTGACGTTCGCCGCGCGGGGCGCCGTTCCGGTCGATGAGGCGCGACGGCCGGCCGGTGAGCTGGGCGGCGAGCTCGGCCGGGTTCCCGATCGTGGCCGAGGCGCAGACGATGACCGGGTTGGAGCCGTAGTGGCGGCACAGCCGGAGGAGCCGCCGGAGCACGTTCGCGACGTGGCTGCCGAAGACGCCCCGGTAGGTGTGCAGCTCGTCGATGACGATGACCTGGACCTGCTCGAAGAGCTGGAACCACTTCGTGTGGTGGGGGAGGATGGCCGAGTGGAGCATGTCGGGGTTCGTGACCACGACCTGGCCGGCCGTCCGGATCGCCGAGCGGATGGGTGCCGGGGTGTCCCCGTCGTAGGTCGCGACCGCGACCTGCAGCGAGCTCGCCATCGCCTGTCCGGCGAACTCGGCGACCTGGTCCTGGCCGAGGGCCTTGGTCGGGAAGAGGAAGAGGGCTCGTGCCGATGGGTCGTCGGCGAGGGCCTGGAGGACGGGCAGCGTGTAGCACAGGGTCTTGCCCGAGGCCGTCGGGGTGACTACGACGACGTCCTCGCCGGCGTGGATGGCCTCGATGGCCTCGGCCTGGTGGCGGTAGAGGCTGTCGATGCCCCGGCTCCGGAGGCCCGCCACGATCCGCTCGTCCAGCCAGTCCGGGAACGGGGCGACATCGGGTGGGCGCTCGGGGATGACCTCGTGGTGGAGGACGGCCGCGGCCAGCGACGGCTCCTCAAGCAGCCGGTCGAGCACGGTGGCGGTCGTGGCGGGGGCGTAGGTGCGCATTGCATCGACTCCAAAACAGAACGTCCGTTCGGTAGGCGGCAGCATAGTCGAGGCTGCAACCCCTGTGTGCCACCTCGGTTGGCACACGGCCCGGGTCGAATGGCGGTTGACATGCGGGCAAGGACGTAGCTACGCTCGCCGCCATGCCTGAACCCGGCGTCGGCGATCCGCACGAGGCGACCCCGCCGTCGACGGCGCCCGTCACCGCCGGCGCCACGCCGGACGAGGAACCGCCCGACCTCGCCGCAGTGCCCTCGTTCCTGCGGAGCCGGCTCGGCCAGGGCGGCGCGGGACCGCCCCTGGCCCCTGCGCCCGCCACGCTGTCGCGGCCCGGCGCCGACCCGCTCCCGGATGTCTCGTCGCTGCCGATGCTCGGCATCGCCCCGCGCCGGCTGATCCTCGTCGGGGCGACGATCCTGCTCGCCTGGCTGATCGTGTCCTTCGGTCGCCAGGTCGCGGAGGCGTCGGCCTCCTCCGCCCGGGCCGAGGAGCTGCGGGCCGCCAACGCCGCCCTGGCCGACGAGGTCGCCGCCATGGAGCGCGAGCTCCTGGTCATCCAGGACCAGCGCTACATCAGCCAGGCGGCGCGCGCCTACCGACTCGGCAACCCCGGCGAGATCCCGTTCGCCCTCGAGGCCGGGGCCCCGCCCCTCGCCGCCGATGCGCCCGGCTCGGCGGCCGTGGGACTCGGCGCAGAGACCACGACGACGGGCCCCCTCGACCGCTGGCTGGACGTCCTGTTCGGCCCCGGCGGCTGACCCGGCCGCGTCCCGGCCGCGGAGGTATCCTGCCCCTGCCGGTCGGGTGATCCCCGGTCCGTCGAGCATTCGACGGCGCACCGGTTCCCGGCGCCGCTCGTGCCACGTCCGCGCGGTCCGGTGCCGGGTTCGAGGCCCGGGCGCGGGCGAGAGGGAGAGCAACGCTTGCCGACGATCACGATCCCGATCGAGGACCTCGTCTTCGTCCTGGCGACCCTCGTCGGCGCCGGCCTGCTCCTCGTCACGGTCGTCGTCGACGACATCCTCGGCGGGATCCTCGACTCGTTCAACATCGGGTTCGACATCGGCGGCGTGTCGCTCATGCCGCCTCTCCTCGCCTTCATCGCGATGTTCGGCGTCGGGGGCCTCTTCGCGACCCAGGTCTTCGACATCCACGGCGGCCAGGCCGCGCTCGTCGGCGTCGGCTTCGGCGGCGTCGGCTTCGCGGTCGCCTACGGGATGTTCCGGGCCCTCCGCCGGGCGGAGGGGACCCGTCCGTTCGCGGTCACCGATCTCATCGGCCACCAGGCCTCGGTCAGCGTCGCGATCCCGGCCGGCCGCCTCGGGACGGTCTACGTCCGGGCCGAGGGCCAGACCCACGAGATCGCCGCCACGGCCGGCATGGACCTGCCCGCCGGCACCGCCGTCCGGGTCACCGGCGTCGCCGGGACCGGGCTCGTCGTCGAGCCCATCACGCCGCCCGCCGCCTGATCGTCGTCCACCAGCCTTGAGGGAGAGGAACCGTGCCTGACCTGGGGAACCTGTTCGATTTCGTCGGCGGCGGGGTCATCCCGGTCCTGCTGGTCGTCCTCGTCCTCGTCCTCGTCGTCGCCTACCTCGGCAGTCGCTACAAGGTGGCCGGCGCGAATGAGGCTCTCATCGTCAGCGGCCGCCGTGAGCGCGGCCCGGGTGGCGAGCAGGGCCTCAAGGTGGTCCGCGGTCAGGGCGTCATCGTCCTGCCGCTCGTCAACAAGGTGGGCCGGCTCCACCTGAGCGCCCGCCAGATCAACGTCCAGCTTTCCGACGCGGTCACGAAGCAGGGCATCAAGGTCGCCGTCCAGGGCGTGGCGACGGTGAAGATCGGCAGCGACGAGGAGTCGATCCGGGCGGCCGCGGAGCGCTTCCTGGAGCGGGAGGACCAGATCGATTCGATCGTCAAGAACGTCCTCGAGGGCTCCCTCCGCTCGATCGTCGGGACGCTGACGGTCGAGGA
This sequence comes from Chloroflexi bacterium RBG_16_70_13, assembly GCA_001795245.1. Classification (GTDB taxonomy): domain Bacteria; phylum Chloroflexota; class Limnocylindria; order Limnocylindrales; family CSP1-4; genus UBA5189. The sequence goes on from MGOD01000062.1 coordinate 5,670, forward strand.
GCTCAACTACGACCGGGCGAAGTTCCAGCAGGAGGTCCAGAGCGCGGCCCGCAGCGACCTGGCCACGTCCGGCCTGACGATCGACAACTTCACGATCCAGGCCATCCGCGACGAGGTGGGCTACATGGACCTCATCGGCCAGCAGGAGACGGCCCGCCGCGAGCGCGACGCGCGGATGGCCAAGGCCCAGGCCGACCAGGAGGCCGCGGTCCGGGAGGCCGAGGCCCAGCAGGTCAAGCTCAACGCCGCCCGTGACGTGTCGCTGCGCCAGGCGGAGGTCGAGTCGCTCACCGCCGCGGCCAACGCCAAGGCTGCCCAGTCGGGCCCGCTCGCCCAGGCCGAGGCGACCCAGGAG
>MGOD01000062.1:6045-6315 GCA_001795245.1 Chloroflexi bacterium RBG_16_70_13
CTCGCCCAGCTCGAGGCCGACCGGAAGCAGAAGGAGCTCATCGCCTCCACGATCCGGCCGGCCGAGGCCGAGGCCGACGCGCAGGTGAAGCGGGCCGAAGGAGACAAGCTGGCCCGAATCGCCGCAGCGCAGGCAGCGGCCGAAGGGGTTCGCCTCTCGGGCGAGGCATCTGCCAAGGTCGTGTCGATGACGGCCGATGCCGAAGCACACAGGGTCCAGGTCGAAGGCAACGCCGAGGCCGGCATCGTCTTCACCAAGGGCGAGGCGGAG
>MGOD01000063.1:0-4164 GCA_001795245.1 Chloroflexi bacterium RBG_16_70_13
CTTCATCGTGGCCGGCGACGGGACGGTCGCCGCCAAGTACCAGGGGGTCATCGGCAGCGACGACATCGACGTCATCGTCGCGATGCTGGCCGCCCGCGGCTGAGGCGGCGGACCCGCCGCCCGCCCGGTGTAGGATCGAGCCATGACCCCGAGCCCCACTCAGGCGAGCCCCAACGGCCACGTCTTTATCGTCAGCGCCGCGCGGACGCCGATCGGCAGGTTCGGCGGCGCGCTCTCCACGACGCCGGCGGTGGAGCTCGGGGGCGTGGCGATCCGGGCCGCCGTCGAGCGGGCGAAGCTGCCCGAAGGGACCCCGATCGACGAGGTCCTCATGGGCCAGGTCCTCCAGGCCGGCGCGGGCCAGGCGCCGGCCCGCCAGGCGGCCCTCCGGGCGGGGCTCCCCGACACGACCTCGGCCACGACGATCAACCGGGTCTGCGGCTCGGGCCTCAAGGCGATCATGCTGGCGGCCGCCGAGATCCGGGCCGGGGACGCCGAGATCGCCGTGGCCGGCGGCATGGAGTCGATGAACCTCGCGCCGTACCTCGTCCCGGGAGCTCGCTTCGGGCTCCGGCTTGGCGACGCAAAGCTCGTCGACGCGACCGTCCACGACGGCCTGTGGTGCTCGATCGAGGACTGCCACATGGGTACCCACGCCGAGCGCGTCGCGATCTCGAACGCGGTGAGCCGCGAGGACCAGGACGCCTTCGCCCTCGAGAGCCACCGGCGGGCGATCGAGGCCATCGACGCCGGGAGGTTCGTCGACGAGATGGCCCCGGTCATCGTCCGCGACGCCAAGGGTCGCGAGACGATCGTGGACACCGACGAGAACCCGCGGCGCGACTCGACCGCCGAGGCCCTGGCCCGGCTGAAACCGGTCTTCGCCCTGCCGAGCGGCGCCGACCGGGGCGCTTCCGAGACCGGCACGGTCACCGCCGGCAACGCCCCCGGGATCACCGACGGCGCGGCCGCCACGGTCGTCGCCTCCGAGCGCGCCGTCGAGCGGCTGGGCCTGACGCCCCTCGCCAGGATCATCGGCTACGCCCAGGCCGAGGTCGCCCCGAAGTGGCTCTTCCTCGCCCCGATCGAGGGCGTGCGCCGGCTCCTCGAGAGGACCGGGATGGCCATCGGCGATTTCGACCTCGTCGAGATCAACGAAGCGTTTGCGGCGCAAGCGCTGGCCGACGGGCGCGAGCTCGGCTTCGACTGGTCGAAGGTCAACGTCAACGGTGGGGCCATCGCCCTCGGCCACCCCATCGGCGCCTCCGGCGCGCGGATCGTGGCCACGCTCCTCCACGAGCTCCGCCGACGCGGAGGCCGCTACGGCCTGGCAACGCTCTGCCTCGGCGGCGGCGGTTCCGTCGCCGCGGCCTTCGAGCGGGTGTAGGCTGGCCCTCCGCGGCGAGGCCCGTTTCCGGGCTCACGCGTCCCAGCCGGCAGGAGGTTCCCGTGAACGACGACGAGATGGTCGCCCGGATCAAGGAGATCTTCGCGACCGGCGACATGCAACAGTTCGGTCGCGAGCTCCAGGCACTCCAGGCCGACGACATGGTCTACGAGATGCCGCAGTCCGGTGAGCGCTTCGAGGGCAGCCAGAACATCAACGCGATGTACGCGAGCTACAGCGATGAGACCGGGACCGTGCCAAAGGCAACCCTGCGCCGCGTCCTGAAGCCGGGTCAGGCCTGGGTCATCGAGAGCACGATCGACTACGGCGACGGCACGCCGGTTAGCGCGATCTCGCTCATCGAATTCGGTCCGGACGGCAAGGTCACTCGCCAGACCGACTACTTTGCCAACCCGTTCCCGGCACCGGACTGGCGCAAGCCCTATCGCCAGGCGTAGGGTCACCCTGTCGCGGTGGCGGCCACCAAGCCGCGGCGGGCCTGGACAGCGCCGCAGCGTCCCGGGAAGGACGAACGCATGGATCCATCCGACAGCCAGGTCGACGTCAGCTATTCGGTGACCCTGACCGCCTCGGAGCTCGACCTCGTTCGAACGGCCCTGGAGATGCTCGAGGACACGCTCGGCCGCGAGGAGGCGGACGAGCTCGAGGAGGTTCAGGGGCTGCTCCGGCGCCTGCCGCACGTTCGCCCGGCGAGCTGAGACCCGGACGCCGATGCGGGTCGCGGTCTACGGCGCCGGCGCCGTCGGCGCGTATCTCGGCAGCCGCTTCGCCGCGGGCCGGGCCGACGTCCACCTCATCGCCCGTGGAGCGCACCTGGCGGCCCTCCGCGAGCGCGGCCTGACCCTCGTCACGCCCGACGGCGTGACGACGACCCAGGTCTGGGCGACCGACGACCCGGCCTCGATCGGGCCGGTCGATCTCGTCCTCTTCTGCGTGAAGTCCTACGACACCGAGGCCGTCGCCGCGCGGCTGGCTCCGCTCATCGGACCCTCGACCGCGGTCCTGTCCATCCAGAACGGCGTCGACAACGAGCCGAAGATCGCCGCGGCGATTGGCGCCGAACACGTCCTGGGAGCGGCCGTGTATGTGCTCGCCGCAGTTGAATCACCCGGCGTCGTCCGGAGCGGGCCGGCGCGGGTCGTCGTCGGCGAGCTCGTGCCGGGGCCGCCCAGCCGGCGCGTCTCCGAGATCGTGGAGGTGGCACGGGCGGGTGGCCTCGATGCCACGGCCGTGCCCGACGTGCGCCTCGCCAAGTGGGAGAAGTACACCGTCCTCGTTGCCTTCTCGGCGGTCAGCGCCGCCACCCAGCTCCCGCTCGGCGACGTGCGGAGGGCCCCAGCCGCGCTCGCGATGCTGCGCGGGCTGATGACGGAGGCGTGGACCGTGGGCCGGGCGCTCGGGGTCCCCCTGGCCGACGACCTCGTCTCGCGACAGGTGGAGCTGCTCCTGGCCCAGGCCGACAGCGCCGGGGCGTCCCTCCGCCACGACCTCATGACGGGCCATCGGATGGAGCTCGAAGCCCTCCAGGGGACGCTCAGCCGGCTCGGGCGCGAGACCCGCGTGCCGACTCCCTGGACTGACGCCGCCTACGCGATCCTCCAGCCCTGGGCGTTTCGCAACGAGGGCGCCGCGGGCGACCGCCCGACCACTCCCGGATGACCGACGAGGAGCCATCGATGACCGACGTGGCCGCCAGCGTGGCGACCTTCCGCCTCTTCATCGCCGGCGAGTGGGTCGACGGCGTGTCCGGCGCCACCTTCGAGAGCGTCAACCCGGCCGACCGGCGCGATGTCATCGGGCGGTTCCAGGCGGGCACGGCCGCTGATGCCGCGATGGCGATCAAGGCCGCCGAGATGGCGTTCCCCGGGTGGCGCGCCACGCCGGCCCCGAAACGTGGCGAGATCCTGTACCGCTTCGGGGAGCTCATGGCCCGCCACAAGGAGCGCCTCGCCAGGGCGATGACCCGGGAGATGGGCAAGGTCCTCGCCGAGGCCCGGGGCGACGTCCAGGAAGGCATCGACATCGCCTACCTCATGGCCGGCGAGGGTCGCCGGACCTTCGGCGACACGGTCCCGAGCGAGCTGCCCGACAAGTGGGCGATGAGCATCCGCCAGCCGATCGGCGTCGCCGGGATCATCACCCCCTGGAACTTCCCGGTCGCGATCCCGTGCTGGAAGATGATGCCGGCCCTCGTGACCGGCAACACCGTCGTGTTCAAGCCGGCCAGCGACACGCCCCACTGCGCGACGCTCCTCGTCGAGCTCATGGCCGAGGCCGGCTTCCCGCCCGGGACCGTGAATCTCGTGACGGGTTCGGGCGCGGACGTCGGCGACGCGATCGTCGAGTCGCCCGATGTCGCCGTCATCTCCTTCACCGGCCACTCCTCGACCGGCAAGCGGATCGCCGAGCGGGCCGGGCGGCGCCTCAAGCGGCTGAGCCTCGAGCTCGGGGGCAAGAACGGGGTCGTCGTCCTCCGCGATGCCGACCTGGACCTGGCGACCGACGGGATCCTGTGGTCGGCCTTCGGGACGACCGGCCAGCGCTGCACGGCCTGCTCGCGGGTCATCGTCGAGCGGGCGGTCGAGGAGCCGCTCCTCGAGCGCCTCGAGGCGCGGGCGCGCCGGCTCAGGCTCGGCTCCGGGCTCGACGAGACCGTCGACGTCGGGCCGCTCATCAACCCCGGCGCGGTCGGGAAGGTGGCGAGCTACGTCGAGATCGGGCGAGGGGAGGGCGAGCTCGTCCTCGGCGGCGCCGCG
>MGOD01000063.1:4197-4492 GCA_001795245.1 Chloroflexi bacterium RBG_16_70_13
GACGATCTTTGCCGGCGTGAAGCCGATGGACCGGATCGGCCAGGAGGAGATCTTCGGGCCGGTCCTGTCGGTCATCCCGGTCGACGACGCCGACGCCGCGATCACCGCCCTCAACCAGATCCGCTACGGCCTCTCGGCCTCGATCTTCACTCGCGACGTGAACGCCGCCTTCCGTGCCATGCGCGACTTCGAGACGGGGATCGTCTACGTCAACGCCGGCACGACCGGCGCCGAGACGCACATGCCGTTCGGCGGCTGGAAGGAGACCGGCAACGGCCACCGCGAGGCCGGCCAC
>MGOD01000063.1:4584-4789 GCA_001795245.1 Chloroflexi bacterium RBG_16_70_13
CGAGGCCTGAAGGGGAGCTCCGCAAACGCTTCAGCCCGAGGTCTCGACAACCAGGACCCGGCTTGACGGCTCCCGACCGCGCCACGCCGATGTCCTGGGGGGAGCTGCGCTAGCCTTCGCGGCATGGCCGATCGCGTCGTCGTCGTCACCGGGGCCACGGGCAAGCTCGGGCCAACGGTCGCGGCAAGGTTCGCCGCGGCGGGCG
>MGOD01000063.1:4798-12512 GCA_001795245.1 Chloroflexi bacterium RBG_16_70_13
GCCCTCCTCGCCCGCGACCGCGATGCGGTCGAGGCCCTCGTCGCGACGCTGCCCGGTGGCGCGGGCCGCCACGCCGGGATCGCCGCCGACCTCTCGTCCGAGGGCGGGGCGACCCACGCGGCCGCGGCCGTGCGCCGGCGCCTCGGGGTGCCGCAGGTCCTGCTGCACCTCGTCGGCGGCTACGCCGGCGGGACCTCGATCGAAGATGCTGACGAGACCCTCTGGCGCGACCTCTTCGAGCTCAACTTCTGGTCGACGTTCCACACCCTCCGGGCGTTCCTGCCCGACATCCGGACGGCCGAGCAGGGCCGGATCGTGACCATCTCGACGCCCCTCGCCGGCTCGCCGGTCGCCAGCATCGGGCCGTATGCGGCCTCCAAGGGCGCCGTCGAGACGCTGACCCTGACCCTCGCCATGGAGCTGGCGGGAACGACCGCGACCGCGAACGTGGCCCTCGTCCGGACGATCGGCGACGCGAAGCCAACCCATACCCGACCCGAGGAGATCGCGGCCGCGCTCGTCTGGCTGGCCTCGCCCGAAGCGGGCGCCGTCAGCGGTCAACGGATCCCGGTCGTCGGCCGCGCCTGAGCGCCGCAGGAGGCGCCGAGCCCCAGTCGGTTCGGGATGACACCGGCCACGAGAGGCGAGCAGTTCCGCCTGGCGGAGCGGCCAGGTGGTGCATGGACGCACCACGGGCAGTGCGGTCCAGTAGACTCCGGGGCCGTCTTGGTGCAAGATCGGGCGGCCGTTGATCAGAGCGAGGACTTGTGGCGACCCGTGTGCCCAACCCACGGGCGATCGCTGCCACCTCGCCTGCGCCCGACGGCTGTGCTTGGGGGAGGGTCGTGGTACTCCGTGCGCTCATCGGGTGGAGCGTTCGCTTCCGATTCCTGGTGCTCGGGATCGCCGCTGCGGTGGTGGTGCTCGGCTCCATCCAGCTGGCGGCAGCGCCGCGTGAGGTCGTCCCCGACTTCACGCCGCCGTACGTCGAGATCCAGACCGAAGCGCTGGGCCTGTCGGCGGACGAAGTCGAGCAGCTGATCACAGTCCCGCTCGAAGCCGACCTCCTCCACGGCGTCGCCTTCCTCGATCAGATCCTCTCGCGGTCGATCGCGGGCCTTTCCTCGATCGTCCTCATCTTCGAGCCCGGGACCGACGTCTTCGAGGCTCGTCAGGTCGTCGCTGAGCGGTTGACCCAGGCGCACGCACTCCCCAACGTGTCCCGGCCGCCGACGATGCTCCAGCCCCTGTCGTCGGCGAGCCGGGTGCTGATCGTGTCGCTCGCCTCATCCGACCTGTCCGCGATCGAGCTGTCGGTCCTGGCCAAGTGGACCGTTCGACCACGGCTCATGAGCGTCGCTGGCGTCGCGAATGTCTCGGTCTGGGGCATGCGCGAGCGCCAGCTCCAGGTCCTCGTCGACCCCGAGCGCCTGCGCGATCAGCATGTTCTCCTCCAGCACGTGATCGAGACGACCGGCAATGCCCTGTGGGTGTCGCCCCTGACCTTCCTCGATGCCTCGACACCCGGTACCGGCGGGTTCATCGACACTCCCAACCAGCGCCTCGGCGTCCAGCACGTCTTCCCCATCAGGACCCCGCAGGATCTCGCGCAGGTTCCGATCCCCCCGGAGGACACCGGCGGCCGGATCATCCGGCTTGGCGACGTCGCGGACATCGTCGAGGACCATCAGCCGCTCATCGGCGATGCGGTGGTCTCGGACGGCCCGGGGCTCCTCCTCGTCATCGAGAAGTTCCCCGGAACGGACACGCTTGCCGTCACCCGTGGCGTCGAGGACGCCCTCACGGCGCTGCAGCCCGGTCTCGGCGGTGCGGCCGTTGACACGACCGTCTTCCGGCCAGCCACCTTCCTCGAAGAGGCGGCCGCCAACATCAGCCTCGTGGCCCTCATCGGGCTCGCGCTCATGGCCGGGGTGTTGCTCCTCCTGCTCAGGGGTTGGCGCGCCGCGGTCGTCGCGCTGGCCACCATCCCGCTCTCGCTGCTGGCCGCGGGGCTCGCGCTCGTCCTGAGCGGTGAAACCGTGAACTCCATCCTGGTCGCCGGGCTCGTCCTCGCGCTCGCCGTCGTCGTCGACGACGCGATCGTCGGGACGGATGCCGTCGCCCGCCGGCTCCGCGAGCCTCCGTCGGAGGTGATCAAGGGCACCCTCCCGATCGTCATCCGGGATGCCGTGCTGGGCGCAGCGAGGCCCGCCGTTCCGGCGCTGTCGATTCTCGCCCTGACCGCGGTACCGGTCTTCCTGCTCCCGGGCCAGCCAGGGGTGTTCGTGCCGCGCCTGCTCGGCGCGTATCTCGTTGCCGCGGTCGTGTCGCTGATCGTGGCGCTGACGGTTGCGCCCGCGCTCGCCTCGGTGCTCCTGCGGCCTGGTCACTCCGAGCCGCGCCGATCTGTGAGCGGACGTCGGCTCGGTGACATTCACCGATCCCTCATGGAACGGCTGCTGGCGCGCCATCGGCTCGTCGTCGGTGGCGCGGCGGTCGTCGCCGCGATCACGATCGGCGCGGCAGGGACGCTGGCCCTCGGCGGGCCGCGAACGGACTTCCTGCCCGCGTTCAGGGAGCGCGATGTCCTGATCCGCGTGGCGGCTGCCCCCGGCACGTCCCAGCCCGAGATGGAGCGGATCGTGGCGCGTGCCACGACTGAGCTGCGGACCGTTCCCGGAGTCCGCAGCGTCGGCGCCCACGTGGGCCGCGCCGTCAATGCGGACGAGGTCGTCGCCGCCAACGCTGGCGAAGTCTGGCTCGGCGTCGATCCCGGCGGCGATTACGGCGCGACGCTCGACGCCGTGGATGAGGTTCTCGCCGGCTACCCGGGCATCGAGCATGTCCTCGGGACCTACTCGGCCGATCGCGTCGGCGTCGTGACCGATCGAACCGATGCCGACCTGGTCGTACGGGTCTACGGAGTGGACCTCGGCGTCCTGGGCGACAAGGCCCGGGAGATCGGTCGGGCACTCGATGGTATCGACGGGGTCGCGGACGTGAGCATCCAGGAGTCCGCGATCGAACCGACGATCCAGGTTGAGGTTGATCTCGCGAAGGCCGACGAGTTCGGTCTCCGCCCGGGCGACATCCGCCGTGAATCGGCGGCGCTCCTCTCCGGCATCGTCGTCGGTTCGCTCTTCGAGGACCAGAAGGTCTTCGACGTCGTGGTCTGGGGCAAACCCGACCTGCGGACGAGCCTGACGAGCATCCAGGAGCTGCCGATCCTGACGCCGAGCGGCGTCTTCATCACGCTCGGCGAGGTTGCCGACGTGCGGATCGGCCCGGCGCCGACGGTCATCAATCGAGAGGGCGTGTTCCGCTACCTCGACGTCGCCGCCCGGGTGGACGGCAGAGGGCTGGATGCCGTGACGACGGAGTTGCGTGACCGCCTTGCCGATGTCGAATTCCCGCTCGAGTACCGCGCCGAGCTCCTCCAGGTCGGTCAGGAACGCCAGGACGTCCAGGCGCGCCTGATCGCCGTCATCCTCGGTGTTGTCGCTGCCGTATTCCTGGTCCTCCAGGCGGCCTTCGGGAGCTGGCGACGGGCACTGTTCCTCATGCTCGTCCTGCCTTCGGCCCTCGCCGGCGCGGTCATCGCGGCCTTGCTCAGCGGGTCGGTCACGTCGATCGGTGCCGTCGCCGGGTTCCTCGCTGTCGCGGCCTTCTCAACGCGCACCGGCATCGCCCTGTTCGACCATCTCCAGCGGAGCGAGGCCGCGCCGGGCGGGGCCTTCGACCTGGAATCCATCCTGCATGCCACGGCCGACCGGCTGCCTGCCGTGCTCGCGAGCGCGTCGGCGACCGGCCTCGTGTTCCTGGCAGCCCTGGCCCTCGGCGACCGGGCGGGCCTCGAGATCGTCCGTACGCTCGGTCTCGTAACGCTCGCGGGACTGCTCACCGCGAGTCTCTGCTGCCTCGTCGTCGTCCCGGCCGCATACCTGCTGGCGGGACCCAATCGCGAGCCAGATCCTGCAGCACAGCTCGTTGACCTCCCGGGTCTGAGCCCTGCCTGATGAACCCCACAGGCACGAACCGAAAGGCGACTCACATGCGGCGCGAACGAATCCTCCTGCTCGTGGGCGTTGCCCTCGTCGGGCTCATGACTGGCGGATGCGGAGGTACTCCGGCCGATGCTGCGAATGAACCGGCGGTGACGGTCGAGGCCATCGAGGGCACGGACCTGAAGAGGATCATCCTGTCCGAGGCGGCGGCCAGGCGACTCGGCGTCGAGACCGCGCCCGTCAGCGAGGAGCCGGTCGACGGCGCCAGCCCCCTCGTGGTCCCGTATTCGGCCGTGATCTACGACGCGCAGGGCGGCCCCTGGGTGTACGTCAACCCGGACGGTCGGGCGTTCGAGCGCCACGCCATCGTCGTCGACCGGATCATCGGGGATCGCGCCCATCTCGTCGAGGGCCCCTCGATCGGCGCCCTCGTCGTCACGGTCGGCGTCGCCGAGCTGTGGGGTGTCGAAACCGGCGTCGGCGGCGGTCACTGACCCGCGGTGCGGACCCGTGATCGCTCGGCGACCGTGATCCGGAGCGGCCGGCCATGATGCGCCTCGTCGTCCGCCTGAGCCTGCGCTACCGCTTCCTCGTGCTCGGGGCCGCGATCGCGATGATGGCGATCGGGCTGGTGCGGATCCAGTCGACGCCCGTTGACGTCTTCCCCGAGTTCGCCCCACCGCGGGTCGAGATCCAGACGATCTCGATCGGGATGTCGACGTCGGAGGTCGAGTCCCTCGTCACGGTGCCGCTCGAGCAGACGCTCGCCGGCATCGAGGGCCTCGCGATCCTGCGCTCGAAGTCGGTCCCGCAGCTTTCCTCGATCGAGATGATCTTCGATCGCGGGACCGACCTCCTCAGGGCGCGCCAGCAGGTGGCGGAGCGGGTCCAGATCGTGACGCCCAGCCTGCCGACCTGGGCGTCGCCGCCGTTCATGCTCCAGCCCCTGTCGGCGACGAGCCGGGTCATGAAGATCGGGATGACCTCGGAGAGCGTGTCCGTCATGGACATGAGCCTGATCACCTACTGGACCATCCGATCGCGGCTGCTCAGCGTCCCCGGGGTCGCCAACATCGCGATCTGGGGTGAGCGCCTCAAGCAGGTCCAGGTCCAGGTCCTGCCGGACGAGATGGCCAGGAACCGGATCACCCTCAACCAGGTCATGGAGGCGACTGCAGGAGCGCTCGACGAGGGAATCCTCCGGTACACCGACGGAAACGTCATCGGGACGGGCGGCTTCATCGACACGGCCAACCAGCGCCTGACGATCGAGCACGTGCCCGCGGTGGTCTCCGCCGAGAGCCTTGAGCATGTCACCCTCATCAACGCCGCAAAGGAGCCCGTCGAGCTCTCCGACTTGGCCAACGTCGTCTGGGATCACCAGCCGCTCTTCGGCGACGCCGTCATCAACGACGGCCCCGGGATCATGCTGATCGTCGAGAAGTTCCCGTGGGCCAACACCCTGGACGTCACGCGTGGTGTCGAGGCCGCGATCGATGAGCTCAAGCCGGGGCTCCAGGGGATCGACTTCGACACGACGATCTTCCGCCCGGCGACGTTCATCGACGTTGCCCTCGAGAACCTCGCCCGAGCGCTTCTCATCGGCTCGCTTCTCGTCCTCCTCGTGCTCATGGTCTTCCTCTTCGAGTGGCGCACGGCGCTGATCTCGCTCGTGGCGATCCCCCTCTCGTTGATGGCCGGAGCCCTGGTTCTGGAGTTGCGTGGGGCGACGATCAACACCCTGGTCCTGGCCGGATTCGTCATCGCAATCGGTGTCGTGGTCGACGACGCGATCATCGATATCGAGAACATCACGCGCCGCCTCCGCCAGCACCGGCTGGCGGGCAGCGACCGGTCGACCGCCTCGATCATCCTGGAGTCGTCGCTCGAGGTCCGGAGCGCGATCATCTACGCGACGTTGATCGACGTCGTCGCCATCGTGCCGGTCTTCTTCATCGAGGGCCTGTCCGGCGCGTTCTTCCAGCCGCTCGCCATCTCCTACGGCCTCGCCGTCCTGGCCTCGTTGCTGGTCGCCCTCACGGTCACGCCGGCGATGGCGCTGCTGCTGCTCCGCAACGTGCCGGTCGAGCGCCGTCGGTCGCCGATCGCCCACGCCCTTCAGGACGCCTATGAGCGCGGGCTATCGGGGGTCGTCCGCTCTGCCCGCCCGGCCTTCCTCCTCGTCGGCGCGATCAGCCTCGCCGGAATCGTTGTCTGGCCACAGCTGGGCCAGTCGCTCCTGCCCGACTTCAAGGAGCGGGACTTCCTGATGCACTGGGTCACGGCGCCCGGGACCTCCCACCCGGAGGAGGTCAGGATCTCGACCGCCGCCTGCGTGGAGTTGCGGACGATCCCGGGAGTTCGCAACTGTGGCTCGCACATCGGGCAGGCGATGCTCGCGGACGAGGTCGTGGGGATCGATTTCGGCGAGAACTGGATCAGCATCGACCCGGACGTCGACTACGACGAGGCCCGGGCGGCCGTCCAGGATGTCGTGGACGGCTACCCCGGACTCCGGCGCGACGTGCAGACCTACCTGAAGGAGAGGATCCGGGAGGTGCTCACCGGCTCGAGCGATGCCATCGTCGTCCGGATCTTCGGGCCCGAGCTCGACGTGCTGCGGGCCAAGGCCATCGAGGTCGAGGCAGCCCTGTCGACGATCCCCGGGATCATCGACCTCCATCGCGAGCTCCAGATCGAGATCCCGCAGATCCAGGTCGAGGTTGACCTGGCCAAGGCGCGGGCGTACGGGATCAAGCCCGGCGATGTCCGGCGAGCCGCGTCGGTGATGCTGGCCAGCGAGGAGGTCGGCGACCTATTCGTCGCCGGCAAGGCCTACGACGTGCATGTCTGGACCACGCCCGAGTACCGCCGCAGCGTCTCCGACATCGAGGCGCTCCTGATCGACACGCCGATCGCGGGCCCGGTGCCACTCGGCGAGCTGGCGAGCGTCAGGCTCGCCCCGGCCCCGAACATCATCAGCCACGAGAACCTGGCGCGCCGGACGAACGTCGACGCCAATGTCGCCGGCCGCGACCTTGGTTCGGTGGTCCGGGACGTCGAGGCGGCCCTGGCCACGATCGACTTCCCCGCCGGCTACCATCCCGAGCTTCTCGGCGAGTTCGCCGAGCGCGAGTCTGCCCAGGGTCGGCTGGCCCTCTTTGCGATCTTCGCCCTGGCCGGCATCCTCCTGCTGCTCCAGGCCTCGTTCGGCAGCACGCGCCTCGCGCTGCTCGCGTTCCTCACGCTGCCCTCGGCTCTCGTGGGCGGGGTGCTTGCCATCTGGCTGACAGGCGCTGTCGTGTCCCTGGGGTCCCTGGTCGGGTTCTTCACGATCGTCGGGATCGCGGCCCGGAACGGGATCATGATGATCAACCACTTCCAGCATCTCGAGCGCGAGGAGGGTGAGCCGTTCGGCCCTCGACTCGTGATCCGCGGCGCCCGCGAGCGGCTGTCGCCGATCCTGATGACGGCCCTGGCGACGGGCCTCGCGCTCGTCCCACTGGCGATCGCGGGCGATCTGCCCGGCCATGAGATCGAACCCCCCCTCGCGATCGTGGTGCTCGGCGGCCTCCTGACATCGACCCTCCTTAACCTGTTCATCGTGCCTTCGCTCTACCTGCGCTTCGCACGACCCTCGACGATGACGCCGGGGCGTGGCGCCGGCCCACAACCGGTGGCGGTGTGACGGTGAGCGGGAACGCGGTAGC
>MGOD01000063.1:12626-16194 GCA_001795245.1 Chloroflexi bacterium RBG_16_70_13
TGGCACGCCCCTGCCAAGCCGGCCACAACCCTCGCCCTCCGGCCAGGTTGCCGCGGAGACGGCGCGACCTACCGCCCCGCCGGCCACGGGGGGCGGCGAGGCGATCTCGGAGACGTTGCCCCGGGAGAGGTTCGGCAATCCGTCGGTCATCGACAACCCGTGGCTGCCCCTCGTGCCGGGGACACGGACGGTGTTCGACGGCGAGGTGACGATCGACGGCGTCCGGATCGCGCACTCCATCACGTCCACGGTCACCGATCTCGTGAAGGTGATCGACGGGATCGAAGCGGTCGTCGTCTACGAGGTGGACGCTGCCGCCGGCGAGGTGACAGAAGCCGAGATCGCATTCTTCGCCCAGGACGACGACGGCACGGTCTGGCTCTTGGGCGAGTACCCGGAGGAGTACGAGGAAGGCGTGCTGGTGGACGCTCCGACGTGGCTGTCCGGGGTTCAGGGCGCTGCCGCGGGGATCATGATCACCTCGGACCCGAAGATCACCGACCCGAGCCTTTCGCAGGGGTTCGGGCCCGCGGTGGACTTCTACGATCGGGCGCGCGTCTTCGAGACCGACTCGCGAACCTGCGTCCCGCTCCGGTGCTATGACGGCATCCTCGTCATGAACGAATACAACCCGAACGAGCCGGACGCGCACCAGCTCAAGTACTACGCGGGCGGGGTCGGCGTCGTCCGGGTCGGCTGGGCCGGCGCGCTCGAGCAGAGCCAGGAGGTCCTCCAGCTGGTGGAGCGGCGAGCCCTGCCGCCGGACGAGCTGGCAGCCATCCGGGCGGAGGCCCTGATGCTCGAGGCGCATGCCTACGAGGTGAGCCCCGATACGTATGGGCAGACCGAGCCCGCCGAACCCCGGTGACGTCCAGCGCCAGCCCAGGTCTCACCTCGGCGCCAGGCGTCCCGAGCTTCCAGCGGACCGGCCGCGCGTCCTCGGTCGCTGCCGCCACGGGCGGGCTCGGTAAGCGCCGTCGATCGGCCTGTTGCGGTATCCTCCCGGCTCGCGGGCCCGTAGCTCAATGGCAGAGCAGCTGACTCTTAATCAGCGGGTTGAAGGTTCAAGTCCTTCCGGGCTCACCACCCGATTCGTCCGACCACGACCCCTCCCCGGCATGTGGAGGGGTCGTTGGCATACTCGGGCAGGCCAATCGGCTCTGGCGCGGGCCACGCGGCCGCGTACGCTCCACTCCACCGCGGGGCGAGGAAGCGAGCGGAGGCGACGTCGCCGTCGGTGGCGCGACGATGGCCCCCGCGCGGGCGAGCGGCGTCCCGGGAGGGCGCGGCGAGGTGGGGCAGCGCGGATCGGCCGTCGGCCTTTCCAGGTCCCTCGAACTGTGCCGCCGTGCGACGGAAGATTGGGCTGCCGCCCAATCCCTTCCCGATCGCCTTAGCCAGACCGTGGTCCTCGAGCCGGACATCCCGGCGCGAGGGAGGAACCACGGCATGCAGCCCACCAATGGCCTCGTCGTCCAGACCGCCTGGGAGCTCCATCATGGCCCGCTCGTCAGGCGCCTGACCGTCCTCACCCGCGATCCCGACGTCGCCGAGGACCTGGTGCAGGAAGCCTTCTTCAGGCTGGCCCGCGAGGTCGAGGCCGGCCGGACCCCCGACGACCTGGCGGCGTGGCTGCATCGCGTCGCCGGCAACCTCGTTGCGAGCCGGGGCCGGCACCTGACCGTCGTCGACCGTCGGGCCGCCGACCTTCCGACGCCGGACGCGCCCGAGAGCCCCGAGACGATCGTGGTCGAGGCCGAGCTCTTCGACGCCCTGCACGCCGTGCTCGACCAGCTCTCGCCGGACGACCGCGGCGCCCTCCTGCTTGCCGCCCAGGGCTACCGCGGGCCGGAGATCGCGGCATCCATCGGCCGGACGCCCGGGGCCACGCGGACCCTGCTCTGTCGAGCCCGGAGCAACGTCCGCGGCCGTCTTGAGCTGGCGGGTTTCACCCCCGCCTGACCGGCCACCGGGCCACGAAGCCGCTGTCGGGGCGACGGCGCGCCCGAGGGCGGCCGGGATCCGGCCGCGTCTGACCCGGTTGGACCCTCGTCGGCACTGCGGCCGCGCGTATCATGCGCCCGCCGTGGTGGAGGCCCTGGGGCGTCGATCGTTCGTCGGGCGGGGGATCGAGCTCGCGCGCCTCGGCGCGATGCTGGGCGGCGTCGCGACGGGCCACGGCCGGGCGATCGTGATCGCGGGCGAGGCTGGGATCGGCAAGAGCCGGCTCCTCGATCGATTCGCGGAGCTCGCCGCCCCCGACGGTGCCCTCGTCGTCCAGGGGGCCTGCCTCGAGACCGCCGACGGCGCCGTCCCGTACGCGCCGTTCGTCGAGATCCTCCGTGAGCTCGTCCGAGCGACCTCGGCCGAGCGTTTGCCGGCCCTCCTGGGCCCGGGCCGCGCCGAGCTCACGAGGCTCATCCCGGAGCTCGCCCTGCGGGCCGCCGACATGCCCGCCCCGGCTGAGCTCGACCGTGCTGCCCAGGCCCGCCTCTTCGAGCTCGTCCTTGGCGTCTTCGAACGGCTCGCCGCGTCCCGCCCGCTCGTCATCGAGATCGAGGATGTCCAGTGGGCCGACCGGTCGACGCGCGAGCTGCTCGGCTTCCTGGTCCGGAATCTCCGCGGGGATGCGGTCCTCATCGCCCTCGCCCTGCGCACGGATGCCCAGGGCGCGGCCGTCGGCAACCTCGCCTTCATCGCCGAGCTCGAGCGCGAGGAGCACGTCGATCGGATGGATCTCGAGCCGTTCGGCCGCGACGAGGTCGAAGCCCAGGTTGCCGCGATCCTCGAGACGCCGCCGGATCCCGCCCTGGTGGACCGGCTGCTCGCCCGCTCCGACGGCAACCCGTTTTACGTCGAGGAGCTCGTGCTGGTGGGGGCCGACGGCGGCGACGGGCCAGGCCGGGGGCGCCACGGCGACCTCGATGGCGACCTGCCACCGGTCCTGCGTGACGTCCTCGTCGCCCGCGTGGCCGCGCTGTCGGCGCCGGCCCGCGGCGTCCTCAGGGCGGCCGCGGCCGCGGGCCGCCGGATCGACGACGAGCTGCTCGCCGGCGTCCTGGCGATGCCGGTCCGCGACCTCGCCGATGCGCTTCGGGAAGCCGTCGCCAGCGGCATCCTCGTGCGCCGAGGCGGCGGCGAGAGTGGGAATCGCCGGCTCGATGGTGGCCGCGACGACCGGGACGGTGCGGCCATCGAGTTTCGCCACGGGTTGCTCCAGGAGGTCGTCCGCGACGAGCTGATGCCGGCCGAGAGGACGGCCCTCCACGCCGGTTTCGCCGCCGCCCTCGAGGCACGCCTCGCGGATCCGGCAACCGGCGCCGCGCACGACGTGCCGCCGGTCGAGATCGCCCGCCACTGGGACGCGGCACGCCGCCCGGATCGGGCACTGGAGCCCACGCTCCGCGCCGCCTCCGCGGCCGAGCACGTCTACGCCTTCCCGGAGGCAACGCGGCTGTGGGCCCGGGCCGGCGAGCTCGCGAAGGCCGCACCCGCGGCGGCAGCCGAGCTCAGCATTTCGCGCGACGTCCTCCTGGAGCACGCAGCGGACGCTGCGGTGCTGGCGGGC
>MGOD01000063.1:16211-16874 GCA_001795245.1 Chloroflexi bacterium RBG_16_70_13
CGGGCAGGCCGCCGTCGCCCTCGTGGACCCGCAGGCCGACCCCGAACGCGCCGCTCACCTCCACGATCGGCTGCGCTGGTACCTCTGGGAATCCGGCGACCGCCGGGCGGCGGCCGCCGCGGTCGAGCTGGCCCTGGGTCTCTTCCCGCGTGACGTGCCGAGCATCCGGCGGGCCCGGGCCCTCGCCCAGCATGCCGGGATCCGCCTCTACGCTGGCGACTACGAGGGGGCGGCCGCCGATGCCCGGGCGGCCATCGACGTCGCTCGCGCGGCGGGCGGTCCCGGAGAGGAAGCCCTCGCCCTCGGCGTGCTCGGCTGGTCGCTTGCCGTGCTCGGGGATCCCGCCGCCGGCCTCGATCGGTTCCGCGAAGGCGAGGCGATCGCCGAGCGAATCGGCTCGGTCGAGGGGATGGCCCTCGCGGCCTTCAACCTCGCCTCGCTCCTCGACCGGATCGGCCAGTCGGAAGCGTCGCGGGCCGCCGCCGCGGCGGGCTACGCCACGACCGAGCGCCTGGGGGTCGCCCGGACGTACGGCGGGCTCCTCCTCGGGTTCCGGGCCAAGGCTGAGTACAACCTCGGGCACTGGGACGACGCCGACGCCTCGAGCGCGCTGGGCCTCCGTCGGGGTGCCACGGATCGGGCCGAGCTCTGGCTGGCGACGAA
>MGOD01000063.1:16881-17146 GCA_001795245.1 Chloroflexi bacterium RBG_16_70_13
CGCCTGCTGACGGCGCGGGGCGATTTCGCGGAGGCCGGCCGGCTCCTGCGCCGGGCGCGCGAGATCGATGACCGGCTGGGTGGCACGGAGTTCCGAAGCCCGCTCCTGACGGCCGAGGCAGAGCTCGCCACCTGGGAGGGTCGCCTCGCCGACGTCCGGGCGATCGCGGCCGAGGGAATCGAGCTGGCGGCGAAGCCGGGCCCGCCGGACCCGTCGCTCGCGTGGCTCGCGGCCACGGTCCTTCGGGCCGAGGCGGACGCGGCCC
>MGOD01000064.1:0-110 GCA_001795245.1 Chloroflexi bacterium RBG_16_70_13
CGTGGATCACCTTCAACCTGGCGGCGCAGACGAACGACACTCCGCCGGTCCTGCCAGAGCCGCTGGCCATCGCGGTGAGCAGGCTCCTCCTCGGGAGCACGGGTCCGTTG
>MGOD01000064.1:127-3847 GCA_001795245.1 Chloroflexi bacterium RBG_16_70_13
CGCGGCCGGAATGGTCATCGCTGGCATCGCGGTGATTGCACATCAGTGGCGAGGGCATGCCACGACGACCGCGACCGTGCCAGCGACAACCGCGACGGGACAGCCGCTCCTCCCGTGACGCCGCGCTGATCCGTTACCCGGCCCCGGAACACTCGGCGATTGTCCGACGTGATCGACTAACGTCATGGATCCTGCGGTCGTGGTCATCCTTGCCGCTCTCATCGGGGCTGCGGCTTCAATTGCGGCGACTGCACTCACGATGCTCTGGACGGCGCGTCAGGCTGCAATCCACCAGGCCCGCGAGGAAGCAGCGGCGCTGCGAACCGAGAAGCGCAGCGCCTACCGCGACATCATCCACGCCCTTGACGCCATGAAGGCCCGCGCGACGCTTCAAAGCGGCCATCGTGTCGGTTCTCCCAGCTGACTTTGACATCCGCTGGAAGACCACGCGATGCCCTCGCCATCAAGGGCCTCGATTACACAACTGGCTGGGACACTACTGGCGGGGTACATGCGGCTGGATTCGACCGCCATCCATCGGGAGCGGAAGATCGACGTCGTACGTGATTGGGGAGGAAGTGCGATGTCTGTCATCACACAAGCTCTCGATGCGGCCAAGCGAATCGCCGGGGCGATCGGAAACTTGCTGCCGGCGCCCCCCTCCGCGGGCGCTCCACCCCCGGACATCGACGGAAAGCGGCAGGGCGAGCTGGACCCAGAGTCCCTGCGACGCGTCGAGCTCGCTCGCAAGGTGGGGAAGGGCGGGTATCGGTAGCGACGTCCTTGGAAATCGAGGTCAGCCGTCGGCCTCCATCGGCATGCCAGCGGCAGCCCAGTCGGTCATGCCGCCGTCGAGCGAGGTGACGGCCGGGAAGCCCGTCCCGAGCAGGATGTCGCGGCCCTGGGCGCTCCGGTTCCCGGAGCGGCAGACGACGACGATCGACACGTCGCGCGGGAGCTCGCCGACCCGAGTCGCCAGCTCGCCGAGGGGGATGAGGGTGGCCCCCGGGATGTGCCCGGCCGCCCACTCCTCGGGCTCGCGGACGTCGAGGACGAAGGCGCCGTCGTCACGGAGCGCGGCAGCCTGGGCGACGGTAACGGTCGCGGCGAGGCGGTTGGCCGGCGAAGCCACGACGGGGCTCGGCGTTGGTGCCGGCGCGCAACCAACGAGGGCGAGGAGAAGGGCGACGAGAAGGGCGAGAACGGCGACGATCGAGGTGCGGGGGCGGGACATCACGAACTCCATCGATGCTGAAATCGTGACCGAAGGGTCGCGGCCGCCTGTGCCCGGCGACAGGGCCGAGCGGCACGGAATCGGGAGGTCGAAACGTGCCGGGACCTGACCATCGCATCGGCGATCATGGCCCGATGGACCCGATTCCTCCCGAGGCCCTCCTCGCCGAGTACCCCGGCCCGATGCGGGACATCGGGGAGTGGCTGCGAGGCGTCGTCCGCCGGGCGATCCCGACTGCCATCGAGCGGGTCCGGCCCGGCTGGCGCCTCATCGGCTACGACCTGCCGGTGGGGCGGCGCCGGACGGTCTACTTCGCGATGATCTGGGCCGAGCCGGCCCACGTCCATCTCGGCTTCGAGCAGGGCGTCCTGATGGACGACCCCGGCGGCCTGCTCGAGGGTCGCGGGATCACGAAGCAGGTTCGCTGGGTGAACCTGGCCCCGAACGCAATGGTCGAGGAAGACGATCTCGCCGGCCTCCTCCACGAAGCGGCCCGCGTGGCCTCGATGTCGCGGAGCGAGCGGGTGGCACTGGCGATGTCGCGAGAGGACCTCGGCACGGGGTAGGCGCCGGGCAGGGCCCCACATACGACCCAGGATCGTGGTAGCGCCCGCCAGCCCACGAATCACCACCACCTACGAACCCGGATCGTGGTAGAGGCCCGGGAGGTTCTCCAGCACCGCCCTCGAGCCCGGATCCACGCTCGGCATGCCCGCCGACCGGTCGTCTGCGGTGACGCAACGTCGTCTACCACGAACGTGGATCGTAGGTGACGACAAGGTCGGTCTGGCGGAGTCGGCGAACCGGCGGGAGAGGCGCCCCTGCTATCGTCAGCGCATGGATGGCGGGAGGGATTCGCTCGCGCGGAGCCCGGATCGGGCGCTCGACCCCATCGCCGCGTGCTGGCTCGGACGAATCGCCTACCGCGAGGCGTGGGCCCTCCAGAGGCGGCTCGTCGACGCGCGCGCGGGCGACGAGATCCCGGACACCCTCCTGCTCCTCGAGCACGACGCGGTCCTGACGCTCGGCAAGAACGCCGTGGACGGCCACGTCCTGGCCTCGCCCCGCGACCTCCGCCGCCGCGGCATCGAGGTCCTCCGCGTGGAGCGGGGCGGCGAGGTCACCTACCACGGCCCCGGCCAGCTCGTGGCCTACCCGATCCTCCGCCTCGGCGAGCGCGGGCTGCTCGTGAGGCCGCTCGTCCGGGCCCTCGAGGAGGCGATGATCGAGACCTGCGCGGCCTTCGGCGTCGAGGCGACCCGGCGCGACGGCCACCCCGGCTGCTGGGTCATGGAGGAGGGCCGTCCGGCGCGCAAGCTCGGAGCCCTCGGGATCCGGATCGAGCGCGGGGTCAGCTACCACGGGATCGCCCTCAACGTCGATCCGGACCTCCGCGACTTCGAGCTCATCGATCCGTGCGGGGTGCCCGGCCTCGTCTCGACCTCGATCGCCGAGGAGCTCGGCCGGACGGCCGAGCCGCCGACCACCGAGGTCGTCCGGCGAGCCGCCGGGATCTTCGCGAGGGTCCTTGGCAGCGCCCTCGGGTCGTCGATCGCGTGGCAGACGCCCGAATCGGTCGGCGCGCCGGCAACCCAGGGCGAGCCCGTCGGCATCGGGTCCGCCTGACGTGACCGCCGGGCTCTTCGAGCTGCGCAAGGACCCGATCACCGGCTGGTGGGTGGCCACGGTCGTCGACCGGGCCTTCCATCGCGACCGCTTCGCCCGCCCCGCGGAGACGATCGACGACGGCGGCGACTGCCAGAACTGCCGCCTGCCGGAGGGCGAGGGCGTCCGCCTCCGGGTCCTCAAGGACTACGCCTTCCACCTCGTCGGGACGGAGGAGGAGGCGCGCCAGCTCGATGGCCAGTTCGCCCAGGTCGCGCTCTCGAGCGCCCGTGCCGCGGGCAGCTGGCGGACGGTCGTGGCGCCACCGGGCGAGCACCGGGCCCTGCACCAGGTCGGCTCGGCGATCGTCGAGGCGCTCGTCACGAGCGCCCGGGACGCACTCGCCGCTGCCCGGACCGCCGACCAGACCGACTACCTGCAGGTGGTCCAGAACTGGGGCGCCCAGTCTGGCGCCCGGACGAACCACCTCTGCCTCGAGTTCTACGACCTGCCCCAGATCCCGCACCGGATCGCCGAGGAGCTCGGCGGCGCAGCGCGCTTCGTGATCCGGGAGGGGGAGTGCCCCTGGTGCCGGCTCGTCCGCGACGCCTCGCGCGCCCGCGAGCGACTCGTCTGGGAGGATGCCGACAGCGTCGCCGTCGCCCCCTGGGCATCCCGCTCGCCGTTCGAGCTGTGGATCGTGCCGCGTCGCCACGAGGCGGACTTCGGGCGGGCGACCGAGACGGACATCCGGGCGACGGGCGCGGCGCTCCGCAACGTCCTGAACACGCTCGCCCGGACGCTCGATGGGCCACCGTACAACCTGATCCTCCACACAGCGCCGCTGCGCGAGCGCGTCGACGCCACGTACCACTGGCACT
>MGOD01000064.1:3855-6018 GCA_001795245.1 Chloroflexi bacterium RBG_16_70_13
TGGGAGGTCCATCCGCGCCTGCGAGAGATCGCCGGCCTGGAGCTCGGGACCGGCCTGCCGGTGAACCCGGTCTCGCCCGAGGATGCCGTCGAAGAGCTCCTGGCCCGGGCCGCCGGCGCCCCCGCGGAGTCGGCCGGTTGAGCACGGCGCGTCACATCGCTGCGGCGTGCCTCGTCCCTCGGCACGGTGGCGCGCGACACCTTCGCTCCGCGCCGACGCCCGTCACGGAAGGACCTGGATGCTCGGCAGCAGCGAGCCGGGGGGCTTCGCGGTCGCGAACGGCGCCTTCGGGCGCACGATCGGCGGCAGCCCGATGACGGGCACCTGGGACCGGGAAGGTGCCGGCGCCTTCGTCGAGACCCTCTTTGCGAAGCACCACGGCGAGATCTACGCCTACCTCGTCCGGATGCTCCGCGATCCGGAGCTCGCCGCCGACCTGACCCAGGACGCGTTCGTGAAGGCCTATCGCGCCTACGACACCCTCGAGAAGGGCGAGAACGCCCGCGCCTGGCTCTACCAGATCGCCCACCGCGTCGCCCTCGACGACCTCCGCCGCCGGAAGATCGTCCGATTCCTGCCCTTTACCGGCGAATCGAAAGGCTCTTCGCCGTCCGCCGAGCGCCTGGCGATGGACCTCCGCCTGTCCGGCCCGCTCGAGCGGGCGCTGGCCAGGATCCCCGAGCGCCAGCGGGCCGCGCTCCTCCTGGCCGAGGTCCACGACCTCACCGGCCTCGAGCTCGCCGCCGCGCTCGGGATCAGCCACGTCGCCGCGCGAGCCCTCCTGACCCGGGGCCGCCAGAGCCTCCGCGAGGCGCTTGCCGCGGAGAAGTCGACCGAGGCCGCCGCCGAGGCGGAGCGTGACGCCGCCTTCGCCCGGGGCGAGGGGACGGGCCGATGACCCTCCCCTTCCGCCGCCGCCACAACGACGCCGAGGCCTCGCACGAGCGGGCCCGATCGATCATCGCGACAGGCTTCCTCGAGCCGACCGACCCCGCCGACGACACCTGGCTGGAGGCGCACCTCGAGGGCTGCGCCGAATGCCTGGCGGACCTCCGCGGCTTCGCCGAGGACCGCGAGCTGCTCCGTGACCTCCGATCGACGGCCCCCGAGCCGCCGCGGGACCTGTGGGCGCGGACGGCCGCCTCGATCGAGCGCGATGGTGGACGGCACGGGCGGACGAGTCAGGCTGGTCGTCAAGGTCGCCCCGGACGCGGCGGCCCGCGGATCCTTCGGATGCCGATCGGCGTGCTGTCGGGCGTCGTGGTCGTCCTCGTCGTCGTCGCCACCTCGTTCTTTCCGCGCGATGGTGGGCTCCCGATTGCTCCCACGCCGCCCAACGCATCCACGGTCGGGCTGGCGACCCCTGGGCCGGCGGCGACACCCCTGTCGGTCACGGCCCGGGGGCTGACGTGGGTCGAGGAGCGCAGCGACGGGACGTTCCAGCTCGTCTTCGCCGACGTGAGCGAGGTCTGTGTCTCCAACCCCGAGGCCTGCGCTCCGATCGATGAGGCGGGCGCCACCCGCCAGGCGCTCGAGGCGCTTCAGGCTGAGCCTGAATCGATGCTCCTCGCGCCGGACAGCCAGCAACTCGTCGTGGTGACGAAGGCGGCGCCGAGCGGAGAGGGCGGCAGCGAGGTCATCGTCGTGCCGGTCTCGACCCCGGAGCCGACGCTCGGACCCGGCGCGACGCCCCCGCCGACGCCGACGCCCACCCCGGAGCTGACCCCGAGCGCGACCCCGGTCGTGACCCCGACGCCGGCGGCGACCCCGACCCTCGGCCCCGACGAGACCCTTGGCCCGACGATCCCGCCGACCCCGACGGCGCGTCCGGACGGCAGCCTGGCGATCCTGTCGGGGGTCGTCGTCGTCGGCGAGACCGCCTACTCGGAGGACGGCCAGTGGCTGGCCTTCTCGGCTCGGCCGATCGATGGCTCGAGCGGGCCCGACCTCTACCTCTGGCACGTCGGCTTCGATGCCTCCGCGACCGCCGTGACGTCAGACCATCGGACCTTCTTCACCGGCTGGCTGGGCATCCGGATCCTCGCCAGCCGAGTCGAGACCGCCGCCGAGGGGCCATCCGAATCGCCGGACGCGTCGGGCGACCCGGTCGCGTCACCGAGCGCGAGCCCCACGGCCACGCGGTCGTCGAAACCGGACAAGTCG
>MGOD01000064.1:6032-6343 GCA_001795245.1 Chloroflexi bacterium RBG_16_70_13
CCCCGGCCCCCGGCGGACCTGGACAGAGCGGTTCGCCGCAGGAATCACCAGGGGCTTCCCCGGGGCCGGCCCAGGACCATCCCATCTCGTTCCTCCTCGACCCGTCGACCTCGCCTGCGACCGTCATCGACCTTGCCGGCGAGGACATCTGGCGGCCGATCGTGAATACCGAATCGGGGACCATCGTCTACTGGTCGGGAACCCTCATCCCCGATGCGACCGGCACCGGCTGGGAGCTCGGCGCAGGCCGGCTCGTCATCGACGGCTGGGTCGACCCGGCCGACGCGCCGGTCGCGAGCCCGGATCCGGGC
>MGOD01000064.1:6379-12722 GCA_001795245.1 Chloroflexi bacterium RBG_16_70_13
GCGACGCCGACGGCGGCGCCGGTCGTCACGCTCGACCCGCTGGCCAGCCCGGTCCCGACGCCGCCGCCGGGCCCGGCCGGGTCGCCGGTGGTCCTCGCCGAGGGGCCCGTCAGCGACTTCGACGTCCGCTTCGACCCGACCGGGACGCGCCTGGCCGTCTGGATCCGCGACCCCGAGAACCCGGGGATCGGCACCCTCCGGCTCGTCGTCATCGATGCCGCCGACGGCCTCATCGATCCGGCCCTGGACCCGCTTCCGGCGGCCACCGCCCTGCGCGGCTTCTCGATCGACGAGGGCCGCGTCGCCTGGGTCACGCCGCCCGGCCAGGACGGCGAATCGAGCCACGTCCACGTTCTCGCCTGGACCGGCGACGAGTTCGGCCAGGTCCGCAGCATCGCCGCGGATCGACTCTTCGTCGTTCGCTGACCGGCCCCGGTGGGCGCGCCCCGCGCCCGGCAGATCGCGGCTGCGCTGGCACGGGTTCCATCGGCCCGCCGAATGCCGTATCGTCGCGCGGTGCGACCCAGCAGGACGGTCGCGATCGCGGCGCTCACCGCCGCGCTCGCGCTCGGCGCGCTGCCGGGCCTCGCGGGCTCCCGGGAGCCGAGCCGCGAGGGGGCCGTCGATGCAGCGTCGTTCCGGGAGGTCATCCTCGCGGCGGCCCGCGACCGATCGATCGAAACGATCTCGGCGCCCGATTCGGCGAGCGCCTCGGTCGGGGGTCTCGGCCCGGGAGATCCGCTCGCGGACGTGCCGCCGGCGCCGAACGCCGCGCCTGCGGATCGCCCGGCCCTGGCGGTCCCGAACGTGTCCGCGGCCTGGGAATGGAAACCGCCCCGCTATACCCTCAGCGGCTACGCGACGTTCTACGACAACGGGACCACGGCGATGCGCCTGCCCCGCGGGACGGTCGTCGTCATCTGCGGCAACGGCGGCTGCCTGGAGCGCGTCGTCAACGACTACGGACCCCAGAAGGAGATCCGGATCGTCGACCTGTACCGGCCCGACTTCTTCCGGATCTGCGGCTGCGGCTGGTGGGCCGGCACGACCTGGGTGACCGTCCGGGTCTACTGATCGGGTAGACTCGGCACCGACCTTCGCCACCGGCCACGAGAGCCGGGAACGGGCCCCGTGAGGCCGGAAGGGAGAGGAGACGCCAGTGCCACGTCGCAGCCGGGCGACGCTCAGCCGGGCGGGAGACCGCCGGGCGAGGGGACGCCGGTGGTCCGGCCGGTGGGCCGGCCGGTGCGCCGGCGGGTCGGAGCGACGCCCGTGAGCGGCCGCCGGATCATGACCGCCGAGGAGATCCGCCGGGCGGTGATCCGCATCTCCCACGAGATCGTCGAGAAGCACGCCGGCACGGACGGCCTGGTCCTCGTCGGCATCCAGCGCCGTGGCGTCCCGATCGCGCGGCGCCTGGCCGAGGCGATCCGGGAGCACGAGGCCGCGGCCCTGCCGGTTGGCGCGCTCGACATCACCTTCTATCGCGACGACCTCTCGATGCTCGCCCAGCAGCCCGTCGTCAAGGGCACGGACCTGCCGTTCGACGTCACCGGCACGACCGTCGTCCTCGTCGACGACGTCCTCTACACCGGCCGGACCATCCGGGCGGCGATGGACGCGCTCATGGAGTACGGCCGACCCAGGGCGATCCGCCTCGCCGTCCTCGTCGATCGGGGCCACTGCGAGCTGCCGATCCGGGCCGACCACGTCGGCAAGAACGTCCCGACGTCGCGCGAGGAGCTCGTCCGGGTCCGGATCGAGGAGATCGACGGCGAGGACGCCGTCGACATCGACCGGGCGGTCGCGGCGGAGCCGGTCGCGGCCCGGACGACCTGACAGTGATCACCGATCCGGCCCTCGCGGCGCCCGACGAGCTGCTGGGCGCAGGCCCGGCGGCCGATCCCGTGGCAGCCGCCGGCGGCGGGGACAACCCGGCGCCGGCCGGCCTGTGGCGCCACCGCCACCTCCTCGACGTCGACGTCCTGACCGCCGACGAGCTCGAGCTCGTGATGCACACGACGGCGACGATGTCGGAGATCCTCGCCCGGCCGATCCCCAGGGTCCCGGCCCTCCGCGGCTGGGGCGTCACGAACCTCTTCTACGAGGCCTCGACCCGGACGCGGGTGAGCTTCGAGGTCGCGGCGAAGAACCTCTCGGCCGACGTCGTCAACGTCACGGCCTCGGCCTCGTCGGTCACGAAGGGCGAGTCGCTCATCGACACCATCCGGACGCTCGAGGCCCTCGGGGCGCGAATGCTCGTCATCCGCCACGCGACCTCGGGGGCGCCGTGGCTCGCCGCCGAGACGTTCGGCGGCAGCGTCATCAACGCCGGCGACGGCTTGCACGCCCACCCGACCCAGGCCCTGCTCGACCTCTACACGATGCGGACGCACCTGCCGGGCGGGTCCGTGGCCGGCCGCAAGGTCGTCATCCTCGGTGACGTCCTCCACTCGCGGGTCGCCCGGAGCAACCTCTGGTCGCTGACCGCGTCCGGCGCCGACGTGTGGGTCTGCGGGCCGGTGACCCTCCTGCGAGGCTTCGAGGCCTGGGCCGCGGCCGGCGTCGCTGGGACGCGCCAGTTCACCGCCACGTCGGACCTCGCGGCGGCGCTGCGCGATGCCGACGTGGTCATGGCCCTCCGAATCCAGCGGGAGCGAATGGCATCGGGGCTGCTGCCGTCGCTGCGGGAGTACGCCGCCCGGTTCGGGCTGACGCGGGCGCGGCTCGCCACGGCCCGGCCGGACGCGCTCGTGATGCACCCGGGGCCGATGAATGAGGGCGTCGAGATCGCCCCCGATGTCGCCGCCGGGACGCAATCCGTGATCACGGACCAGGTCGCGAACGGGGTCGCGGTCCGGATGGCGATCCTGTACCTCCTGGCCGGGGCACGTGGGGCTGGGGAGTGACGATCGACGTCGACGCGCGCACCTCGGGCGGCGCGCGCTCCTCCGTCGGCGCCCGGCTGGCAGACCTCGAGATCAGCCGGGCCTGGCTCGTCGATCCCGCGAGCGGACGCGAGGGGCCGGGCGAGATCGTCGTCACGGACGGAGTCCTCGAGGCGGTGACCTGGCTCGAGGGCGTCGAGGCGGAGGGGATCGATGCGTCGGGCGTCATCGTCGCGGCCGGGTTCATCGATCTCCACGCCCACCTCCGCGAGCCCGGAAACGAGGACGCCGAGACCGTCGCGACCGGGCTGGCGGCGGCGGCCCACGGCGGATTCACGACCGTCTGCGTCATGCCCAACACGACGCCGGCCCTCGACGAGCCGTCGGTCCTGGCACGAATCCGGGACGCGGCCGCGGCCTCCGGGTTGCCGGTCGCGCTGCTCGCGCACGGAGCCGTGTCGGCCGGGCGGGCCGGCGAGCAGCTCGCGGCGCTCGGGGAGCTCGCCGATGCCGGGGTCGTCGGCTTCAGCGACGACGGGGCCCCGGTCGGCTCGGCATCACTGTTCCGGAACGCGCTGGCCTATGCCGGGATGCTCGGGCTGCCGATCGTCGATCACCCCGAGGATGCGGCCCTCACCGAGGGCGCCGAGGCGAACGAGGGCCTGATCGCGACGATCCTCGGCCTGCGTGGCTGGCCGCGCGCCGCCGAGGCGGACGCCGTGGCCCGCGACCTGGCGATCCTGGCCGATGTCGTCGGCGACGTGCCCGGTGCGCGGCTCCATCTGACCCATCTCTCGACCGCCGCCTCGCTGGCCCACGTGCGGCTCGCGAAGGCCGCGGGCCTCCCGGTCACCTGCGACGTGACCCCGCACCACCTCGCGCTCACCGAGGAGTGGCTGGCCGGGGCGCGGCGCTGGAGCTGGGAGGCCCTCGACGACGATGGCGTGGCTCGCGACCATTGGCGTGACGGGGCCATCACCGCCCCTCCCTTCGATACCTCGGTCCGGGTCAACCCGCCGCTCCGCTCGGCGGTCGATGCCGCCGCCTGCCTCGCCGCCCTTGTCGACGGCACGGCCGATGCGATCGCCACGGATCACGCCCCCCACGCCGAGGTCGACAAGGCGGTCGAGTTCGGGCTGGCGGCCAACGGGATCAGCGGCATCGAGACCGCGCTCGGCGTCGTCCTCGCGGCCGTGGACGCGGGTCGGCTGTCGCTCGCGACCGCGATCGCGGCGCTCACGACCGGCCCGGCTCGCGTCCTCGGCGATCGCGAACCGAGCACTCGAGGACTCTTCGAAGGCGAGTCCGCCAATGTCGTCGTCTTCGACCGCTCAGCGACTTGGCGCGTCACGCCCGATGCCCTAGCCTCGAAGGGCAAG
This sequence comes from Chloroflexi bacterium RBG_16_70_13, assembly GCA_001795245.1. GTDB lineage: Bacteria > Chloroflexota > Limnocylindria > Limnocylindrales > CSP1-4 > UBA5189. The sequence goes on from MGOD01000064.1 coordinate 10,647, forward strand.
AACTCGCCGCTCCTCGGCCGCGACCTTCCGGGACGGGTTCTCCTCACCGTGGCCGGCGGACGGATCGCCTACGAGGCCGCGGACGACTGACCGACGCGGGTCAGGGGACCACGATCGCCGGCATCGGGAACGCGCTCCAGATCAGCTCGCCGGTTGCATCGTCGACGATGAACGAGCCGATCCGGTTCGTCCCCGCCTCGACCGCTCGCACGTACCAGATGACGGCCCGGGCGTCGAGGTCGATGATGGCGGTCGGGTCGAGGCTCGCCAGGTCTTGCGCCTCGAGGACGGTCATCGACTGGACGGTGCCGTCCGCCGCGAGCTCCTCACGGACGAGCCGGGCTACATCGAACAGCTGCTGGGTCACCGCAGGTTGCGGCAGCACGAACCCGGGCGGTGGCACTCGAGGCCCCAGCGGCTCACCGTCAATCCAGGCCACGCGATCGATGACAAACGTCCCGGCGCAGGCACGCTGATCGTCCACCCGGCACGACAATGCCAGCGGATCCTGGAAGTGTCCGACGAGCACGACCGGCCCCTGCGGCTCCTCGGCGGGTACGCGCGTGGTCCAAAGGGGGGCAAAGACGGGCCGGAGTCCCGTTCCGACGATGGCGCGATCCCGGTTGGCCAGCTGCGGGATATCGGCGACGAGCCTGCTGGTCGCGCAGGTACGATCGAAGAGGTTCCACGCCTTTGGGACAATCGGACAAGAGATGGTGACCGGGTCGGCCGCGTACCAGCCACCGATCGCGACCGCGATCCCGTGCAGCTCGCCGGCGTCGCGGTCCTCGAGCACCTTCTCGACGCTCCGAACGGGAATGCCGTCGACGTCGGCCGGGAAGACCGCATCGTAAGCAGCGCCGTCGACCCACGACACCTGGTCGACGACGAAACGCTCGCGGCAGCGCTCGATCCGGGACTCCGTGCAGCTCGCCCCGCGGACAACGCCAAAATGGCCGACGAACACCACCGGAGTAGGTCCCTGTCTGGGGTCCTCGGCCGCGGAGGCCAATGCCCAGCTCATGTCGATGTCCTCGAACACGGCCCTGATTGCCGGCCCCGTTGGATCCGCGAGGGTCAGAGGCTGAGGCGGAGTCCCGAACAGCCACTCGGGGTTAGCGATGAGCCACTGGTATTCGACCGTGCAGTCGCCGCCCGACGACCCGGTCCCGGTCGCGAAGCCCTGGCAGTGAATGGGCGGCGGCTGCTGGTACCAGCCGGCGACGACGATGTCGTGCTCGCCGAACGAATCGTCGAGTTGATCACGCACCTCGATCGCCTGGGGCACGGTCAGGACATCGGCGCCGAAGATCGTCGACGGGGACCCGCCGGTGGGCGTCTCGGGCGCACCGGCGGTCGCCGATTCGGCCGCATGGCTCGCCGCCGGCGACCCGGTCGGGATGCCATTCGAGGTGAGGACCACGGCGGCGATGACGACGACGGCGGCAGCCGCGACCGCGCTGGCGCCGGACCAGCGGAGCCACCGCGGGCCGGGGTGTCCGGGCCGCGCATCTGAAGCCAGGGCTTTAGCGACGCGATCTTCGAGGCCGCTCGGCGCGGTCACGTCGAACGCGGCTCGATAGGCCGCCGCGAGTCGCTCATCGTCCCAGAGCTCCTTGCCCGACCCGGCGCCGGTCACCGCTCTTCCTCGCGGGAAAGCGCCGCGTCGAGCGCCCGGCGCGCGGCAAACAGCCGCGACTTCACGGTTCCGACCGGGATCCCGAGGGTCAGTCCGATCTCGGCAAGCGAGCGACCCTCGAGGTGATGGAGGGCGAGCAGGGCTCGCTGATCGGAATCGAGGTCGGTGAGCGCGGCGGCCAGGCGTCGCCCGTCGGGCGAGACGGGCATCGTTCGGTCGGCGCCCACCTCGGCCAGCTCGGTGTTCGGGATCTCGCGAACCCGCCGCCGGCGTCGACCTCGGACGGCCATTCGGGCCGCGTTCACGACGATCCGGTGGAGCCACGCGTCGAACCGGTCGCCGTCGCGCAGCTTCGGCAGCTGCTTCCACATCGCCACGAACGTGTCCTGGGTGATGTCGGCGGCGTCGGCCTCATCGCCGGCGATCGCGAGCGCGAG
>MGOD01000064.1:13030-16115 GCA_001795245.1 Chloroflexi bacterium RBG_16_70_13
AGCGGCCGGGCCCAGCCGGTGTCGGGGCCGTCGAACACCGGGTGGACGGCGGGGCCGCTCGGCGAGCTCCCACTCATGCCGTTGGGGTCGATCCGAAGGGTCGACTCGGGCCCCGCCATCAGCCACGTCATCTCGATCGTGCAGTTGCCGTTCAGGAGGTCGACGACCGGCGGCTCGGGAAACGGACAGGGGATCGGCAGCGACTGCTGGAACCAGCCCGAGACGGCGAAATCGGTGTCGGCGCCGAGGCGCTGGACCTCGATCGCCTCCTCGACGCCGATGACATCGAGGTCGTTGACCTCGGCCGGGAAGTCGTCGTCGGTGCCGCCGCCGCCGCGCATCTGGCCGGTCAGGAACAGCGCCGCGGCGAGCGCGGCGAGGAGGATCCAGGCCACGCTGACCGGCACACCCTCGCGATCGTCGCTCACCGGCGGAGGATCACCCCGCGAGCCGGTCATCGGCAAGGGCCACCCGGCCGCTACGATGGGCGCGATGGCCGCCAAGCCCGCGCTGAACCGCGACTACGAGCGCCGGCCGTACTGGTGGGCGACGATGCCGCCGCTCCACGACCGGAGCGGGCGGCAGCTGCCCGACACGGTCGATGTCGCGATCGTCGGCGGCGGCTATACCGGCGTCGCGGCGGCCCGCAAGCTCGCCCTCCAGGGGGCGAAGGCCGTCCTGCTCGAGGCCGAGACGCTCGGCTGGGGCGCGTCGACCCGCAACGGCGGGATCACCCACCCGGGGTTCAAGTGGGGTCCGCGCACGCTCGCGAAGCGCTACGGCGAGCCGCTCGCCCGGACGCTGTACCGCGAGACGCTCGATGCCCTCGAGCTGACCTACGGGCTCATCCGCGACAACGACATCGATGCCGAGCTCCGCCCCGCCGGCTGGCTGGAGCTGGCCTGGGCGCCGAGCCACTTCGAGGACTTCGCCGAGGAGGCGCGCTCGCTCGAGGACTTCGGCGTCCACGCCCGGGTTGTCGACCGGGACCGCCTGCGCGAGGAGATCGGGACCCCGATGTACCACGGCGGCCTCGCGGTGAACCCCGGCGGCATCCTTCACCCGGCGAAGTGGTTCGCCGGGCTCCTGGCGATGGCCGAGCGCGCCGGCGCCGATCTGCACGAGAACACCCCGGTCCGCGCGATCCGGCGCCAGGCCGACGGCCGCTTCGTCGTCGAGACGGCGAGGGGCGCCATCCTGGCCCGCGACGTCCTCGTCGCCACGAACGGCTACACGGACGGGGCTGCGCCGAGCGTCCGTCGCCGGATCGTCCCGATCGGCAGCTACATCATCGCCACGGAGCCGCTGCCCGAGGACCTCGCCCGGGAGGTCTCGCCGACCGGCCGGGCCTACTTCGACACGAAGAACTTCCTGTCCTACTGGCACGTGTCGGCCGACCGGCGGCTCGTCTTCGGCGGACGGGTCAGCTTCATCCCGACGACCGTCGACCGGACGGCCCGGCTGCTGTTCGGGCGGATGCTCGACATCCACCCGCAGGTTGCCGGCTACCGGGTCGAGTACTCGTGGGGCGGCAAGGTCGCGATGACCCTCGACCGGATGCCCCACCTCGGCCGCCTCGGCGGGATCATGCACGCGGTGGGCTACTCCGGGACCGGCGTCCTGATGTCGACGTATCTCGGGACGCGGGCAGCGAAGTGGCTGGGTGGCGGCGAGCCCCCGGCCCTGGCGAAGCTGCCGTTCCGCCTCGTCCCCGCGCCGTACGAGGGCCGGCCCTGGTTCCTGCCGGTCATCGGCGAGCTCTTCCGCTGGCAGGACCGGCTCGCGGTCCGCGGCGTGCCGGCGAGCCCAGGGAGCAATGGGGACGGTGGCTCGGGCGTCTGACGACACATCGGAACGCGCCGCACGTCTTTCGAGCATGAACGACGTCGAGCCGCCCACCTCGCGCGGGGAACCCAGTGGCGGACCGCCCCGATCGGGCGATGTGACCCGTCGAGGCACATCGCCGGTGTTCGCGATCGCCGCCACGATCGTGACGCTCCTGTTCCTCGGCGTTGGTATTGCCCTCGGGTACTTCTTTGGGATCGCCAGGACCAGTGACGGGCTCGGGGCCGCCCTCGGAACGGCCGTTGCCGTCGTGTGGGTCGCCGCCATCGCGGCCCTGCTCGCTGTCGTGGGTGGCATCGCCCTCGCCCGCGAGAAGACGCGGCCCGCCGGCAAGATCTCGCTCATGGCCGCTGCCGCGGTCGTTGTCGGCGCGATCTCGGCCGCGATCGCCGTGCCGGTGCTCGGATTGCGCCAGGCACCGCCTGTCTTCGCACCCATCTACACGACGACGAACGGGACCGTCAGCCTCACGCTCGCCAACGAGCCCGAGTTCGTTCCCCGCTCGGACGGGGCGACCTGCTCCTGGGTCATCGATGGAGGGGCGATCGACGGCATCGGCGCCCCGGATGTCGGGACGCTTCGGGGGCGGATGGTCAGCGCGGGGATCCGCCCGGGCGTCGAGGCTGAGGGCAGCTTGATCGTCCTCGGCATCCAGGCGGCCGACGTCAACGATGTCGGCCTGCCGACCTGGACAGGCACGGTACTGATGACGTCGACGGACGGGGGCCATGCCGGCTTGGTCGACTTCGCCGACCTCCCGATCGAGCCCCAGAAGCCGGGCTACCCACCGGACGCCTCCTGGCCGCGAACCCTGACGGGTACGCTCACCTGGACGTGCGACTGACCATCCGACCTCTGACGTCACCGGGTTTCCGATCTTCGCGGCGGGCGATAGAGGGTGCCCGGCACATCGCCGTCGCGTGGGCCGTCGTGGCGTTCCTCGTGGGAACGACGGGCGCGTCCGCTGCGAGCCCCGATCCGAGTGTCAACGCTCCGCCGACGGCCCGCCCCCTGACCTGCGCGGAGCGCTATCCGGCCGACGGACCCGGTGGCGTGGACCTCCAGCTCGGGTGTGTTGTCAACGAGCTCGTGGCGTACGCCGGCGGGCTCGGGCCGAGCGACCAGCCGCAGCGCCTGACGGCGTACGTCGTGCCCATCGCCGCCGTCGCGCTCGCGCTCGTGGCGCTCGTCCTCGTCGCGCGCCAGCTCAACCGGCGGGCTGACCGATGGATCGCCCCGG
>MGOD01000064.1:16146-18837 GCA_001795245.1 Chloroflexi bacterium RBG_16_70_13
CCTGCCGCTCGCTCAACGTCGCCCGGCGCGAGACCTGCTACCGCTGCGGCCGGCCGCTCGAATCGGGGACGGCGGAGATGCGGACTGACGCCGAGCCGCCGGCGCCGCAGTCGTTCGGGCGGCGCTTCAACGGTGGCCCGCGCAAGGACGGGCCGGGCTAGCCGCGGCCAAGAACCCGAAGGTGCTCGAGCAGGCGGTCGACGTCGGCCACCGTGGCCTGGGTGTTGAGGATGCCCGCCCGCAGCCAGGTCCCGCCGCGGAGCCGGGTCGTCGAGAGCCAGCCGTCGCCGGACTCCTCGAGGGCCGCCTGGATGGCGTCCTGGTGGGCATCGAGCTCGGCGCCTTCGGCGAGGCCGTCGGGCCGGTGGCGGAAGCAAACGACCGAGAGGGGCGGCACGGCCGGGAGGGCCTCGAACTCGGGGTCTGCGGCTACGCGCCGGGCGAGATGGGCCGCGAGATCGATGTTGGCCTCGACGAGGCGGCCGAACCCGGCCGTGCCCAGGTGCTTCCACGACAGCCACAGCTTCAGGGCCCGCCAGCGGCGCGTCCCCTCGAAGCCGAGCTTCCAGAAGTTCAGCTGGCCGGCCTCGCCGTGACCGGCATCGCCGTCCCCGCCGTGCTCGGGGGAGGGCATCGGGGCGTGACCGCTCCGGTAGTACTCGGGTCGGCGACTGCCGAAGACGGCCTCGAGGTCGGCGCCCCGCCGGACCATCAGCCCGCCGATGTCGTAGGCCTGGAAGAACCACTTGTGGGGATCGACCGTCACGGACTGGGCCCGGTCGAGGTCCGGGACCCTTCGCGCATCGCGGGCGGAGAGACGTGCCGCCGCGCCATAGGCTGCGTCCACGTGGAGCCAGAGGTCCTCGCGGGTGGCCACGTCGGCGAGCTCGCCGATGGCATCGACCGAGCCCGTGTTCGTGGCGCCGGCCACGGCCGAGATGGCGATCGGGGTCAGGCCCGCTGCCCGATCGGCGGCCACCGCCGCCGCGACGTCGGCGCCTCGCAGCCGGAAGTCGTCATCCGCCTCAACGAGGACGAGGCACTCGGGCGGGAAGCCGAGCTCGTCGATCGCCCGGCCGATCGAGAAGTGGGTCTGGTCGGAGGTGTAGATCCGGAGCCGCTCGAGGTCGCGGCCGCGTGGTGGCCGGTCCAGGCCCAGCCGGCGCGTCGCCTGCACGTCCCGAGCGAGGGCCATCGCGATGAAGTTGGCCATGACCCCGCCCGAGGTGAGCAGCCCGAAGCTGCCCGGGCCGTAGCCGACGAGGTCGCACAGCCAGCGGACGACCTCCTCCTCGACGAACGCCGAAACGGGCCCGGCATGCCAGACGTCGACGCCCTGCTGGGTGACCTGGGACAGCATCTCGCCGAGGACCGACGCGGTCAGCGGCGGCGGCGTGAAGTACCCGTACGAGCGGGGGTGCCAGGCACTGACGGTATGCGGCGCGATCCGGGCCCGGAACTCGTCGAGGAGCTCCGGCCACGATGTGGGAATCGCCGGGGCGGCGCCCGGTCCGCCCGCATCCCCGAAGTACGTCCTCCGCAGCTCGGCGTAGCCGGCCGGACTGCCCATCGCCCGGACGAAGGCGTGGTCGTAGAGGTAGTCGAGGGCAGCCTCCCAGGTCGCTGCGCCAGCGGCCCGGAGCGCCTCGCGGGACACCGCCTCATCGCGAACGCCGAGGAGCTCCGGCTCCGGGTGCCAGGCGAAGGAATCGAGGAAGCCCGGCGGCGCGGGCTCGCCGGGGACCGAAGGTCCGCCGGGGTTGCGGGGAGCGCGGCCGGCAGAACGGCCGGGGGCGGGGTCGGCGTCCTCGTGCCGGGGCATGGCCCGAATCGTACGGGACCGCTCCGCACCGTGAGAGGCCGCCACCCGGCGCGACGCATTCGCCATACTCCGCCCATTCGCCGGGACGGGCAGTGACGAGGAGGGCGGCGTGCCGGAGCGTCGAACGATCGTGTTCTTCCCGGAGGGCGCCTTCGGGCCGACCAATAACTGCGTCGGCATCGGACGGGTCCTTCAGGAGCGCGGGCATCGGGTCGTGTTCATCGTGGAGGAGTCGTTCGCCGGCAACCTCGAGGCCCAGGGCTTCGAGGAGCGCCTCATGCGCCTTGGGCCGCCGCCCGAGACGCCCGAGTTCGAGACGATGACCCGATGGCGGGTCGCGCCCATGACGTCGACGAGGCGCTGCATGAGGCCCACGTCCGCGGAGCCGAGGCTGCCGAGCGACAGGTAGACGAGCCCGCCGTCGCCGTTCCGGAGGTGCTCCGGCAGCTGCCAGTCCTTGACCGCGGCGCGCACCGTCGAATCGAGACGATGCCATGCCGCCCCGAGCGGCCGGTCGCGAGCGTAGTCGCCCTCGGCGGGATAGGAGTACAGGTTGAGCCACGGCGATTCCCAGATAAGGTCCGGACCGAGCTCCGTCCAGGCCAGGCCCGGCGCCCCGCGCTCCCGGACGAAGGCATCGAAGTCGGCCCACATCGCCCGATGGGTCCGCTCGACCTCCTCGAGGAAGGCCGGCCAGGCAATTCGGTCGGCTGCCGGGTAGCCCGACGAGAACGGCGGGATCGCCGGGTCCTTCAGCTCGGCGGGGTTGCACGACACGATCCGGATCCACGGCCGGCCCGAGGCCGGGAGGGCCGCGAAGCCGACGACGTTGTCCTCGACGATGACGTCGGGATCGAGGTCGTCGAAGA
>MGOD01000064.1:18870-23268 GCA_001795245.1 Chloroflexi bacterium RBG_16_70_13
CGCCCCGACCTGGCAGGCCCTCATCGACGGCTCGAAGTACGTCGACGACCGCCTCCGGGCGATCTTCGACGACCTCGATCCCGACGTCATCGTCGAGGACAACGTCGTCGGCTTCGCGGCCCTCCCGGCCTCGGGCCGGCCGTGGATCCGGATCGTGTCGTGCAACCCCGCCGAGCTGAAGGACCCGGCGATCCCGCCGTTCTCGTCGGGCTACCCGGCAGCCGACCGAATTGCCTGGCCGGCCTTCCTCGAGGAGGTCGAGCGGACCCATCGGGCGATGTGGGCCGACTTCGATGCCTTCGTCCGGGAGCGCGGGGCGCCGGGCCTGGCCTGGACGGAGCTCGGTCCGGACCTTATCTGGGAATCGCCGTGGCTCAACCTGTACTCCTATCCCGCCGAGGGCGACTACGCTCGCGACCGGCCGCTCGGGGCGGCATGGCATCGTCTCGATTCGACGGTGCGCGCCGCGGTCGAGGACTGGCAGCTGCCGGAGCACCTCCGGAACGGCGACGGCGGGCTCGTCTACCTGTCGCTCGGCAGCCTCGGCTCCGCGGACGTGGGCCTCATGCAGCGCCTCGTCGACGTCATGGGCGCGACCCGCCATCGGGTCATCGTCTCGAAGGGCCCCCTCGCCGACCAGATCCGCCTCTACGACAACATGACCGGCGCGGGCTTCCTGCCCCAGCCCGCGATCCTGCCCCAGGTCGATCTCGTCATCACCCACGGCGGCAACAACACCGTGACCGAGGCCTTCCACCACGGGGTGCCGATGCTCGTGCTGCCGCTCTTCTGGGACCAGGTCGACAACGCCCAGCGGGTCGACGAGCTGGGCCTCGGCGTGCGCCTCTCGACCTACGGCTTCGAGGACGCCGAGCTGACCGGGGCCGCGGACCGCCTCCTCGCCGACACGGCGTTGCGGGAGCGCATGGGGTCGATGTCACGGCGGATCAGGAGCACGAACGGGACCGCCCGGGCGGCCGAGCTCATCGAGCGGGTGGCGCTCACCGGCCAGCCGATCGCACGAGACTGACGACCCGCCGCCGCCGGACTCCGGCCCGATCGAGGTCGCGCCGATACCATTGCCGGCGTGACCGAACCCGAGCCGCCGCCGAGCGGGCCGAGCGAATCGCCGAGCGTCCGCGCCGTCGACTACAAGGGCGCTCCGCTCGATTCGGAGAAGGGACCCGGGCTCGGCTGCTTCTGGACGCAGCTCGCCGTCCTCGCCGTCCTCCTCGTCCTGACGCCGCTCAGCGTCGCCTGGAGCTGGCCCTTCTGGATCAGCGGCGGCCTGCTCATCCTTGTCCTGCTGCTGCTCCTTCTCGCCGGGCAGACGGTGATCTTCCTGCTCCGCCTCGTGGCGGCCGATCGCCGGGCCGCGGAGCACAGCGTCGCCGGCCGCCGCCGACCCCTCGCCTCGCCGACCCCGACCGTCGGCGAGCTGGAGGACCGGACCACGCCCCCCGAGGCCCCGATCGACGACGCCGCGCCGACCGGGCCGGCTGACGGCGGCGTGCGAGAATAGCCGCCGGCGCCGCGAGGTCCGCCGCCCATCCCGATTCCTGGAGGTTCCGCGCTCCGTGCCCGTGCTCGCGACCTACTTCACCGTCCGCCGCGGCCGCGATCCGTTCTTCAAGTTCTACATGAAGACCCTCTTCCCCCGGCAGGCTCGCCAGTACCAGGAGAAGTACGGGATCAGGTTCCTCGGCTGGTACAACGTCGCCCACGGTTGGGACTTCGACAACGTCATCCTGCTGGACCTGCCCGACTACGCCACGCTCGACAAGCTGGAGCGCGACGAGGAGATCAGGGCCTTTGCCCATCGGGCCGGGGAGTGGGTCTTCGCCCGCCACCACTCGATGTTCCTCCGGGAGCGGATGGGCCCGGATCTCGACTACCACGGATAGGGAGGACGCCATGGACCGCCAGCGCAACGACCTCCTCGCCGAGATGGCCCGCGACGCCGCCCTGGAGCGCTCCGACTTCCTCGTCCGCGCGGGCGAGCAGCTGGAACGGTTCCTGCGCGACCAGTCGGACCGGATCCGCGAGCTCGGAGGCCTGACCCTCATTGACGACGACCCCGACTACCTCGCGATGGCCCCGGACGGGACGTTCCGGAGTCGCAGCCGGGTCTTCGACGAGGTCACCGGGCAGTGGCAGTCGGACACCGAGATCATCGAGACCGGCGGCGAGCTCGTGGAGCTCTACAACCCGGCCGACGTCTTCGCGGCCTTCGCCGATGCCGCCACTGAGGGCGTCTGGACCGGGGGGGACGGCGGAGGCGGCGCTGGGGACGACGAGGAGGCCGGCGAGGCCGCGGTCCCCGAGCTCGATCGCTTCGGCACTCCGATCCCCGGCGCGGACCCCTACGCCGCCGCCGCCGACCAGTGGGCCGCCGGCCAGCCCGAGGTCCTCCAGGCCGACACGCCGGACGAGGCCGCGGCGGCTCTCTACGAGCTGGCCCTCGACTTCCAGGAGCGGAGCCAGCGATCCGAGGCCGGGCTCCTCGAGCAGTTCGAGAACGCCTCGGCCGCCCTCATGAGCCGGGTCGGCACGGTCGTCATCGTCGACGACCTCGACGAGCACCTCGAGCTCGCCGGGCAGGGCTTCCGGGGCCAGGTCATCCCCGAGGGCCAGAGTCGCTGGACGGATCTCTCCGGGCCCGAGGACGTGGTCCGCTTCTACGACCCGACCGACGTCTTCGGCGACCTCGCCGATGCGATCGCCGATGCCTACCCGGGCATCGCGCCCGAGGATGACGAGGACGAGGGCGAGGGTGACGAAGACGTCGAAGACGTCGAAGACGTCGAGGACGACGCCGGCGACGGAGCCGGCAAGGACGGCGACCGGCCGTGAGCCGCTGCTGATCGACGCGCCCCCGACGTGGTGATGGGCTGACATGCGGCTGGTGGGCGCCGAGCTCATCGGGAGCCGGGAGATCCTGCCCGGCCAGTGGCTCCAGTCGTACCACGCGCCGGCTCTCGCGACCGGCTCGCGGGCAGGCCAGTTCGTCCACGTCCGGACCGGCGACCTGTCCGGCCTCGTCCTCCGCCGGCCCTTCTCGATCAACACCGCCGACCAGGCGACCGGCACGATCACGATTCACTTCCGGACGATCGGCCGGGGGACCGAGTGGTTCACCCATCTCCGGCCGGGCGACACGATCGACATGCTCGGGCCGCTGGGCCGGCCGTTCGAGGTCGACGCGCGGAGCCGGCACCTGCTCCTCGTCGCGGGCGGCCTCGGGATGGCCGGCGTCCGCTACCTCGCCGACGAGGCGATCCGCGATGGACGCCAGGTGACGCTCCTGTTCGGCGCGGCCAGCGCCCGCGACGTCTACCCGACCTCGCTCCTGCCCGACGAGATCGAGTACGTCGTCGCCACCGACGACGGGACGATGGGCCACCACGGCTTCGTGACCGAGCTCGTGACCGACTACGAGGGCTGGGCGGACCAGGCCTTCGCCTGCGGTCCCGAGCCGATGCTCCGAGCCCTGGCCCGGCAGGCGGTCGGGCGCCGCGACCGGCTCGGCGTCGCGAAGCTGGGCCGCAAGCGCGGGGCCGGGAAAGCGGTCCCGCCCGGCTCGCCGGCGGCCCGCCGGAAGGCGTTCCTCCAGGTCTCGATGGAGCAGCGGATGGGCTGCGCCGTCGGGGCCTGCCTGGGCTGCGTCGTGATGACGACCTCCGGCACGCCCCAGCGGGTCTGCCGAGAGGGCCCGGTCTTCGCCTCCGAGGAGATCGACTGGGAGGGGGGCTGGGGCCGATGAGGGCGAAGCGACGGGTCGTGACGGCCGGGACCGCGGCGCCGACGCCGCGCCGGACGCCCACGGTCCGCAAGCTGAAGTCGGCGTTCGTCCCGGTTCGGCCGAGGTCCTCGTCGGCGACGACCGTCGCACCGGCGACACCCGACGGGGCCGACAGCAGTTCGACGTGGGTCGACCTGAGCGTCGACCTCGGTCGGGGGCTCGTCCTGCCAAACCCGATTCTCGTCGCCTCGGGCACGTTCGGCTACGGGATCGAGTACGCCGACGTCGTCGACGTCGACCGCCTCGGGGCGATCTGCTGCAAGGGCACGACCCTCAGGCCCCGGATCGGCAACCCGACGCCCCGCGTCACCGAGACGCCGGGCGGGATGCTGAACTCGATCGGGCTCCAGAACCCGGGCGTAGACGCGGTCGTCGAGAAGTACGCCGCGACCTGGGCCGGCTGGCGGGTGCCGGTCATCGTCAACGTGGCGGGAGAATCGGTCGGGGACTACGTCGAGGTCGTCCGCCGCCTCGACGGGGTGCCCGGCATCGCCGGCATCGAGCTCAACATCAGCTGCCCGAACGTCGGCCGCGGCGGGCTCCAGTTCGCGATCGACGCCGACGCCGCGGCGGGCGTCACCGCCGCGGTCCGGCGA
>MGOD01000065.1 GCA_001795245.1 Chloroflexi bacterium RBG_16_70_13
CCTCGATCGAGCCGACCTCGACGCCATCGACCAGCACGACGACCTCGAGGCGGCCAAGCGGCCCGGACGCGAGACCGAGAACGGACACCTGGCCGGTCCCGAGCCAGTTGGAGCCGGGAGCCGGCCCGACGAGGACGAACGAGGCCACCTGCGCGCTCCCGAGTGGGCTCGCCGCTGGGCCGGACCGCGCCAGCCAGCCCCCGATGACGGCGCCGACCACGACGAGCGCCAGCACGGCGAGCGTCACGGCGGCGCTCCGCCGACCGCCGGACGGTAGCCGCCAGCGTGGCACGAGCACCCGCATCGGTTGACGTTCCGAGGCCGCCTCAGACCCGGGCGGTCAGCGGTCTCCCGGCCGGCGACCCACCAGCCACCACGCGGCCGGGAAGGCCGCGGCCGCGAGAACCACCTTCAGGAGATCGCCCGGCAGGAACGGCACGAAGCCGTCGGCGATCGCACGGTCAAGGGACGTGCTCGCGACGGCCATCCACCACGGCACCGCGATGAGGTAGATGCTCAGGTTGCCGATGACCATCGCCGCGATCGAGCCGAGGAGGTTGCGATCCCAGCCGAGCTCGGCGAGCCGCCCGACGATCCCCGAGGCCACGATGAACCCGATGAGGTACCCGCCACTGAGGCCGATGAAGACGTCCACCCCGGAGCGCCCGCCGGCGAAGACCGGGAGGCCGACGAGGCCGAGGGCGAGGTAGAGCGTCGACGAGGCGACCCCTCGCCGGAAACCCAGCGCCCCGCCGGCCAGGAGGACGGCGAACGTCTGCCCGGTGACCGGGATGGGGTTGTTCGGCAGGTAGAACCGGAGCTGGGCCGCGAGGGCGATGAGGATCGTCCCGGCCAGGATCAGGGCGACGTGCCTGGCCCGGACGCCGATCCCCTCGGAGAGCCGGATCGGGACGAGGAAGTCGGCGATGGTGATGCCGCGCTCCTGCGCCGGCAGGCGATTCAGCCTGGGCACCGTGATCGTCATCCCTCTCCTCCGCGAGCGAGACGCCGGTCGCTCCGGTCGACACGCGGGCCGAGTCTAGCAGACGTCCCCGGGGGCTCCGACCGCTCGCTGATCCCGCGCCGTTTCCTGGATTGCCGGTTTCCGGTCATGAGCGTGACTCATCATCCCGGGCCTGTGCCCACGTGGCGACCGCCGGATCGAGCGGCGCTGCAACCGGAGTCGCGGCGCGCCAAGCGCGGCCGAGGCAGGACCGATGAGCCAGCCTCATGGCGCGGCCCGCGGCGAGCGGGAGCGCGACCGGGTCAAGCGCCCCGCAGCGCGGCGCCGTCGGCCCGCTTACTCGAACTTGAGGGCCCGGACGATCGAGACGCGGGAGGCGAGACGGGAGGGGTACCAGGCCGCGATCGCGGGACCCGCGAGGCCGAGGACCGCAGCGATCGCGATCGAGGCCCACGGCAGCCCGGCGGACGCCACGAGCCCGCCCGACAGGAAGAGCAGCACGGCGCCGACGCCGAGCCCCACGACGGCGCCAAGCACTGCCCCGACGAGCCCCAGGATCGTCGCCTCCACGACGACCATCCGGGACGCCTGGCGGCGGGTCATCCCGATCGCCCGGAGGACGCCGATCTCGTGGACCCGCTCCACGACCCCCATCGCCAGCGTGTTGACGATGCCGAGCGCTGCGACGAGGACGGCGACGAGGGCCAGCGCGTCGAACAGCCCGAAGACCCGGCCGAGGGCGTCGGTCACGGCCCCCTGGACCCGCGACAGCGGGTTGGCCTCCAGAGCGGCATCGCGGGCCGCCGTCTCGAGCGCCTCGCGCGCTGCCGGCCCCGCGCCGTCCTCGAAGCGAACCGCGAAGACGTCGGCGCCGGGCACGCCGATCGGGCCGGACGCGTCTCTCCAGCCCACGAGGATCGCCTCGCCGCCGTCGCCCGGGATCGAGCGCTCCACGACCCCCACGACGCGGAGGTCGAGGGTCGTCCCAGCGCCGAGGGCGAGGCTGATCGTGTCGCCCACGCCGAGGCCCAGGCGCTCCGCGGCCGGCAGCGGCAGGATCGCGGCGCCGCCGACATCGAGGGCCCGCAGGGCGGCGGCTCGCTCGCCGTCGATGAACGTCAGGCGCCCGTCTGCCAGGAAGTCGGCGCCCACGATGGCTGCGGCGTCGAAACGAAGGCCCCGGATCGCGAGGTCGAACGTCGCGATCGGCGTGACCGAGCGGACACCCTCGATCGCGGCGAGCTGCCCGCGAATGGCCTCGCCCGGGCCGATCGGCCGGATCGAGGTCACGACCTCGTCGCCCGGGACGACGTCGGCGAGCCAGGCCGTCGCCGCGTTCCGGGCGGCCTGGGCGGTCCAGCCCAAAGCGACGATCATCGCCAGGCCCACGACGAGAGCGCCCAGGGTCAGCGCCGTCCGACTCCGGTCGCGCGCCAGGGACCCTCGGGCCAGGCGCTCCTCGAGGCGAACGAACGCCGCGAGCGGGCTGCCGAGGATCCGCGCAAGCGGCGGCAGGACGAACGGCGTCGCGAGCGTCGCGGCGAGGAGGACGGCGTAGACGCCGAGGGCCCGGTCGGCCCCGGTCGCGCCCGCCGCCGGCGGCCAGGCGAGGAGCGCCAGGATGGCCACGGCGACAAAGACGAGGGCCAGCCAGCCCAGCCGGGCGCGCCGGGTGGCGGGCAGGTCCAACCGGGCGCGGAGGGCCTCGACGGGCGAGATCCGGGCCGCCTGGATCGCCGGCTCCACGGCTCCCGCGATCGTGATCGCGACGCCGACGAGGAAGGCGACGGCGAGGCTGCCCGCGTTCAGGCTGCTGACCTCGGCCGGGAAGCCAGTCAGGGCCCGCACCGAGCCGGCCATCAGGGAGCCGAGCAGCAGCCCGAGGACCAGGCCGAACGCGGAGCCTGCGATGCCGATGACGAGCGCCCCGGCCAGGACGAACCTGACGACCTGGGCGCGGGTCGCCCCGGCGGCGCGGAGCAGGCCGACCTCGCGAGCGCGCTCCCCGACCGTCATCGACAGGGTGTTGACGATGAGGAACGAGCCGACGAAGAGGACGATCGCGGCGACGAGCGCGGTCGTCGCCTGGAAGTCGGCGGTCGAGGCCCGGAGGCCCTCGGCGAGATCGGCGGGCGAGGACAGGACGTACGGCTCGAGCGTGAGGCGCTCGGCCAGGCGCTCGGCGACGTCACGGGCGCTGACGCCGTCCGCCAGGCCGATGTCGACCCGGGTGACGCCCTCGAGGCCGAACGCCGAGCGGGCGACGTCGACGGGCACGATGACCGCCCGCCCGGCGGCCCCGGCCACCGGACCCGGCCCGGCGATGATGCCGATGACGCGGAGGGTCGTCGGCTGGTCGTGGCCCTGGATCCGGAGCTCGCTGCCGAGGATGTAGCCGTCCGCCTCGGCCAGCGATTCGGTGATGAGGGCGGACGGCTCGTCGATCCGCGCAAGTCGGGCGCCGGCCACGAGCTCGAGCTCGTGGAGGCGAGACCAGGCGACGGGCTCGATGCCGACGACCGTGACCGCCTCGCGCGCCTCGGCCCCGGCGGACGTCACCGGCGCGCCGAGGAACGTCCGGCGCTCGATGGAGGGGGCGGCGACCTCGATGCCGTCGGTCATCCGGATGGCCTCCACCGTGGCCTCGGACAGGCCGCCCTCGAGGAACGCCGCGACCCGCAGGTCGGCGCTCCCGACGACGTCCCGGACGGTCCGGTCGACCGCCGCCTCGATGCCCGCGCTCATCGCCAGCGACGACGACAGGACCCCGACGCCGAGGGCGACGCCGAGGGTCGTGAGAAGCGTCCGCAGCGGTCGCGCCGCGAGGATCCGCCAGGCGAGCCGGTCCAGGCCCACGCGGACTAGAGGCCCACCTGGGCGAGCCGGGCAATGAGCGGCGCGGCGGAGTGATCGGGCCGCCGCCCGAGGTCGATCTCGTCGCGGATGCGCCCGTCGCGGATGACGAAGACGCGGTCGGCGTACGCGGCGGCGCGGGCATCGTGAGTGACGAGGACCACGGTCTGGCCGGCGCCGTCGCACGACTTCCAGAGCGCGTCGAGGAGCTCGCCGCCGGTCGTGTAGTCGAGGTTGCCGGTCGGCTCGTCGGCGAGGAGGACGGACGGACGGGTCACGAGCGCCCGGGCTACGGCGACCCGCTGCTGCTCGCCGGCCGAGAGCTGGTCGGGGCGGTGGCGCTCCTTGCCCTCGAGCTCGACGAGGGTGATGACCTCCCGGATCCGGTCCCGGAGCTCACCACGCGACGTGTCCTGCCCGGCGATCGTGAAGGGCAGGGCGATGTTCTCCCGGACGTTCAGGAGCGGGATCAGGTTGAAGGCCTGGAAGACGAAGCCGGTCCGCTCGCGGCGGAGGCGGGTGGCGTCGTCGTCGGACAGGTGAGAGATGTCCTCGCCCTCGAAGACGACCGCCCCGGTCGTCGGCTGGTCGAGCCCGCCGAGGAGCTGGAGGAGGGTGCTCTTGCCGGAGCCGGACGGGCCCATGAGGGCCACGAACTCGCCGGGCTGGACGGCCAGCGACACGCCCTTGAGCGCCTCGACGCTCGATTCGCCGAGCTCGAAACGCTTCGTCAGGTCGTGTGCCTCGAGGATCGGGGGCATCGCTCCTCCGGGGTCCGGGCTGGGGTCGAGGTCGGGGCCAGTGTAGTCGCGGTGCTGCGAGCGAGGCGTCAGCCGAGGCCCGGTAGCGATCCGCGAGCCCACCCGCCCAGGGCGGGCCGGTCAGTCGCCGAAGTAGGCGCCGGCGACGTCGCCCACGATCGTCTCGAGGAGGCCGGTCGCGAAGGCCGGGTCCACAACCTGCATGGAGCCGCCATCGCCTGGCGCGGCGGAGTCCTCCCCGAGCTCGGGCGGCAGGGTCCCGGGCCGATCGGCGAGCTCGAGCGGGTCGGGAACGACGGGCGCGGGAGTCGGCGGGGGCGACGGGGTGGGTGTCGGCTCCGGGGTGGGCTCCGGGGTCGGAGCGGGCGTCACGACGACGGTCGGGGCGGGCGTCGCCGCCGGCCTCGGGGTCACCACGGGCGGCGGCGCCGTGGGCCGGGGCGTCGGCTTCGGGGTCGGCTTGGGCGTGGGCTTCGGGGTCGGGGCGGGGGTCGGGGTCGGCGCCGGCGCGGTGCTGCACTTGTCGGCGAAGAGGACCGTCCACATGTGCTTGCCGTCGGCGCCCTTGTAGGCCCCGATGCCGATGACGTCCCAGCCGCTGCCCAGGATGTTCGCCCGGTGGCCGGCCGAGTCCATGAAGCCCTGCTGGATGGTCTGGGTGGCGATGTCGTCGGGGAAGTTGTTCGTCCCGATGTTCTCGCCGGCGACCTTGAAGCAGTAGCCGTCCGCCTGGAGGTAGTCGAAGACCTTCTTGCCGTCGGGCGGGATGCTGTGGCTGAAGTAGTCGCGGTCGATCATGTCCTTCGATCGCCAGCGGGCCATGTCGCGGAGCGCCGAATCCACCGTCAGGGCCGGCAGGCCGGCGGCGGCCCGGGCCTGGTTGGTGAGGGTGACGAGGAGCGCCTCGTCCTCGGCCGAAAAGCTGTTGGCGTCCCAGGCGAAGACCGACGAGGGCAGGGCGATCGTGAGCGACAGGGCGGCCACGATGGCCAGCCCCGCGAGGGACCGGCGGGGCCGGGCGACGGGCGCGAGTCGGGGTGCTGGGTTGAGGGTCATGGCTCCGGGCACTTCGTGATCTGGTCGCTGGCCGACCGGCCGGCCTCCACCGAACCGGGTCGACGATCACGCTATGGCGGGGCCTCGCGGCCGTCCGCGGCTCCATGGTCCGGGGCAGGACCGACGGCGGTACCAGCGGTGCTCACCGGACCGCACCGGACGACAGCCAACCGGTCATCCGCCAGGCCCCGCACGGCCTCGGCCACCATGCACGGCGGTCGTCATTGAGCCCCGGAACGACGGGGCGGTCTGAGCCGTCATTCGACACGGATCGTGTCGACCCACTTCACCCAGTCCAGGCCGCGTCGGTCCGGCGCGATGAGCCGGAGCGGCGCCCCATTGGCGGCGGGGAGTGCCCGGCCGGCGACGGACCAGGCAAGGACGCAGCGCCGCGCATCGGCGATGTCGAGCGAGGTTCCCCAGCCGGTGACGGAACGGACTTCAATACGGCGAGCCGCCGGCGCAACGACCGCCTCGTCGAGCACCGCCGACAGCGGAACACCTCGCCAGGCGGTCTCGATCGCCCAGCCGGAGGTGCAGTCGAGGACCGCCGTCGACTCCACTTCGCCGAGCGCCTGGAGCGAAGCGAGATCATGATTCGTCCGCCGGTCGACCGCACCCTCGACCGTCAGGCTCCAGGTCGCGAGGTCGATCGCCGGGGTCGGCTCGCCGAAGAAGGTGGTCGGGATCGGGACGCCTCCGGCGGCCAGCCAGCGGGAGCCGGTGAAGCGGCGAACGCCGCCAACTGCTCGTTCGATGATGCCCGCGATCGCCCACATGGCCACCCCTGCGATCGCCATCGCGCCCGCGCCCAGGAGCGCTCGACGCGTGAACGCCCGATCGCCCACCCGAGCGAGCGTGTCGCGTCCCGGTCGAAGGAGGCGCCAGCGCCTTGGCAGGACGTGGACGATGACCAGGGGGACGAGGATGAGTCCCGCCCAGGCGTGAAGCGTCAGGATCGTCCAGCGACCGAGACCGGCGCCGCCCGCGTCGATCCAGATGAGTTCGCCCGAGGCGACCCAGAGGTAGCCGCCTGACAGCGCGGCGACGGCGAAGAGCGAGACGACCAAGCCCAGGGCCAGGCGGGCGACGCTCCGGCCACTGAGCGCTCGCGGCACGCTTCGGCTGATCTTGACGGCGACGGTCAGGGCGAGTGCACCGGCGAGGAGCCCGTGCACGACGAACAGCCAGCCCTGCTCGGGATGTCCGGCACGGAGCGAGAGGAGCCCGGTCGTCGCCATGGCGACGACGAGGACCGCGAGCGCTCGATCGATGCTGGCCGTGGACATGGGCTCACTCGAGCCCTCGAATGATCCAGGTCGATTCCAGCGTGTAGACAGCGGTTGACGCGGTCCTGCGCCCGGTGATGAGTGGGCCCTGTTGGACCGGTTGTCTGTCGCTCTCGTCGATCGTCATCCAGTTCGTCCGAGTGTGCCGGTCGTAGGTACTGCTCGTGTCCGGGAAGCATCCCGTGACGGTGACGCTGGCATCCGGCCCGATCGTCGTCAGGCTCCCCCAGTAGGTGGCCGGTGTCGTCGTCGAGTCGACGATCAGGAAGCTTCCCGCGGCCGAATCCGGGTTCTGGGCGAGGTCCACGCTGACGCCGCTGGACGAGTACTGGCAACCTCCCGGGATGCCGCCGCCATGCGACCACGTCCAGCTGCCACCGGTCACCTCGTAGCGCTGCCGGCCTTCCGGCAGGCTCGCGTCGGTCACGGGACGCAGGACCAGCTCCCCCGTCGTGGTCTGAACGACACCCTGGGCCGTGTAGGTCCACGAGAGCACGGCCACGAGGGGTCGAAGCCCGACAAGCCGGGCGGTGGACTCGTCGTCGCTCTCGCCGCCGCTGGGCAGCTCGACCCAGGCTCGGACGGAGACCGTCATGTCCTCCTCGAAGTCGAACCCGAGCGGCACATGGCCGGAAACGCGCCACTCGTCGCGCTCATTCCGCTCGCCGCTTGCGACGGGCTGTGGCTCCGCCTCCACGCCGTCGACCGCGACATGCAGGATGGCTCGCTCGGCGTCGCGCTCGGGAACTCCGTCGACCTGGACGAGGTAGGGTGCCCCGTCTTCCTCGCCGTCCCGCGGCTGGCCGTCGATCGGAATCTGGGATTCGGCAGCGAGCGGCTGGCCTGTCTCGGGCTCGAGAAGCGTCACGATGTCGCGGATCCGGAGGTCGCCGCCTGCCGCCCGTTTGCCGAATCGCAATTGCGCCCCCGTCACGCTCGTGCCGAGGTCGTCCAACCGCATGAAGGCCTCGTCGGCCGGATAGCCTCGCCCCGCGAGATCCTCGTACAGGACCAGGGCCGCATCGTGAGCGTCATTGGTGTCGACAGCCCCGTCCCAGCCCAGGAACACGCTCGTCGTCCCGCGGATGGCGTCGGCGAGATCGGTCGCGTCGCTGCCGAAGACGTTGCAGCCATTGAAGAACACGAGGGCGTCCCTCAGGCCGCCCCGGTACTGGGCCCGGAAGAAGTCGGCCGTCAACAGCACGATCTTGATGCGCGTGCACCGGCCCGCCTCTTCCTCGTCCGGTGGGCACGGATTCTCGACCTCGCCGAGTTCGAGACCGCGATCGGGCAAGTCCAGGACCGCCGCCTTGACTTCGACGCCCGGCTGATCCGGGACGGTGCTCGTCAGCGTTCCGGCGGCGATCGAAGCTCGACAGGCAGACTCCTGGCAGATGCGGAAGCCGTGGGAGACGACGTGGACGACCTGGAGGCTATCCCAGCCCTTGAAGCTGTCAATGCCCACACTCGAGGCGTCCGCGGTGGGGTTCGCGATGTGCCTGACGCGGCCCTCGTACCCCCGCGTGGCCGAGAGGATCCCGGCCACCCCCGCCCCGTCGTCAGACGTCCCGAAGTCCCACTGGAACGGCGATAGCACCACGGCGCTCTTCGCGTCGACGGGCTCTCCGACGATGTGCTGGAGGCTCGTTTCCGGTTGAGAGATCGGTGACCGACTGGTCGCTGTCGCTCCTCGGTCGAGCGTGCCATCGGCTGCTCCGCCGCTACCCGCCGAACTCCTGGTTCCGAGGGCCGCATTCCGAACGATCCACGTGCCGCGACCGCCGTTCAGCCGGAATCGGATCACCGCCTCGTCGGCCTCGACCTCGGCCATGCCTTCGTGCGACATCAGCCAGGCCGCGACATCGGCAACCCGGCCGCCCGCTTCCAGCCGGTCGAGCGCCTCGCCAGCGAGCGAATCGCTGCGCTCGATGATCTCCGCCGGGACCTCCGGCAGCGAGCAGGGATACCCCTGCGTCTCGCACTCGAGGGCGACGGGTGCGGCCGAGGCGTCGGATCCTCGATCGCCATTCGAGGACGCCGGGCCGGATGACGTGCAGGACGCGGCGACAAGGGCGAGACCGGCTGCCCAGGCGCCAAGAGCCGTCCGGAGGCGACCGCGCTTCCGGACGCTGCCAGGTCGCTCGCACCTCTGCCATCCAGGTCCCATCGACCCACCTGTTGGCGGATTGCGCCGCAGGATACCAGTGCCCGTGGTCGCAGGCGAGAGCCGGGATCCTCGGGCCGGCCGCGTCAGGCGGCGACGTCTGATGGCGAAGCGAGGGGCCGGCTACCGGCTCGACGGGACGGCCGCTGAACTCCGCGCACTCGTCCTCCCGAGGTGCGAGATGGCGGTCGCTCCACGTTTGCTGCGGGCCGCCCTGGCGGACGCCGAGGGGAGGACGCGTGATCGCCGGTACCGGTTCGGCTGAGCGGCGCTGTGGCCGGCGGATTCCCGGTAGACTGCGCTGGCTCCGGCTCGTGGCCCCAGGGCGTATGACTGACATCCGATGCTCTGGACGCGTCCATCGGCGACGCGGCGGAGGGTCGTCCGGTCGAGTCATGTGCTGTCACTGAGCACGGTTCGGCGCGAATCGTCGTGGTGGCCTTAGCTCAACTGGCAGAGCATCGGATTGTGGCTCCGAAGGTTACGGGTTCAAGCCCCGTAGGCCACCCCACACCTTCCCTGGGTCAGGGTCGCCGATCGCACGCTTGCCGCGGGACGACCAGCTCGATGAGGAGCGCGGCGAGGGCCGCAAGGGCGATCGGCGCGACCGGAATGCCGGAGCTCTCCCCGGGACGACTCGCGACGGGATCCGTGTCGGTCGCCGGCGCGGCCAGGACCGTGAAGGTGAACGGCAGCAAGCCGTACGGGTTGTTGTCACCGTCGACGATGTCGGCCTCGCATCTGAGTGCCAGGGCGTACGTGGCGGGCGGCACCTGCGGCACGATGAAGGACGCCCGCCGAGCCTCTCCCTGGATGGCTACCGTGAGCGGCGAGATCGGATACGTCCGCGTCCAGTCATAGGACCCGTCCACCCATTCGAGCCGGTTCTCAAGGCCGGGGACGCATCCCGGCCCGAACGGGACCATCGTGACGAGCGTGTCGGGCGCGCCGGACGTCCGGTCGACCTCGATGCACGCGGCGTCGTTGGTGGCGCAGTCCGCCCGCACGGGGGACGGGGACGCCAGGAGGCCGAGGATCGCCACGAGCGCCGCGACGACGAGAGCCGGCAGGAGCGCGGCTCGCACCTGAACTGAACGCGGACGCACCGCGGAGCTCATGGCCCGAGGATGGCGACCGGTTCATCGCCTGCCAAGGGCCACTCGGCCTTCGGCGAACCGGATCACCTCGGACGTTCGCAAGACTACCCGGAAGGGCGCTCTCCCCACTTGCGAACCGTGTCGCACGTGCGAGGCTCGCGACGAGCGGGGGCGACTCCCGCCCGCCCAGATCGTCCGCTCGGTGCTCGTCGCCTGCCTCGTCGGCCGACGGCTCAGGCCGGGCGAGGGCGGGCCATCGCGGCGACGCGGGCCGCGTGGCGAAGGGCGGCCACGGGGAGCGGCGCATCGCCGTGGGCGACCGCGAGCCGCCAGGGGTACGGCGCCCAGCGTGTCCATCGGGCGCCGAGGGTCGCGTCGTCGGCCGGGCTCGAGCGGCCCGCGTGGAGCCCGGCCCGGGTGTCGAGCGGGACGCCGGCCGCCCAGCGCGCCAGTCGCTCGGGGACGAGCCCTGCGAGGACCACGAGGCCGCCCGGTCCGCCGGCTGCGAACCGATCCGGGAGCCGGCGGGCAGCTAGGCGCAGCGCCGGGTAGATGAGCCTGGGGTGCGGTGCCCCCGCGAGGTCGGGGCCGGCGGGTGGGCCACCGACCTCGGCAAGATCGAGCCACTGGCGGAGCCGGCCCCGCGCGAGGAGCAGGTCGCTCGTGGCGTGGATGGCCAGGTGGGCGGCGAAGGCCGCCGCCGAGGGCAGGATCGCCGGCTCACCGAGGACCTTCGCCTCGGTCGCGCCGGCCCACAGGTGCCCGGTGAGATCGTCGTCGTCAACCCAGCCCCAGAGATGGCGCCGGGCCTCCGTGTGCAGCTCGATCCGCCGCGGGTTGTCGGGATGCTCGCCGCCCGCCGTCACGACGGCGTCGTTGCCCGGCAGCTCGAAGGTGTCGTGGGTCGGCCGCCGGGTCCGGTCAGGGCGCTTGCGGTAGCCGAGCGACGCCAGCGTCATCCGTGAGGCCTCGAGGTCGACCGCCCGGACCAGGAGGTCGAGGTCGGCCATCGGGCGCCGGAAGGGGTCGGCTCCCGGCCGGGTCGCGAGGACCGCGCCCTTGAGCGGCATGACCGGCAGGCCGGCCGCGGCGAACGCCTGCAGGGCCGCGCCGAGCTCCTCGAGGAGTCGCCCGATTCGGAGCCGGTTGTGCTCGTCCTGGACGGCGAGCCAGGCCCGGAGGTCGTCAGGGAGCGCGGCGACGACCTCGATGGCGGCGGGATCCCGGGCCAGGAAGGGGGCCAGCCCGTGCGCGGCGATGAGGCGCCGCAGCGCCAGCGCGACCCGGCGATCGGCGAGGCGGTCCGCCTCGATGCCCGTCCCGGCGGCGCCCTCGAGCCAGCCGCCGAGCTCCCGAATGAGCGGGTCGGCGAGGTCGCGGGGGACGCGATGCGGCCCGCCCTGCGGCGGGTGCGCGCACCGCGCCTCACCGGCCGGCTCGTCAGCCATCGCTCGCCGCCTCGGCCGGGCGGTCTCTACCGACCCGCGCCCATGCCATGGCCCAGAGGCCGATCACGAACCAGGCCAGGGTCCGGCCGGGCCCACCGACCCAGGGGTAGTCGTCGAAAAGCGAGACGACCGCGAGGGCGGCGAGGGCCGCCGACGCCCCCGCGAGCTCGGCCGTCCAGCGCCGGCGGGATCCGGACGCGAAGGCCGCGAGGAGGAGGATCCACGGCCCGGCAATCAACAGGAGGTACGCAAGCCCACCGGCGATTCCCAGCTCGCCGGCCACCGCCAGGGCGACGAGGTGCGGCGCGTAGAAGGCGTACGGGAAGTCCGGCTCCAGCTGGCGCATCGCCATCGGGACGGCGCTCGCGCCGGCCCCGGTCAGGGGCCGCTCCAGGACCACCCGCCAGCCCAGCCGGATCTGTTCGACCCGCTCGTCGATCGAGCGCTGCTCGGTCGCGCTGACCGATGGGGTGAGCCACGTCCGGGACGCGATCGGGTCCCGGGCCAGCCAGCCGACAGCCGCGACGACAGCGAGGGCGAGGGCCGCGGTCGCAAGCCATCGCCGGACGGGGCGGACGCCGCTGCCCGGGCCGCGGGCCGCGAGGGTGACCAGGCCGACGACGAGGCCGGCGAGCCCGGCCAGCCAGGCGCTCCGCGAGAACGTCACGACGAGCGCGGCGCTCGCGAGGACGACGACCGCGGCCTGAGCCAGGCGCGCGGTCCGCGACGTCGTCGACACCGACACCAGGACCACGAGACCGCAGGCCAGGAAGCCGCCGAGGACGTTGGGATGGGGCGTCAGGCCGTAGGCCCGGAGGATCCTCGTCCCGTCCGAGATCGTTACGACGCTCGTCCCGGCGACTGCCGGGTCCAGCGGCAGCTCCCCGATCCCGGACAGCCCCACGGCCCCGCCGGTCGAGACCTGGGCGATCCCGACCGCGGCCTGGATGAGGAGCATCAGGGCGACCGGGACGGCAAGGGAATCGAGGCCCTCGACCTCGTTGAGGACGTACAGGGCAAAGACGGCACCGACGGTGATGCGGGTGGCGCCGACGACACTCAGGCCGGGCTCCACGCCGAACGGGATCGTCAGCCAGGCAAGGCCGATGAGGGCGAGCGCGGGCACGCGCAGGGGCCATGGCCCCAGGTCGATCCGCCGCCGGTCGAGGCCGCGGGCGAGGAGCCACAGGACGAGGGTCGACACGACGAGGACGTCGACCGCGTATAGGACGAGATCGGCGAGAACGGCCGAGACGGCTGCTGGAGGATGGGCCAGGACGTCGGTCCGGGCCCGGAAGGGCATCGCGACGATGAGGACGGCGAAGGCCATGCGGGCCCCCAGCGCGAACAGTCGGGCGAGCCCCGCCCGGGCGATCACCAGGGGCTCCCATCCGAGCCGACCACATCGGCGATCACGGACCGGATGGCGGCGGCAAAGACGGGGACGTCGAAGCGGTAGGCCGAGGCCACGAGCGCCGCCGGATCCAGGGTCACGTCGCGCGCCCGGAGCATCGCCTCGGCGAAGGCATCGGTCGTTTGCACGGGAACGAGGAAGCCCGTCCGCCCGTCGTCGACGATCTCCAGGGCGCCCCCGGCGGCGAACGCGATCGGAGGCCGGCCGGCGGCCTGGACCTCGGCCATCGACAGGCCGAAGTCCTCCGCGCCGGGGACGAGGAGGCCGTCGCAGGCGGCCATGGCCCGCGCCACGTCCGCGTCGGGGAGGTGCCCCAGGAACCGGACGTCCGGCCCGGCGATCCGCCGCAGGCGCACGAGATCCGGCCCGTTGCCGATGACGTCGAGCCCCGCCCCGATCCGGGCCGCGGCCGCGATCGCCAGGTCGAGGCGCTTGTACGGTCGGAGGCGGGCGACGACCAGGAAGCGACCCGACCGCTCCGCCTCCGGCCGGAAGGCCGCCGCATCGATCGGCGGGTGGACGACGTCGGCGTCCCGCCCGTGGATTCGGCGCAGCCGAGCCGCGGTGTGGGCGGAGTTCGCCACGAGCCGATCCACCCGGGCCACGGCGCGGCGATCGGCCCGCCGGAACCAGGCCAGCGCCGGGCGCAGGACCCGCTCCTGGGCCCGCTGCTCGCGGAAGTACTCGTCGGTCTGCCAGATGAAGCGAGCCGGCGTGTGGACGTAGGCGAGGTGGCGCGCCCCCCGCGGCGGCCTGGCGTGGTAGGCGAACGCCGAGGTGCTCGAGACGACGAGGTCGACCCCCTCGAGCCGGAGGCCCTCGAAGGCCGCCGGCAGCAACGGCGCGAGGGACGCCAGCGGGGCCCCGGCGCGGAGGAGCGGCTGGAGCCGGCTCGACCGGATGTCGCGGCCGGCGAGGGCGGGCGGCAGGAGGCGCCGGTCCACGACGGACGCGGCCACGATCGCCGGCTGAAGGACGTCGTGGAGGACCGCGACGACCCGCTCGGCACCGCCGAGCTGGGTGAAGTAGTCGTGGACCAGGGCGACCCGCATCCGATACATGGTGGCCGATCACCACGA
>MGOD01000066.1:0-675 GCA_001795245.1 Chloroflexi bacterium RBG_16_70_13
GGCCCTGGGCAGGCCGGGCAGCGCCCAGCCGAGTGAACCGCTGACCCCCGCGGCGCGCATCCAGCGATGACCGACCAGACCGCGCCGGGGTCCCTCCGCGTGGCCTCGCCGGTGGATGATGCCGACCGGCGCATCCTCGCCGAGCTCGGCGCGGGACGCCTCGGGGCGCTGGAAGACCTGTACGACCGATATCGAGCCATGGCCTTTGCAATCGCCCTTCGAATCACCGCCGACAGCACCCTCGCCGAGGACGTCGTCCAGGACGCCTTCCTCGGCGTGTGGCGGCATGCCGACCGCTACGTGGAGGGACGCGGCAGCGTCAAGACCTGGCTCCTCTCGATCGTCCACCACCGGGCGATCGATGCCGTCCGTCGCCGCCGCCCGGCCGTCGAGCTGCCCGACCCGGAGGTCCCGCCTCCGCCCCAGCTGGTGGCCTCCGACGTCTGGCCGGAGGTGGCCGGCCGTCTCGATGCGGTCGAGGTCCGGGCTGCGCTGGCCACCCTCTCGGACGTCCAGCGCGAGGCGATCGAGCTCGCCTACTTCGGCGGTCTCAGCCAGACCGAGATCGCGGAGCGGACGGCGACGCCGCTCGGGACCGTGAAGAGCCGGATGCGGCTGGGCCTGCTCGCCATGCGGCGGGCGCTCGTCGGGGAGGGCCCCGACCCGATGTCCGAG
>MGOD01000066.1:903-1567 GCA_001795245.1 Chloroflexi bacterium RBG_16_70_13
GGAGCTGCCGGCCGAGGGCAGCGCGCAGGTCGAGCTCAGCGCCGCACCGACGCGCGGACGGGCGCCGGCACCGACGCCGCCGGCGATCCCGTTCCCGACTGCCGAGGAGCGCGCCGCCCGGGCCGCGGCCCGGCCGTCGCGGCTGGGAACCTGGGCCATGGGCATCGCCGCGGTCCTCTCGATCGCCGTCCTGGGGGCCTGGAACCTCCAGCTCCAGGCGCGGCTCTCGGACGTGGAGGGCACACTGGCGGCGGCCACGGCCTACCAGCAGGGTGTCGCGCGTGTCCTCGAGGTCGCCGCCGAGGACGGTGCCCAGACCGCGCTCCTCGTGCCGGCCGACCCGAGCACCTCGGCCGTCGGCCTTGCTGCCACCGGGGCCGACGGGACCGTGGTCATCTCCATGCGCGAGCTCGCACCGACGACCGGGACCCAGGTCTACGAAGCCTGGGTCATCGTCGGCGACGCCGGGCCGGTGCCGCTCGGCCACTTCACCGTCGGCGCCTCGGGGACCGGCGTCTTCAGCGGCACGACCGCGCTGGCCGGCCCCGGGGCGATCCTGGCGCTGACCCTCGAACCGGGTCCCGGAGCCACGATCCCGACGCAGCCCGTGCTGACGATCGGGACGCTCGCCGCGAGCACCTGACCGTCGGCGTCGCCGGCCGGC
>MGOD01000066.1:1596-2014 GCA_001795245.1 Chloroflexi bacterium RBG_16_70_13
TGGCGGTGCCGGCGAACGGGTCCGACCGGCTGGCGGTGCCGGCGAATGGGCGTCGCGGAATTCTCTCGGGGTGGTCGTTATCGATGGCCGTCAGCCCGAGATCGAGGGCCGGGCGGGGGAACGGGTGCGGATCCGCCCTCAATGACCGCCACGCGGTCATTGACCTCGATAATCAAGCGCTCGCGGTCGCCACCGGGGGCCGGTCGGTGGATAACGCCCGCAGGGCGAGAATTCCGGAAGCTTGGCGGCCACGCCGGCCCGCCCCCGGCCCGCCACGGCCGTCGCCTCAGGCGGCGCCCGCCGCCGCGAGTGCGCCGGGACCCATGCCCTTCGCGTTCGCGAGCGCGGCGCCGGCGGCGGCGACGAGCTCGTCCGCGCTGGCGCCGTCGGCCGGAAAGCGGGCGACGCCCGCCGAGAC
>MGOD01000066.1:2022-2786 GCA_001795245.1 Chloroflexi bacterium RBG_16_70_13
CCGGCGATCGCCGGACGGCCGGCCACGGCGTCGAGGACCCGCTGGGCGACGATCATCCCGGCCGCTCCCGGGGCAACGAGGAGGAACTCGTCGCCGCCCCAGCGAGCGACGGTGTCGACGAGGCGGACCGCCTCGGCGAGGACCGCGGCGACCTCGCGGAGGATGTCATCGCCGGCCGCCGGGCCGGCGGCCTCGTTGGCGGCCGCGAGGCCGTCGACGTCGAAGAGGACGACGGAGAGGTCGGTGCCCTGCCGGCTCGCTCGGGCCACCTCGAGCTCGAGGACCCGCGACAGCGTCCGGGCGTTGGCCAGCCCGGTCAGGGCATCGGTGTGCGAGACGCGCTCCGCCCATTCGGCCCGCTCGCTCGCCGCGTCGGTCAGCCGGGCGCGGTCGACCGTGATCGCGATGAGGTCGGCGAACGCGGCGAGGAGCGTCGCGTCGGCCTCGCCGACGGCCCAGCGGCCGGCCCGGCCGATCGCGAGCGCCCCGATCGGCTCCTCGACGCCGTCATGGGCGACCCGGAGCGGCCACGTGGCCACGGTCATCGGGGTCCCATCCGGACCTGTGCTCTCGGCGCCGAGGATCGCCGTCTGGCCGTGGGCCGTCCGGGCGATGGGGTGGTCGGCGCTGGCCGCGACGGCGGCCTCGTAGGCGGCCGCAGTCCCGTCCGGGAAGCCCGTCGCCGCGGCGAGCGCGAGGCTACCTCGCTCGGCGTCCCACAGGAAGACGGACCCGAGCCCGCTGGCCACCGCACCGGTGGCCAG
>MGOD01000066.1:2827-7052 GCA_001795245.1 Chloroflexi bacterium RBG_16_70_13
CGACGGCCACGGCCGAGGCGAGGACGAATTCCGGGCTGCTGTCTGGCGAGGTGCGATCGGTCACGGATCGGGGCTCCTGCGCGTGGGCCGGCGGCTGAACCCGGGCGTGCAAGGGTCGCCGGCGCGCTCGGGGAGCGGGCCGCATCGTACACCGCGGCATCGGCCGGTCAACGGTTCAAGCGGGTGGATCCCGTGCGTGACGACGACCCTATACTCGCGCCGTGAAGCTGATCGTCGCGATCGTCCACAACGAGGACGCCGGTGCCCTCGTCGACGCCCTCCTCGAGGGCGAGCACCGGGCGACCCGCCTTCACTCGTCGGGTGGCTTCCTCAAGCAGTCGAACGCGACGATCATCGTCGGCGCCGACGACGGGGGGGTCGACGCGGTCCTCGAGATCATCCGGGTCAACTGCACGTCGCGGACGCAGGTCGTGAACCCGATGCCACCGATCATGGAGCCGGGCGAGTTCTTCATGCCCTACCCGCTCGAGGTCGAGGTCGGCGGGGCCACGGTCTTCGTCCTCCCGGTCGAACGCTTCGAGCGGCTGTAGCCATGGGAACGGGCCCGGCGAGGCTCGGCAGCTCGCGCTCCTCTTGACCTGGCTCGATGACCTTGAACCGCGCGCACCTGATGCCGTTGCGGCGTTCCGCGGCATCGAGGCCGGCCGTTTCATCGCCGTCCGGCGAGAGGTCCGGCGGCGGGCCGGCCCGGGTCGCACCGAGGCCATCCTGCCGCAGCTCGGCGCGATCGCAGAGGCCCTGACCGCAGTCGTCGAGCGGCTGCCCGACCGGGCGTTCGATGCCCCGGGCGGGGAAGGCGACTGGACCGTCGCCGAGGCCATCGGCCACGCCGCCGACTCCCGGGCCGGCCTTGCGATGGCCGGCGCCCTCGCGGCGACCGGGCGGTTCCCGACGGACGCGCCGCGAGTGGTCCCGGGCATCCCCGGTGAGCGAAGCCTCGGACGTGACGCGCTCGTCCGGCGACTCGCGACGAGCCAGCGGATTGTCGAGCGGGCGGCCCGCTCGATCGCCGGCCACGAGGAGGACCCTTGCCCCCTGGAGCACCCGCTCGTCGGCAGGCTGCGGTGCGGCGAGTGGCTCCTTTTCGCCGGCGTGCACGACCTCCAGCACCTCGAGCAGCTCCACCGGATCGCGGCCGACTTCGGTCGAGGCGGCGGCCCTGTCGGCGGCCGCTGATGAGCACCCGCCCCGATCTCGTCGCCTGCTGGCTCTTCCGCCTCGACGCCGTCGGCCGGCCGGAGATCCTCCTCCTCCACCGCGCGCCGGGCCGGATGTACGCGGGCCTCTGGCAGTGCGTCACCGGCCGGCTCGAGCCGAGCGAGCGGATCGTCGACGCGGCCCTTCGTGAGGTCGCCGAGGAGACCGGCCTCGGCCCGTCCGATCTCGAAGCCTTCTACGAGACCGACCTCGTCAACTGGTTCCACGAGGCCTCGCTCGATGCGATCCTCGGCGAGGCCGTCTTCGCCGCCCAGGTCCGCCCGGAGGCATTGGTGGCCCTGTCCTCGGAGCACGACGACGCCCGCTGGGTCGACGTTCAGGAGGCCACGAAGCTCGTGACCTGGCCGGCCTACGAGCGGGCGATCGAGACGGTCGTCTGGCTCATCGAGAACCCGGCCAAGGGGACGGCGTTCCGTCTCCCGGGTCCGGTCTGATCGACGCACCCGGCACTGGCCGCCGCCCGCGGCGCGTCAGCGTCCGGGGTCCGGTCCGGGGAGGCCCGCGGCGATCCGCTCGGCGATCTGATCCGGCACGACCGAGTCGGGATCTCGGAGCGCGCCGAGGCCGGCCTTGACGCCGACCAGCGCGGCGTAGAGGGGCGGGCAGGTCGGGCAGATCGCGAGGTGCTCCTCGACGGCCCGGCGACGGTCGGGCTCGAGCTCGCCATCGAGGTAGCCGGATACGTGTCGACGAGCCTGCCAGCAGCGCATCGGCTGACCGAGGCTGATGGACCGCTTCGGGTCGCCTTCGCCAAGGGCGCTCACGAGCATCATCCTGGCCCGGCGCAGCCGCTGCTTCGCAGCCGGCAGGCCGATTGCAAGGCTGTCGGCGATCGCTGCCACCGTCCAGCCCAGAGCATCGTGGAGGACAACCACCGTTCGATACCCCGCCGGCAACCGAACGAGGGCATCTTCGAGCTCGTCCCTGAGCTCGGCGCGGGCGACGACCCGGTCCGGGTCCACGGTGTAGTCGTCGTCATGCCAGCGCTCCTCGACATCGGAGATCGTCAGTTCGTCGCGCCGCGACCGGGATCGGTCGATGACGAGGTTGACGAGGATTCGGTTGAGCCACGGGCCGATGGGTGCCCCGTCGCGGAGCTGAGTCCGGCGCGACCATGCTCGGAGCGCGGCTTCCTGGGCCACGTCCTCGGCGGCGACCGGGTCGTGGACCAGATGGATCGCCAGGCGGCTGATGCGCGGGAGCTCGGCAGCCAGCTCGGCGTCGAACTCCCGCGGCATCGCGGTCACGGTCAGCGCCGGGCGCAGGCGCGGATTTCGGCACCGGCGAGCGGGCCGCCGAAGATCGGGCTGAAGACGCACACGTCGAAGGTGCCGGCGAGGAGCGGCACGAGCCCGATCGCGGCGACGATGACACCGGGCGTGCCGCCCACCGCGACGAGCCCGAAGGCGATCAGGGCGAATCCGGCGACGACACGTGCCCGGCGACCCAGGCCGGATGTCATGAACTGGGCGAACCAGCCGGCGGCGAACCAGTTCGGTCGTTCGTGGTGCTGCATGATGAGGTTCCCTTCGACCGCTTCCGGTCCTGCCAGGTGCCCGATGGTGGACATCCGTGTCTCGCCCTGAATGACGAGACCGCCGCGCGGAGGGATACATCCCGCCGCTCGACCGGCAATGGCCGGTGGCGGCCGTCGAGGCCGCGGGCCCGCGCGCCAGCGGCGCGCGCCGACCGTCAGTAGACCTCGGGCACGAACGTCTGGTCGCTCAGGGGCGGCCGGATGTAGCCCTGATCGGGCTGGCGCGGTGGCAGGACGATGGGTGCCGGGGTCAGGTCCTGATACGGGATCAGGCCGAGGAGGTGCCGGATGACGTTGAGACGGGCGCGCTTCTTGTCGTCGGCGTTGACGACGTACCAGGGCGACTGCTTCGTGTCGGTGTGGGCGAACATCTCGTCCTTGGCCTTCGAATACTCGACCCAGCGAGCCCGGGACTCGAGGTCCATCGGGCTGAGCTTCCAGCGCTTGGTCGGGTCCTCGATGCGGGCCTGGAAGCGGCGCTCCTGCTCGGCGTCGCTGACCGAGAACCAGTACTTCACGAGGGTGGTGCCCGAGCGGATGAGCATCCGCTCGAACTCGGGCACCGAGCGGAGGAAGTCGCGGTACTCGTCCTCGGTGCAGAAGCCCATCACCCGCTCGACGCCGGCGCGGTTGTACCAGCTTCGGTCGAACAGGACCATCTCGCCGGCCGCGGGCAGGTGGGCCACGTAGCGCTGGAAGTACCACTGCGTCGCCTCGCGCGGCGTGGGCGCCGGGAGCGCCGCGACCCGGGCGTAGCGGGGGTTGAGCGACAGCGTGATCGTCTTGATCGTGCCACCCTTCCCGGCCGCGTCGCGCCCCTCGAACAGGATGACGAGCTTCGCGCCGGTCGAGCGGATCCACTCCTGGAGCTTCACCAGCTCGATCTGGAGGCGGGCTAGCTCCTCGCGATAGAACTTGCCGGTGATCGTCCGGACTTCCTGGCCGACCGTCTCGACCGGCGGATCCGGCCAGACCGGGGCCAGCGCGACATCCTGGCGTTCCTGGTGCGACTTCGACTTGGGCATGGCCACCGGACCTCGAGATGGCGAGAGACGCTCGCTCCTCCGGGTGCCGCCAGTATGCGCCCCAGGTTCGAGGCCCCGGCGCCGCTGGTATCCTTCCCGGAACCCAGCCGGCGAGCGTTAGGAGGTGCCCCGATCATGATCGACCAGCGCGGCGCACCGACCTCCGGGCCGCTGCCCGCGTTCCGCTCGAAGCTCGACGCGATCCGGCCGACCTACGGCTTCGAGGACGTGTCGCTGGCGCCCGGCACCGAGACGATCGAGCCGAACGATGTCGAGCTCGGCCAGTCGTTCTGCGGCATCGACCTCGCCGTCCCGGTCCTCGCTGCGGCGATGGACGCCGTCGTCGATCCGGCGTTCGCCGGCGCCCTGGCCCGCCTCGGCGGACTCGCGGTCCTGAACCTCGAAGGCGTCCAGGCCCGCTACG
>MGOD01000067.1:0-346 GCA_001795245.1 Chloroflexi bacterium RBG_16_70_13
CGGTCGCACATCGCGTCGGACAAGGAGATCCGGTCCTGGGCCGAGGGTGCGGCGAGGAGTCTTCTCGAGGTGCCCGACCTCCTCGCTGGCGACAACCTCGCGACGCTCGACGAACTCATTGCGCGACGGCCGCGGATAGGCGTCCCCGGCCTTGACTTCCCCGAGTGACATTTGCGGTACGCCAAGCGACGTAGCGGCCGTCCTACTCTGACGTCGTGAAGCGCCAAGACGTCTTGCCGTCTGCCGTTCGTTGGGTCCGCGTGCCCTACGACGACGAGATACGTGTCGTGTACCTGGAGCTCGACGCCGCCAATCGCTTGATCCGGGAGGTCGGGCTTGACGAGGC
>MGOD01000067.1:378-886 GCA_001795245.1 Chloroflexi bacterium RBG_16_70_13
ACGACCGGTTCGTTTTCGGCGACTATGGCCTCGACTATCCGCCGTCGCTCGACGAGGCGATCGACATCCCGTTCGAGGAGTTCGCCGAGCAATGGGAGCGTCCGGCTACCCCGCCGTTGCACCGCCGCGACCTGATGAGCGACGCGAAGTCGTGTGGCGGCTGCCTCGTGCTGATCGTTGCCCTTGCGGTCGGTGTGGTGGCGATAGGCGACTTGTTTCAGTCGGTGACGGCCCAGCGTGTCGACACGTTCGGCAGCGCAGCCGCTCGGCTGGTCCTGGCCGGCGCCGTCATCTGGATTGTCGCCATGAGGGCCGCCCCACGGGACCGAGGGTCCAGCGGGTGACATTGCCGCACGCCAAGCGAAGGCGCCTGCTCATCGCCTCTCGCCAAAGGCCGAGCCACTCATATGCTGCCCGGATGCGGAGTCGACTCGGCCTAGGGCTCATCATCTTGGCAGCCGTCGGCGTCGCAGGATGCAATCTCTACCCGGGCGGTCGGACCCGCCCG
>MGOD01000067.1:948-1929 GCA_001795245.1 Chloroflexi bacterium RBG_16_70_13
TCAGCCTGACCATCGACAAGGACGCCGCGGCCTGCCTGGTCCTCCGGGCGATCGAGATTGGTAGCAGAAGCCCCTCACCGGTCGGAACCGCGTCGCCGCTCCCGACCGAACCGGAACCGACCCTGTACGTCGCCTGCGTCCTTGCGACGAATATCGACGGCACGTTCATCGCCGGCGAAGCCTTCGGCAGGCTAAACGACGAGGACACGCCGGCCCTCGAAGCCATCATCTGGCGGGCCCGCCTGGACGCCGATCGCACGTTCTGCGAGAGCGCCGGCCTTCTTGGCGAACGCCTTGAGCACTGCCACGCAGCCGTGGATGCGGACGTCTACCGCGTCACCGACGGGGACCTCACCGTGGTCGTCCCCAAGCCAACAGGCGACTGACTGTGGTGTGTGTGCCAAGCGAGGAGGCCGACGAGTGCGGTCTGCGGCGTCGCGGCTAGGTCGGCCGTCCCCAGATGACGACACCGACGACGCCATATCGGAGGCGATCGAGGCCGTGGCGAGCGAACACGGCGCGGATGTCGGCGTCGAAGCGTGAAGCACGATCGCCCAGTCGAAGACGAGCGAGCGTGCTCGTGCTGTGGAGCATCTCGATGTAGTCGTCGACCGACTGCTCGAACGGCACTGACTCCGTTCGATGCCGACCCTGGATCGCGAACCGGCCGGAGGCATTGAGCTCCTCCATCAAGTCCGGCGTCTCGGTGTGATGCTCGAGCTCGGAGTGCTCGCGGATGACCGCCTCGAGCTCTGGTCGGTACGGGCCATGGACGATCTCCGTGTCGGCTACGGCCAGCACCGCGCCTGGAGCAAGAGCGTCGCGAAGTCGCGTGAGTGCCACATCGAGGTCCAGCCAGTGCAGGCTCGCGCCTGCCGTGATCAGGCCGTAGGGCGGCGACAACGGGGCATCCTCCGCGCGCCCATGGATCCACTGGAGGCGCCGGTCGGCGCCGCCGGGCAGACGCCGGCCTTCATGGAT
>MGOD01000067.1:2062-6403 GCA_001795245.1 Chloroflexi bacterium RBG_16_70_13
GCGGTCAGGACTTCGTCCGGGTACGGCGCGCGATGGCGATACCGGCGGACGACGTCGCGGTTCGAGAACACCGCACCCAAGGTCATCTTCGGATGCCGCTCGCAGTCGTCACGGGGGCGGGTCTGTGGCGACCGAAGCCGTGTTCATCGGGCCCAATCTACCCCTTCCCCGGAGGCCTTCGATCCGGCGCGCTGAGTCGCCTTGACGATCATTGTCGCAACGGTTGGGCCGGTCAGACGGCGCAGTCTTCCCTGGGAGGGTCGTTTGACCCTTGACCGCCGGGGCGGTTGAGCGAAGGCTCCGAGGACAGGACGAGGGGAGGACAGAGCATGGGTCTCAGGCGATTGAACGTCCTGCGCCACTGCGGTTGGGGCAGCGACTTCGCGATCGTCGGGTGCGACCAGCCGAAGGGCCATACCGATTCGCATCGGGTCGGGGCGGCAGCCGGATTCCCCGCCGGGCTCACCCGCGCTGAGCAGGAAGACTACAAGGAGCGGATGCGAGGTCGGATCATCGGCCAGACGCCCCTGCCGAAGAGGTAGTCAGGCCTCGCTCGGGCTCATCGCCGTCGCGATACGCAATCGACTGCGTACGTTCGCCGCATGGCAGGGGACTGACGTTTCGAACGCCCCTGGTGCCCGTCCTCCGAAGGAGCGGGATCAGCACCTGAGCAGGTCGACGCTCGGGCGAGCCGCGAGCGGCTATGTCGCAATCATCGCGGCGTTTTGGAATTGGCTCCACCCGTGCGGCTCCGAGGCGGTCATCGTCGCGATCCAGAGTGGCGACGTGCTCGAGGACGTCCCGCTCATTCAGTCGGCCGACCGCTGGGTCCGACTCGACCTCGTCAGATAGCCGACCCGGGGGCGTAGGCTCCGCCATCGATGACGATCGTCGAGTTCTGGCCCGACTACGACGGCGCGTTGCTCTGGGACGAGAGCGGGGAACGGGTGCCGCTCGCCGAGCTTTCGCTGCCGCCCGACATCGTCGCCCGAGCCGCCCGCTGGATCGCCGAGTACGACGACTCGAAGCTGCCCTGGGAGCCGACCCGCGACGAAGCCTGGCTCGCGGAGGGCCGACTCCTGTTCGCCGAGCTGAGGCGCGAGCTGTTCGCCCGGGGCATCGAGCTCCAGCCCAACGAGCCCTTCTGGCCCGAGCCGGACGAGTCGAGTCCGCCGGGCCCGGCGCGCTAGACGAGGACTCGAAGCCCGAGCCCGACGCGATCGCCGACGATCGCGCCGCGGAGGCGAGCGTGGGCCTCGATGACCGAGTCGCCGCGCCCGACGCTCTCGATGGTCTCGTCGGCCATCCCGTACCGCGCGCGCAGCACCACGACATCGGGTCCGTCAGCCTCGATGGCGAGCTCGATGAGCTCGATCCCGGTGCCGAGCAGGCCGTTGATGTCGGCCG
The DNA here is from genome assembly GCA_001795245.1 of Chloroflexi bacterium RBG_16_70_13. GTDB lineage: Bacteria > Chloroflexota > Limnocylindria > Limnocylindrales > CSP1-4 > UBA5189. Next base: position 3,470 of record MGOD01000067.1, read on the forward strand.
CGACCTCCTCGAGGTACCGGGTCGTCGCGTCGTCCGTCGCGCCACGCAGCATGGCCGTCATGGTAATCCGGCTACCGCCCGTCAGCCGCCGCTGGGGAGTGGCTCCGAATCGGTCACGGTAGCGGCACCGGTCATTTCGTCGATGGCCACGTTGACGAGGAGTGGGTCACCGCTCACGAACCTGAAGATCACGTAGCCGCGATCGGTCGTCCGGATGAGGGCGCAGCGGGCCCAGGGGGGACACCAGCCGCCCCAGGCGAACTCGATCGAGACGATCCGTGGATGGAGGAACGGGAGCGCGGTCGTGGCTACAGCCACTGCCGCCCCGCATGTGAGCACCGGCGGCGGGTCGAAGCGGGTGTCAGAGCAGCTGACCTCGGGCGTCGCCAGAGGAACGGTCGACGGCGCTGGGCCGCACGCCGCGACAGTCGCCAGAGCCACGGCAAGCAGCCCGGCACGCCATGCGAGCTCCGTTCGAGTGACGGCCACGATGGCATCGTAGATCGAGCGCGGCGCGACCGGCGGCGGTCGAGGACGGCCTCTCGTAGACTCCGGCGGTGATCCTCCCCGATCCGGCAGCGACCATGCCAATGCATCGGCCGGACTCGCTCTGGTCGCCTGCCCGCCGACCGCTGACCCTCGGGCTCGTCCTGACGATCACCCTCGTCGCGTCGGAGGCCCTGGCCGTGGCGACCGCGATGCCGATCGTGGCCGGCGATCTCGGCGGCCTCGAGCTCTACGGCTGGGTCTTCTCCGCCTTTTTCCTCGGGACGCTCATCGGGATCTCCGTCGTCGGCGGCCTGATCGACGAGCGGGGGATGGTCCTGCCGTTCGTCGGCGGGCTCGTTCTGTTCGCGATCGGCCTCCTCATCTGCGGGCTCGCGCCGACGATGGAGACGGTCGTTGTGGGGCGGTTCATCCAGGGGCTTGGCGCCGGCGCGGTGCCGCCCGTCGCCTACGTCGCGATCGGCCGGAGCATGCCCGACCGGCTGCGACCCCAGATGTTCGCCACGCTGTCCGCCGCCTGGGTCCTGCCCGGCGTCTTCGGGCCGGTCGTGGCCGGCTTCGTGGCCGAGATCTGGCACTGGCGGCTCGTCTTCCTGGGCCTCCTGCCCCTCATCGCGATCGCCGGGTCGATCGCCCTCGGGGCGCTGCGGGCGATCCCGGTCCAGCCGGGCGCGACGGCGAACGGCGACGATGGCGCTCGCGCTGCGGTCATCGCCGAGGCCCGGGTCGAACGCCGGCGGCGCTATGGCTGGGCGGTCATCGTGACGGTCGGTGCCGCGGTTCTCACGTCGGGGCTCCTGAGCGATCATCCGACGGTGTTCGCGGCGGCCTCGCTCACCGGGCTCGCGATCACGCTCCTGGCGTTCCGGCGCCTCACACCGGCCGGGACGCTCCGTCTCGCGCGCGGCTACCCCGCCGCCGTGCTCCTCCGCGGCTTCCTGACCTTCGCCTTCTTCGCGGTCGACGTGAACGTCACGCTGCTCCTCCAGGAGGTCCGGGGCTGGTCGGCGCTCGAGGCCGGGATCGCCATCACCGCGGCGACCCTGTCGTGGTCGGCCGGATCGTGGTTCCAGGCACGAACCGTGGCCCGGGTTGGGGCCGAGGGCTATGTCCGGATCGGCTTCCCGATCGTGGCCCTCGGCATGGCCGGCCTCGCGCCGGTCCTTCTGCCCGAGGTCTCGGCGCTCATCGCCCTCCCGACGTTCGCCGTCGCGGGATTCGGCATGGGCCTCGCCTATTCCCAGTTCGCGATCATCGTCCTGCGCGACGCGCCCCGCGACGGCCAGGGTGCCGTGACCGCCGCTGTGTCGCTGTCCGATGCCCTCGGAACGGCGCTCGGGGCCGGCATCGCGGGGGCGATCCTGGCCGCCTCGATTCGGGCCGGGGCCGGGCCCGCACCGGCGCTCGGCGCCACGATCGCGATGGGGGTCGGCGTGGCGCTCCTGGGGTTCCTCCTCGCCCCGCGGCTCCATCGCCACGCGGTTGCGGCTGCGGCGCTGCCGACGACCGGTGACGCCGCGGCCTGACGTCGGGCGGAACGATGCGGCCTGGGCCCGCGGTCTCACCCCGCGGCCTGGGCCCGCGGTTTCACCCCCCGGCACGGGCTCCCGAGTATCGCGAAATGCTCTCCCGATGGTCAGTATCTCGAGGCCGCAGCCGCGCCGGATGGCAAACGGTGGCTACTGACCAGCGGGTGGGCAATATGACCTCCACGGCGGCTCCGGTGGCGCTGACGCGCTCCAATCCGTCGATAACGCCCTCCGGGTGGGCATACCGGAAACACGAGGCACAAGATCAGCGCGAGACGCGGCACGAGACGCTGCGCCACGAACGGTGCGAGGTCGCCGACCCCGGGCGGGAACGGGGGGCGCCGTGCGGTAGACTCGACCGGTCGCGTGGGCGGCACCATCCGGCCCCGGCAGACCCCGCCCAGGAGGACCCCGCATCGATGTCCGCCGAGACGCTTCGCGCGAAGATCCGCGAGATCCCGGACTTCCCGAAGCCGGGGATCCTGTTCTACGACATCACGACGCTCCTGAAGGACGCCGCGGCGTATCGCGAAGCGATCGGCCTGATGATCGAGCCGTACCGCGGCGAGAAGATCGATGTCGTGGTGGGCATGGAATCGCGGGGCTTCATCTTCAGCGCCCCGATGGCCTACGAGCTCGGTGCCGGCCTGGTGCCCGTCCGGAAGCTCGGCAAGCTGCCGGCCGAGACCCTGTCCGTCGAGTACGCCCTCGAGTACGGCTCCAACACCCTCGAGATCCACCGCGATTCGATCCAGGCCGGCCAGCGCGTCCTCATTGTCGACGACCTCCTCGCCACGGGCGGCACGGTGAAGGGCACGATCGAGCTCGTCGAGCGCCTCAAGGGCGACATCGCCGGCCTCGCCTTCCTCGTTGAGCTCGATTTCCTCGGCGGCCGCGA
>MGOD01000067.1:6486-6945 GCA_001795245.1 Chloroflexi bacterium RBG_16_70_13
GATGAGCGCCTCCCCGCCGGACCCGTCCCGCCGCCGGTTCTTCCGCCAGTTCGCCGGCGAGATCGCCGCCGGTGCGGCCCAGGTCGTCGGGGCCGTCGCGGAGGTCCGCGACCGCTCCGCGGCCGAGGCGCAGGCCATCCTTGGGACCGTCGATTCGGCGATGGGCGCCAGCACCGCGACGCGGAAGGGCGCTCCCACGCGAGGCGCGCGAGCGACGGTCGCGACGGCCGTCCCGGAGCGGGCCACGGGAACGGAATCGCCGACCGGGTTCCGGACGCCCTTCCGCTTCGATGCCGACGACGTCCTCCTCGTCATCGACCAGCGGGAGCTGCCCGACTCGCTCGTGGAGATCCCCGTCCGCCACGCCCACGACGGGGCCCGCGTCATTCGCGAGATGGCGGTCCGCGGAGCGCCGGCCATCGGCCAGGTCGCGGCGCTCAGCCTGGCCATCGGCGGCTG
>MGOD01000067.1:6953-8395 GCA_001795245.1 Chloroflexi bacterium RBG_16_70_13
TGGCCCGCAACGCGCCGCCGCGCTCACGCGACGCGATCGTCCGAGCGGCGGCGAAGTCGCTGGCCGGCGCTCGCCCCACGGCCGTCAACCTGGGCTGGGCGGTCCGCCGGGTCATTGCCGCCTACGAGGCCTCGGCCGCGGCGGGAGCCAATGGCATCGAGATCGCGGCGGCGATGCGGGCCGAGGCCGACCGGATCGTCTTCGAGGCCAACGACGACCACGGCCGGCTCGCCGAGCACGGCCTGGCGGCCCTGCCCGACACGGGCGAGCGCGAGCTCAACATCCTGACCCACTGCAACACCGGGCCGCTCGCCTGCGGTCAGTTCGGGACCGCGCTCGGCGTCGTCCAGGCCGCCCACCACGCCGAGCGGCCGATCCACGTCTGGGTCGACGAGACGCGGCCCTACCTCCAGGGCGCCCGGCTGACGGCCTGGGAGCTGGCCCAGGCCGGCGTTCGCCACACCCTCATCCCGGACGTCGCCGCCGGCTCGCTCATGGCCGCCGGCAAGGTCGACGCGATCCTCGTCGGGGCGGACCGCGTGGCCGCCAACGGCGACACCGCGAACAAGGTCGGGACCTACCCGCTGGCCGTGCTCGCGGCCCGGCACGGGGTGCCGTTCTACGTCTGCGCCCCGATCTCATCGGTCGACCTCGACACACCCGACGGTGGTGCCATCACGGTTGAGGAGCGCGCCGCGCGCGAGGTCACCGAGGTTCGCGGGACCCGGATCGCGCCGGTCGGAACGGCGGTCTGGAACCCCGCCTTCGACGTCACCCCGGCCGAGCTGATAACCGGGATCGTCACCGAGGAGGGCGTCCTCCGGCCGCCGTTCGGGCCGGCGCTGGCGGCCGGCAGCGCGTCGCGCGAGGCGCGCCGGGGACCCGTGCCGTCGCCGGTGGGCTGGGCCGGGGCAGGTCCCGAGCGGCCCTCGGCCGGCGGTGAGCCTGGCACCGAGCCGGACGCCAAGCCTCGTACCGAGTCAGACACCAAACCGGACGCCGGGCCGGGCGACGGCTGATGGCGTCGGTCGCGATATCCCGGGGAGGAACCGCGATCAGCGCGGCGCTGACCGCCGACCGGGCGCTCCTCCGCGGCTTCCTCGAGCGCGACCGGATCTACGCCGCCTACGCGATCTGCGACCTCGACGATCGCGAGTTCTCGAAGACGCGCTGGGGGGCCGCCTGGAGCGGCGGCTCGGTCGTCGCCATCGTCATGGAGTACTCGGGCTCCTCGCCCCAGCCGCTGTTCACGATGGGCCGCGAGGACGGGATCGTCGCAGTGCTCCGCCACGTCATCCGCCCCCGCCTGGCATTCATCGCCTCGCTGGCCGCTGCCGTCCCCGCGATCTCGACCGCGTATCGCCTCGATTCAGGTCCGCAGATGGTCCGGATGTGGGTCGACCGGGGGCGCTTCCGGCCCGCGGGTGACCCCGGTGTCGATC
>MGOD01000067.1:8414-8757 GCA_001795245.1 Chloroflexi bacterium RBG_16_70_13
GACCGAGCTCAACCGCCTCTACCAGCTCGGATTCGGAGCCTGGCTGCCGCCCCAGGCCATCGCCGACGGCGTCTACTACGGGCTCCGGGTCCAGGGCCGGCTCGTCTCCGCCGCCGGCACCCACGTGACCAGCCCGGGGGCCCGGCTGGCGGTCGTGGGCAATGTTCTGACCCACGGCGACTACCGCGGCCGCGGCTACGCGACCGCGGTCACCGGGGCCGTGACGGCGGAGCTCCTCGAGTCGTGCGACCATGTCGTGCTCAACGTCCGGGCCGACAATCCACCGGCCATTAGCGCCTATCGCCACCTCGGCTACGCCGAGCACGTCCGGTTCGAGGAGCGG
>MGOD01000067.1:8867-12950 GCA_001795245.1 Chloroflexi bacterium RBG_16_70_13
AGCGCCCGGGCGCCACGCCCGCCCACGACGTCACCGACCTCGGCCGCGCCGCCGAGGGGGTCCGGCGCGTCGAGTGGGCCGAGCGCGAGATGCCGGTCCTCCGCCTCATCCGGGAGCGGTTTGCCGACGAGCGGCCGCTCGAAGGCATCCGGATCGGGGCCTGCCTCCACGTGACGTCCGAGACGGCCAACCTCATGCGGACGCTCCAGGCCGGCGGCGGCGACGTGGTCCTTGCGGCCTCGAACCCGCTCTCGACCCAGGACGACGTCGCGGCGGCGCTCGTCACGGAGTACGGCATCGCGACGTACGCCCGCCGGGGCGAGGACCGCGACACGTACTACAGGCACCTCAACGCCGTCGCCGACACACGCCCCCAGCTGACGATGGACGACGGCTGCGACCTCGTCTCGCTCCTCCACCAGGAGCGCCCGGCCCAGGTCGCAGAGGTCATGGCCGGGACCGAGGAGACGACGACCGGCGTGATCCGCCTCCGGGCGATGGCGGCCGACGGGGCCCTCGGCTACCCCGTCATCGCCGTCAACGAGGCGCTCACGAAGCACCTCTTCGACAATCGCTACGGGACCGGCCAGTCGACCCTCGACGGCATCGTCCGGGCCACGAACCTGCTCATCGCCGGGCGCAACGTCGCCATCGCCGGGTACGGCTGGGTCGGGCGCGGGATCGCCTCGCGGATGGCCGGCCACGGCGCTCACGTCGCGGTCGTCGAGGTCGATCCGGTCCGGGCCCTCGAGGCGCTCATGGACGGCTTCCAGGTCATGACCGCCGGCCAGGCGGCCGCCTGGGGCGACCTGTTTGTGACCGCGACCGGCAACATCAACGTCTTCCGGCGCGAGCATTTCGAGGCCATGAAGGACGGCGCGGTCCTGGCCAACAGCGGTCACTTCGATGCCGAGCTCGACCTCACCGCCCTGCGGGCGATGGCCGAGGGCCACGTCCGCGAGGTTCGCGACAACGTCCAGGAGTTCGAGGTCGGCGGCAAGCGGCTCCACCTCGTGGCGGAGGGACGGCTCGTCAACCTCGGCGCCGCCGAGGGCCACCCGGCCGCGGTCATGGACATGAGCTTCGCCAACCAGGCCCTCGCCGCGGAGTACGCGGCCCGCCACCATGGCGAGCTCGAGCACCAGGTCTACGTCGTCCCCGAGGCCATCGATGCCGAGGTCGCCCGCCTCAAGCTGGCCGCGATGGGCATCACCCTCGATGCGATGACCCCCGAGCAGGCGGCCTACGTCGCCTCGTGGCGCCACGGGACCTGAGTCCCGCGGCCGGTACCTCCCCGCGAACTGGAGCGAACTCCCCGCATGACCGAGTCGACCACCGCGCCCTACGGCAGCTGGGCCTCGCCCTTTCCGATCGAGCGCCTCACCGAGGGCGTCGTCTTCCTCGGCGAGGCGCGGGCCTCCGGCGGTGTTCGGTGGTGGCTGGAGGGGCGCCCCGAGGAGGGGGGTCGTCAGGTCCTCGTCCGGCGTGACCCCGATGGGACCGTCTCCCGCCTGACGCCCGAGGGCTTCAACGCCCGGACCCGCGTCCAGGAGTACGGCGGCGCCGCGACGCTCGTGTCCGGCGACCTCGTGGTCGTGTCCGACTTCGCCACCGGTAGGCTCCAGCGGGTCACGGCGCCGGGCGTCCTCGCCCCGCTCACGCCGGATCGCGCCTGGCGGTTCGCCGACCTCGAGCATGATGGACCACGGGGCCGGCTCTACGCCGTGCGCGAGGACCACGACCCGGACGTCATCGCGGCCCACGGCGAGTGGGTCAACGAGCTGGTCACCATCGATCTCGCGAACGGCGAGGTCGAGGTCATGGCCGGCGGCGCCGATTTCTGTGCCGCGCCGCGCCTGTCACCGGACGGGCGGACCCTTGCCTGGCTCGAATGGCGGCATCCGAACATGCCCTGGGATGGGACGGAGTTGAAGCTCGCCCCCGTCGGCGAGGGCGGATCGGTGGGCCAGGCGATCACCGTCGCCGGCAGCGCCTCCGACTGGATCAGCCAGCCTCGCTGGTCGCCCGCCGGCGTCCTCCACTTCGTCGCCGAGCCCGACGGCTGGATGAACCTCCAGCGCTTCCGGGGCGGCGTCGTCGAGCCGGTCGCGCCGATGGCGGCCGAGTTCGCGCCGCCGGACTGGATCTTCGGGATCGCCAGCTACGCCTTCCTGCCGGAGGGCGGGATCCTGGCGGTCGGCCGGAGCGGGGGCCGGGACCGGCTCTACCGGATCGATCCGGACGGCGCTCCGACCATCCTCGACCTGCCGTACACGGAGATCGGCTCGGTCGCCATCGACGGCAGCACGGCGCTCCTGCGCGTTGCCTCGCCCTTCGAGCCGGCCGCGCTCATCGAGCTCGATCTCGCGACATCGGCCGTCACCGTTCTCCGCCGCGCGACGCCGTTCGTGCCCGACCCGGCCGATGTCTCGGCGCCCCACAACGTCGAGTACCCGAGCTCCGGCGGTCGGTCGGCGCACGCCAACTACTACGCCCCCCACAGCCGCCAGTTCCGTGCTCCGGACGGCGAGCTGCCGCCGCTCATCGTGACGTCGCACGGCGGCCCGACCGCCTTCGCGTTCAGCGGCTGGGCGACGCTGGTCCAGCTGTTCACGAGCCGCGGGTTCGCGGTCCTCGACGTCGACTACGGCGGCTCGACCGGCTACGGCCGCGACTACCGCCGGGCGCTGGAGGGCGAGTGGGGGGTCGTCGATGTCGATGACTGCGTCGCGGGAGCGGAGTGGCTCGTCGGCCAGGGCCTTGCCGCCCCGGCTCGGCTGGCGATCCGGGGCGGCTCCGCGAGCGGCTTCACGACCCTCGCCACCCTCGCCTTCCGCCGGACGTTCGGGGCGGGCACGACCTACTTCGGCATCGGCGACCTGCGGGCGTTCGTGAAGGACACCCACAAGTTCGAGTCACGCTACCTAGAGCGGCTCGTCGGGCCGTGGCCGGAGGCCGAGCAGCGGTACCTCGAGCGGTCGCCCTCGCTCCACGCGGAGCAGATCGTTGTCCCGGTCCTCGTGGAGCAGGGCGCCGAGGACAGGATCGTGCCGCCATCCGAGGCCGAGCGGATCGTGGACGCGCTCTGGGAGCGGCACGTCCCCCACGCCTACCTGCTGTTCCCGGGCGAGGACCACGGCTTCCGCGGGCGGGACGCGATCATCCGCTCGATCGGCGCCGAGCTCTCGTTCTACGGCCAGGTCTTCGGCTTCACCCCGGCCGACGACATCGAGCCCGTCGAGATCCGGTTCCTCGACGAGTGGCGCGCCGCGAGGTCTGCCTGACCGACCGCCCGGCTGAGCGACGGCCCGGCCGAGCGGCGCCGGTCCGAACGTCCAACGCCCGCTTTGCCTCAGATCGTCACCCGGGGACGACTGGACGAGATCGTCCTGAGGTCCGGACTCGCCGGAGATCAGATTCGTCCCGGCCCGCGTTCAGGCCGGGACATTCTCGTGGCTCGGGCCGCGGCCTTCGGCCTCGGAGACCGGCTAACCGACCCGGGGTGACGATCTGACACAAAGGGCCAACGAGGTATCCGTGCGGGATACTGCTTCGGAGCACCCGGAGGTTCTCCATGCAGACCCGCCTGTTCCCCATCGCCCCCGATGGCCGCTCCCCTGCAGGCGCGGAGATCCGCTACCTGGTGGGAGGCGAAACCGGCGACATGATCCACTCCACCGTCCCGCCGGGTCAGGTGAACCGGGCGACCGTCCACGCCACGGTGAGCGAGTTCTGGCACGTGCTCTCGGGCGAAGGCCAGATCTGGCGACGGGACGGCGCCGGTGAAGAGACCACCGCTCTGGAACCGGGCGTCTCCATCGACATTCCGGTCGGGACCGCGTTCCAATACCGCTGTAACGGCGTCGAGCCACTCCAGTTCCTGTGCGTCACGATGCCGCCCTGGCCCGGCCACCACGAGGCGACGGTCATCGAAGGGCCCTGGAAACCGACCGCTCCCAAAGGTTGAGGACAGGCGCTACCACGTGTGGATGGTCTCGCTCGCCCGGCGTGCTGTTACTCGAGGAGGTCGCGGAGCGCAACGAGGCCTCGCCAGACGTCCTCGAACGACGTCGTGAGGGGCGA
>MGOD01000067.1:13033-13807 GCA_001795245.1 Chloroflexi bacterium RBG_16_70_13
TGGCGACCTGGGCGCCACGCCGGGCCGCGTCGCGGGGCGAGCCGAGGGTACAGCCCAGCGGGGCGAGCCACGCGTCGTGGAGCTCGATCACGTACTCGGTGAGGGCGATCCCCTTGGCCCGGATCCGCTCCACGCCAGCGTCGGCGGTTAGCTCCATGCCGGCCTCGGCGGCGGCGAGCCCGATGACCCCGGGCGTCCCGGTGAGCCAGGCGGCGATCCCATCGCGACGCCGGAACGTCGGGCCCATCGCGAACTGGTCTTCCTGGGCGAACCAGCCCTGGATCGGGGGCCGCAGCTCACCCTGGAGCTCGCGCCGGACATAGAGGTAGCCCGGCGAGCCGGGTCCGCCGTTGAGGTACTTGTAGGTGCAGCCGACGGCGAGATCGGCGCCGGCCGCCGCCAGCTCGACCGGCACGGCACCCGCGGCGTGCGACAGGTCCCACACGACGAGCGCCCCACCGGCGCGGGCACGGCGCGTGATGGCCGGCAGGTCGGCGATCGCCGCTGAGCGGTAGTTGACGTGCGAGAGGACGAGGAGCGCGACGTCGACATCGAGGACGCGGTCGATGTCGTCGAGCGTGACCCCCTCGATCGGATCGTCGTCGATCCAGCGGATCGCCAGGCCGCGGGCCGCCGCCAGGCCCTCGACGACGTAGCGGTCGGTAGGGAACTCTGACCGGGCGATGGCCACGGCCCGCCGGCCCGGCCTCGCGTCGAGGGCGGCCGAGGCCAGCCGGAAGAGGTTGATCGTCGTCGAATCGATGACCGCGACCT
>MGOD01000068.1:0-624 GCA_001795245.1 Chloroflexi bacterium RBG_16_70_13
AGCCGGGCCAACGAGATCGCCACCGGCACCCGCGGCGGCAAGAAGCCGATCCACCCCAACGACGACGTCAACCGCAGCCAGTCGTCGAACGACACGTTCCCGACGGCCCTCCACATGGCGGTCGCGACGGCCCTCGTGGAGAGCCTCATCCCAAGCGTCCGGGCCCTCCGGGACGCCCTCGACGTCAAGCGCCGCGATTTCGACGACATCGTCAAGATCGGCCGGACGCACCTCCAGGATGCCGTGCCGCTGACCCTCGGGCAGGAGTTCAGCGGATACGTCGCCCAGCTCGACGGCGGGATCGCCCGCCTCGAGGCCGCCCTCCCGGGGCTGTATGAGATCGCGCTCGGCGGCACGGCCGTCGGAACCGGCCTGAACGCGCACCCCGAATTCGGCGTCCGGGTCGCCCGGCGCATCGCCGAGCTCACGCAGCACCCCTTCGTCACCGCCCCGAACAAGTTCCAGGCCCTCGCCGGTCAGGAGGCGACGGTCTTCGCATCGGGCGCCCTCAAGACCCTCGCCACGAGCCTGATGAAGATCGCCAACGACATCCGCTGGCTGGGCTCCGGCCCGCGGGCCGGCCTCGGCGAGCTCCGCCTGCCGGAGAACGAGCCAGGCTCCTCG
>MGOD01000068.1:636-780 GCA_001795245.1 Chloroflexi bacterium RBG_16_70_13
TCATGCCCGGCAAGGTCAACCCGACCCAGTCCGAGGCGCTGACGATGGTCTGCGTCCAGGTCTTCGGCTACGACACGGCGATCACGATCGCCGGCTCGCAGGGCAACTTCGAGCTCAACGTCTTCAAGCCGATCATCGCCCACG
>MGOD01000068.1:864-3700 GCA_001795245.1 Chloroflexi bacterium RBG_16_70_13
GACGTCACCGTGATCGGCGACCACCTGCGCCGGTCGCTCATGCTCGTGACCGCCCTGGCTCCGAGCATCGGCTACGACAAGGCCGCCGAGATCGCCAAGAAGGCCCACCACGAGGGCACGACGCTCCGCGAGGCCGCCCTGGCCCTTGGCTACCTCACGGCAGAGGCGTTCGACGCGGCCATCGATCCCGCCGCCATGACCCGCCCGGCGGCGGGCTGAGCTACTTCACCTTCGGCGGCATCGACCGGGTGAATTCGAAGGCCTTCGTCAGCCAGGCGTCGAGGTCGGCGGTCCCGGCGGCGACATCGGGCGGCAGGACGACGTAGCGGCCCATCGAGCGGCCGGGCATCGGCTCGAACGGATGGGCGCCCGGCAGAGCGAGGAGGGCGTCGCGGTCCGGCTCGGAGACGCGGACCCACCACTCGTCGGCGAACAGGCCGGTGGCCATGTTGCCGTTGATCCAGGCGCACTGGTAGCCGAACATCGGCTTCAGGACGAGGTCGGGCGCCGCGTGTCGGTCGAGCGCGGCCCGGAAGCGCTCGACGACCTCGGCGCTCGACTTCGTGAACTTCGGCATCTCGGGCATCGGGTCTCCTTGTCGGGGCCAAACCCTACCGCGCCGACCGGTCAGTGGCAGGCGCCGCTCGCCGAGTCGGTGAAGGACGCGCCGGCGATCGGCACGAAGTCCAACGACCAGCCTTCAGGGTAGAGCTCGAACCGCACGACGCCGAAGGCGGTGTTGTCCCTGGCCAGGCTGTTCGCGAGCGGCGCGTTGAAGTCGTAGTGACTGCCCCCGCCGGTGCCCACCACGAGCTCGACGATTCCGGCCGGATCGGGCACCCCATCGCCGTCCTGCGGTCCGAACCGCTCGTAGCTGTGGTCATGGCCGTTCACGACGATCTCCGCGCCGGCAGCGTCCAGGGTCTGCCACAGAGCGGCCGTCCGTTCGTCGCTGCCGTGGTCGCCGGAGCTGAAGAGAGGGTGGTGCCAGATCGCCAGGGCACACGCCCGCGGATTCGCCGTGAGGTCCTCGCGAAGCCAGCGCTCCTGCGGCGAGCCGGCCTCGCAGCCGCCGATCGCGGCGCAGTTGCTGTTGAGGGCGTAGATCCGCCACGCGCCGAGGTCCGTGGCGTACCAGCCCTGCGATGGATCGCCGGCGGCGGCCCCGAAGTAGCCGAAATAGCCGGCCGCATCGGCGGTCATGTAGTCGTGGTTGCCCGCGACCGGCAGCGTCCGGTCGCGGTGCCGGCCCCAGGACGGGTCGTAGCAGTCGGCGAACTCGGCGGCGGTTCCCCGGTCATAGGCGTTGTCGCCGGCAGTGAAGACCGTCCCGGGGATTCCGTCGAGGAGGTTGGCCGTGGCCTCATCGCCCAGCGAGTCGCACGAGGCGATGTCGCCCGCCCCGACGAGGACGGTGGACTCGGATGTCGCCACAGGCGATGACGTGGCTGCATCGGTGGGGCTCGGGTCGAGCGTGACGGGCGGGGGTGACCCGGAGGGTACCGCCGTTCTCGCCGGGCCGTCGCCGGTGGGCTGGGCACCCGAGCAGGCCGCCACGAGGAGCGCCAACGCGACCGCGGCGAGCACGCGCTGCCCGCCAACCGCACCGCCGGAATGTCGAGTCATCGGCCTCAGGCTACAGCCGCAGCCGGCGGGCCGCCGCGGGTCAGGCGCGGACGCGCCAGCGAACGCCGAGGGCATCGATCTCGCGGGACGCCGGCGCGGGGGTGAAGCCGATCGCTTCGATCTCCACGACGGCGGGGTTCCAGAGCGGCGCGCCGTGGGCCAGCCGGATCGCCTGGGACCCGACGCGCGCGGTCGCGCCGCGCGGATCCATGTCCGGGAATTCGATGCCGACGGTTCGGGCGTAGGCCCCGGCCGCGATCTCGATGTCGGCCACCGGCAGCTCGATCGCAAGGATCCGGGCCGGGCCGCCAAGTGGGTGGGCGAGCTCGGCCCGCACCTCGCGGGCACGGTCGCCCCACTCGGCGCCGACGAGCTCGTGCTCGATGACGAAGGGAGGTTCGGACGGTCCGAGCGTGGGCGGGAAGGTGGCCCGCCAGCGGACGACCTCGCCGTCGGGCCGGGTGCGCGACCGGAGCTCGACGTCGCCGAGCGGCGAGCCCCCCTCCCGAAGGCGCGCCACGTCGGCGTCCAGGTCGTCGCTCGCGACGGCATAGGAGACGAGGCCGGTGTGGCTCGTGTCGAGCGCGTCGAGGACCGCCAGCGACACGGTGCCATTCGGCGCGAGCGACCGATCGAACACCCCGATCAGCTCGATGTAGGTGTCCCCGAGCCAGGCAAGCCGATTGAAGGTGCCCCACGCGGGATGCCGGCCGCCGCCTGTGCAGGCGAGCCCGACCGACGCTTCCAGGTGCGCGGCGGCCGCGTCGGGATCGGTGACGGCGATAACGAGGTGATCGAGGCCGAGCAGCATGGTCCCTCCGGATCGGCGCCTGTCTCGCCGTGGGCGCGGAGCTCCGATGCCGATACCGATGCCGATTGTCCCATGCCGAGCTCGGGGGCCCTTCGACCCCGAAATGAGCCCTCGACCGTTTTCCGGAGGCGGGCTACCCTTCCCGGACGATGGACACGCTCCTCGAAGGCCACGCAGCTCCGGGACCCGTCCCGCCCGCCGTCGCCCGGGCCCGCTGGGAGGCGCTCCTCGGCAGCGGCCAGTCGGTCGTTGCCGACGGCGCGATGGGAACGATGCTCTTTGCCGCCGGGCTCCAGTTCGGCGACCCGCCCGAGATGTGGAACGTGGCCCTGCCCCAGGGCTCGATCGTGCGCCGGATCCACCGAGCCTACCTCGACGCCGGGGCCCGGATCATCCTGA
>MGOD01000068.1:3727-9857 GCA_001795245.1 Chloroflexi bacterium RBG_16_70_13
GAGCTTCACGGCAACGAGCGGCACGTCGGCGAGGTCAACCAGATGGCCGCGGTCCTGGCCCGGGCCGAGATCGAGGCCTCGGGCGTGGACGCCCTCGTGGCCGGGGACATCGGTCCCTCGGGCGCGATCATGGCGCCCATCGGGACGCTGGACTTCGACGAGGCCGTCGAGATCTTCGAGGAGCAGGCTCGGGCCCTCGTCGCCGGTGGCGTCGACCTCCTGTGGATCGAGACGATGTCCGATCTCGAGGAGATTCGGGCCGCGATCACCGGGGCGCGCAGGGCCGCGCCGGCGCTGCCGCTCGTGGCGACGATGACGTTCGATACGCGTGGCCACACGATGATGGGCGTCTCGCCCGAGCGCGCGGTCGGCGCCCTCCAGGACTGGGGCGCCGACGCGATCGGCGGCAACTGCGGCAACGGCCCCGATGAGCTGATCCCGGTCGTGACGAAGATGCGGGCGGTCGCCCCCGACGCCGTCCTGGTCGGGAAGTCCAACGCTGGCATGCCCGAGCTCGTCGACATGAAGGCCGTCTACCGGGCCGAGCCGGCGGCCATGGCTGCCTACGCGCTCGAGGTCCGGGCTGCCGGCGCCTCGATCATCGGGGCTTGCTGCGGCTCCACGCCCGCCCACCTCCGGGCGATGTCGGAGGCGCTCGTCCCCCGCTGAGCGGCCCGCGCCGAGGGCCGCCGCCCGTGCCGGCGGGCTGGCCTCAGGTCGCCGCGCGGAGGATCAGGCCGGGGCCGCCCGCGTCGAGCGTCAGCGTTCCCGCCACGATGGAATACGTGACGGTGCCCGACAGCACGGCGCCGACCGCCGCCTCGACGGCCATCGCATTTGCTCCACAGGCCATCTTCGTCAGGGCGATCGGGCCGAACCCCAGCGTCGTGGCCGTGATCGCGACGCTCCCGCCGCCGCGGTTGCAGCCGGCTTCGACGTCGACGCGGCCGTCGGAGAACGTCAGCGCGGCCGTAACGCCGGCCGGGACGCTCGACACGGCGCCGCCGGAGACGAGGCCGTCGACGACCCAGCGGGTGCCGAGGAGCGGACGGTCGGGATCGGCGACCACGCGGTCCTCGAGCGTCAGGCTGACCCCGCCCTTCGTGAGCGTGAGCGTCGTCCCGTCAAGGTCGATGGTGGCCCCGTCGAGGAGATCCGCGAGCCAGATGTCCTGGGCCATGAGCGGCTCCTCGCAGGCCATCTCGGTCGTGGCGAGGCTTCGCGCAACCAGGCGATCCCCGTCGAGCAGGTACGGCCCGCTCATCGAGTTGCAGCCGCCGCTCGCCGAAACCTGGCCGTCCTGGAAGCTGATCCGGATCTGGGTACCGGCAACGAGGTCGCGTCCCTCGACGCCCGTCGAGAGGAAGGTCCGCGCGTCGAGGCCCTGGGGCGCCGCGCCGTTGGGCGGCGAACCGCTCGGTCCGGGTGTCGCGGAACCCGCGCCGCCGGAGCAGGCCGCGACGAGGAAGGTGGCGATGAGGAAGGTGATGCTGGCTCGATGCTTCATGGCCCCCAGACGAGCCCGGCGCCCGCCGGTTCCCTCTGGTCGGCTCACATCCCGCGCCGATCCGGCGCGGCATACCGCGGGCCGTACCGGGGCGCCGCGATGCCGGAGGCCTCGAGGAGTCGGACGACCCGCGCCCGATGACCCCGCCACGGCTCCAGGAGCTCGAGCATTCGCGCGTCGTCGGCCCGTGGCTCGCCAGCCAGGGCGAACGCGACGAGGTTCGGGAGGTGGAAATCGCCGACGCTCACCGCGTCGGGGTCGCCGAGCGCGCGCAGGGTGACCTCGGCCGCGGTCCAGGGACCGACGCCTGAGTACCCGCGGAGCCGCGCCGCGGCCGCGACCCCGACCTCCCGGCGCGATCCCGGCAGCTCTGCGAGCGCCTCGAGGCGGCCCGCGTCGCGGGCCACCCGCCGGACGATGTCCGCGCGACGCTGCTCCACGCCGAGCGGGTGGAAGGCGAAGTAGGGGAGCGCGGCGAGGGCTTCGGGGGATGGCTGGAGACGAAGGCGCTGGGCGGTCGCCGCCGGGCCCGGGGCGGGCTCGCCGTGGCGGCGCACGAGCGTCCGGAAGGCATGGACTGCCTCGGAGCCCGTGACGCGCTGCTCGAGGATCGCCGGGACGAGGGCCTCGAGGATCGCGCCGGTCCGGCCGAGACGGAGCCCCGCGAGCCGCCGGGCGAGGTCGGCGACGACCGGATGAAGACGCGGCTCGAAGCCGGTCGCATCGTCGTCGAGGCCAAGGAGCGACGGCAGCCCGTCGAGGACGCGGTCCGCGCCGGGGCCCCAGGCCTCGGCCTCGAGTCGGGCTCCGCGGGCCTCCACGAGGAGCGTCGCGGGGCCGTCCGCGGTCCTCGTCGCCCGGGCCGCGGCGACGGCGCTGAGGCGCATCGTCGGGTCGCCGCGGCCCCGCACGAGGGGTCCCAGAACCAGCCCGAGGTTGAGCGGGGCGTCGAGGTCGATCGTCCGTCTGGCCATCGCTGTCCGCGATTGTCACCCCCCTGACATGTCGCGGTCGGGTGGCCGATTCAACGCTGCAGGCGATTCCCGGGTACAGTTGTCGGCGACGTGCGATCAATCCGCGTCATCGTGCGGGCGGCGCTCATCGCCGCCCTCACCGCGGTCGCCGTCCCGGCCGTGGCCACCTCGAGGCCACCGGCCACCGAGATCTCTCCCGACAGGTCTGCCTTCGCGGCGGTCCGTTTCGATGGGATGTCCGCGGGACGCTCGACGATGACCATTGCCCCAGACCAAGCGTTCAACTCGGACGGCTCGCTCGGCGCCACCGACGTTCTCGGCGACGCCATGCCCGCGGGGCCGTCGGCCGTGCCTGGCGAGCGGCCGCCCGCCGAGCAGCCGCCGGCCGACCCGATCGTGGTCGTCCTCAACCCGTGGCGCTACGACCGGAACGTCTCGTTCTACGGGCCGGGCTTCTACGGCAAGCGGACCGCCTGCGGCTACGCCTACACGACGACGATCATGGGTGTGGCCCATCGTTCGCTGCCGTGTGGCACGCTCGTGACCTTCCGGAACCCGGCGAACGGGCGGACGATCACCGTCCCGGTGATCGACCGCGGGCCGTATGTGGCCGGGCGCACCTGGGACCTCAGCGGCGCCGCCTGCACCGCCCTCGCCCATTGCTACACCGGCCCGATCTACTGGAAGTACGGCTGAGCTTGGACTGAGCCCGGGTCGGCGTCCCGGGCGGCGCACGGCTCGAATTCCGGGCCGCCCTGGTTGGAGCGCGAGATCGGCGTTCTCCGCCGGCGCACGGGCTCGAACCCCGGCCCGCTCGGCCTGAGTCCGTCAGCGCACGCCTACGGCCCGAGATGACGCTCCCACGGCCAGATGGCCCTCCCAGCGTCACGGCGTCCCTTACGACCCTTGTCGGGACCATCCGGCGGGACAATCTGGCGGGACCCTTGGCAGCGGCCCCCGCCTCGCGCCGCCGCTCGGGCGAGGGAAGAACGTGCTACTTGACAGTAGCGGATACTTCGGTCAATACTTGCTTCTCTGAGATAGCATGTTACCGCTCACGAGGCAGGGGCCAGGGCCATGGCCACATTCGCGGTTACCGGGGCATTCGGGTTTAGCGGCCGGCACATCGCGGGTCGACTCCTCGATCGCGGGGACACGGTCCGGAATCTCACCAACCACCCCGACCGCCCCGATCCGTTCGGCGGGCGGGTCTCCTGCTCGCCCCTCGCTCTCGACGACGAGCCGACCCTCGTTGCTGCGCTGGCCGGCATCGATGTCCTCGTCAACACCTACTGGGTGCGGTACGACCATGGTGGAGCCGGCCACGACCTCGCAGTCGAGCGCTCGCGACGTCTGTTCAGAGCGGCTGCGCACGCCGGGGTCGATCGGATCGCCCACGTCTCGATCGCCAACCCGGATCCCTCGTCGCCGCTGAGCTACTACCGCGGCAAGGCCGAGGTCGAGGCCGCCCTGGCGGCCGCGGGCCCCTCGTTCGGCATCCTTCGCCCGACCGTCCTGTTCGGCGACAACCCGATCCTCCCGAACACGATCGCCTACCTCCTCCGCCGGCTCCCCGTGTTCGGCATTCCGGGCGACGGGCGATACGGCATCCAGCCGATCGCCGTCGAGGATCTGGCCGATCTTGCGATCCGTCTTGCGGACGAGAGCTCGAACCGGACGATCGACGCCGTCGGGCCCGAGGTCTTCACGTTTCGCGACTTCGTCACGGTCATCCGCGATGCGATCGGCAGCCACGCCGCCCTCCTGCCGACGCCGGGACCGATCGCGCTCGCGGCCGCGGGCCTGCTGGGACGTGCCCTCGGCGATGTCATCCTGACCCGCCAGGAGCTCGACGGGCTGATGGCCGTCCTTCTGGTGAGCCACGAGCCGGCCCTCGGCACGACGCGGTTCAGCGCGTGGCTGGCACGCAACGCCGACTGGCTCGGCCGTTCCCACCTGAGCGAGCTCGGTGCCCACTTCGACACCACGCCGCCGGTCTGTCTCGCCCGCCGCATGCTGGGGACGTGATCCGACGCGCTTCACGGGACCGGCGAGGAACCTCAGCCGATCGGTTCGAACCTCACGGTGACCGCCCGCAGAGGTTTCGGCGCGACGCGGGCATCTGATGCGTGCGGCGACTCAAGATCGACACATTTGCGCTCGTCACGTCGCCCGGGCAGTCGATCCGGGCTACCTCGCCAGCTCAATTGTTGTGGGGTGATTGCTGGCACGACTCAGGGGACGTGTATCGCATCTAGGTCGGCTACCCGAGCGGTTCGAACGTCGCGGTGAAGTGGCGCAGGGCGGGCGGGGCCTGGACGATCCGCATGCCGCGCAGGTCGGAGGCGCGAGAAGCCACGTAGCTCACGACCTCGACGACGTAGTCGATGTGGCTCTGGGTGTAGGTCCGCCGCGGGATGGCCAATCGGACGAGGTCCATTGCGGCCGCTGATTCCGTGCCGTCTGGGTGCTGCCCGAACATGACCGTTCCGATTTCGCAGCCGCGGATGCCCCCCTCGCGATAGAGGGCGACGGCGAGCGCCTGGCCGGGGTACTCGAGCGGCGGGATGTGCGGCAGGAGGGCGCGGGCATCGAGGTAGATCGCGTGCCCGCCGAACGGCTTCACGAGCGGCACGCCGGCCGCGTCCAGGGCGTCGCCGAGGTAGGCCGTCGAGCGGATCCGGTAGCGAAGGTAGTCCTCGTCGACGACCTCGCGGAGGCCCTGGGCGATCGCCTCGAGGTCGCGGCCGGCGAGGCCGCCGTAGGTCACGAAGCCCTCGGTCAGGATGAGCAGGTTGCGGCAGCGCTCCGCGAGGGCGTCGTCGTTCATCGCCAGCCAGCCGCCGATGTTGGCAAGGCCGTCCTTCTTGGCGCTCATCGTCATGCCGTCGGCGAGCGAGGCGATCTCCCGGACGATGTCGGGGATCGAGCGGTCGCCCTGGCCCGGCTCCCGGAGCTTGATGAACCAGGCGTTCTCGGCGAAGCGGCAGCCGTCGAGGAAGAGCGGGATGCCGTGCCCGTCGCAGACGGCGCGCACCGCCCGGAGGTTCTCGAGCGAGACCGGCTGGCCGCCGCCGGAGTTGTTCGTGATCGTGACGAAGACGACCGGCACGGACCCGGCGCGCTCGCGGAGGAACGCGTCGAGGGCCTCGACGTCCATGTTGCCCTTGAACGGGTGGATCGCGGCCGGGTCCCGGCCCTCCGGGATGACGAGATCGACCGCCTCGGCGCCACTGAACTCGACGTTCGCCCGGGTCGTGTCGAAATGGGTGTTGTTGGGGATCGACTTGCCCGGCCCGCCGATGACCGAGAACAGGATCTTCTCGGCCGCCCGGCCCTGGTGAGTCGGGATGACGTGGCGGAACGGGAACAGCGCCTGGACGCTCTCGAGGAAGGCGAACCACGAGGGCGAGCCCGCGTACGACTCGTCGCCGTGCTGGATGGCGGCCCACTGGTCGCGCGACATCGCCCCGGTCCCCGAATCGGTCAGGAGGTCGATGAGGACGTCGTCGGCGTGGAGGTTGAAGAGGTTGTAGCCTGCCGCCTCGAGGGCGGCGACCCGCTCCTCCACGGTCGTCATCCGGACCGGCTCGACGGAATGGATCCGGAACGGCTCGACGATCGTCTTCCAGCGGTCCACGAACGGAGG
>MGOD01000068.1:9927-10013 GCA_001795245.1 Chloroflexi bacterium RBG_16_70_13
GGCCTCGACGACGACCGCCGGCTGGTCGAACTGGACCATGTGGCTCGCCCCCCAGGCGAGCGTCAGCCTGACCAGCCCCGGCGAGA
>MGOD01000068.1:10097-10286 GCA_001795245.1 Chloroflexi bacterium RBG_16_70_13
GGAGTCCGCGAGCTGGGCTCGGGACGCCTCGACGTCGATGCCCTCGACCGAGCTCACGAGTCGCCACAGGCCGGCGGTCTGGTCGAGGTACTGGTCGCGAATCGGCCCGAGCAGCGGCACCACCCGCTCGTCGAAGATGTCCGGATCGAAGCCGTCGACGAGGACGAGGCCGATGACGTCCTCCCGCCG
>MGOD01000068.1:10296-11510 GCA_001795245.1 Chloroflexi bacterium RBG_16_70_13
TGGACGCGCCCGATGACCGTACCGAGCGAGTGCCCCACGACGACGTACGGCCCCGGCTCGCCGGCCGCGGCGAGCAGCCCGGTGAGCTCGCCCGACATCCCGGCCAGGTCCCCGGCGGAGCCGCCGTCGCTCCGGCCTCGTCCCGTCCGGTCATAGGCGCACGCCCGGCTGATCGCGGCCAGTTCCTCGTGGACGGGGCTCCACGTGGCGCTGTCGGAGCCCATCCCGGCCTCGAGGACCAGCGTCGGCGAGCCACTCCCCCGGCAATCGAGGTAGAGCGAGTGGCCGTCCGCGATCTCGAACCGTTCGCCGGGAGCGCCGTAGGCCACCGCCCCGGCGTACCGCAGCCAGATCGCCGTCACGCCGTTCCGGGCGACGTCGATCGCGACGGCGATGAGCAGGCCGGCGAGGATCGCGAAGGCGAGCCGGCGGAGCCACCAGCGAGCCGGCGGCGCGGTGTGGCGGATCGGAGTCATCGGCCGTACCGTACCCGCATGTGTCGAAGCATCAAGACCCTGCGGCGGCCGGAGACGGCCGCGACGACCGGCGAGATCGAGGCCGCGGCCCGCCAGTTCGTCCGGAAGGTGAGCGGCTATCGGGCGCCCTCGGCCCGGAACCAGGTGGCCTTCGATGCCGCCATCGAGGAGATCGCCCACGCATCGCGGCATCTCCTCGAGGCGCTCGCCGTCGACGTCGAGGAGGGGCCCGACCGCTGGACGCCCTCGGCCGCGCGTCGGGACGGCCCCGCCGCCGCCGGTCGCGCCGCCTCCTGATCCGGATGGAACGCGAGCCGAGCGCAGACGCCGTGACCGGGAATGTCCACCTCGAGGACACGACCCCGTGGGTCCGGCGCTGGCTCCGGGCCGAGGGGGTCATCGCGTTCGCCTGGGGCGTCGTGATCTGGGTCCTCCTCAACCAGCCGCTGCCGCTCCTGCTCGTGGCCCTCCTCTTGCCCGACCTCTCGATGCTCGGCTACCTCCGGGGGCCGCATGCCGGGGCGATCCTCTACAACATCGTCCACAACTGGGCGACGGCCGGGCTCGTCCTCCTCATCGCCCTCGTCGCCCAGTCTGGCCCGCTGATCCTCGTCGGGGCCGTCCTGCTCGGTCACGTCGGGATCGACCGGGCGCTCGGCTACGGCCTGAAGTACCCGACGGCGTTCCAGGACACGCACCTCGGCCGGATCGGCCGGCGTCGATGACGACGCTCGCGGC
>MGOD01000068.1:11541-12106 GCA_001795245.1 Chloroflexi bacterium RBG_16_70_13
GCGCCCGACTGGTGGATCCGCCCGGGCCTCGACGTCGAGGGCGGTCGCCTG
Source organism: Chloroflexi bacterium RBG_16_70_13 (assembly GCA_001795245.1). Taxonomy (GTDB): domain Bacteria; phylum Chloroflexota; class Limnocylindria; order Limnocylindrales; family CSP1-4; genus UBA5189. The sequence goes on from MGOD01000068.1 coordinate 11,593, forward strand.
CGGATCGCCGGTCGCCTTGCCTCGGAGCTCGCTCACAAGCACGGCACGCCGCTCTACGTCTACGACCTCGAGCGCTACCGCGAGAACACCCACCGGTTCCAGGCGGCCCTCGCCGGGGCCGGGATTCCGTACCGCCTCCGGTTCGCGATGAAGGCCAACCCCGACCCCCGGGTCCTCGCCGTCTTCCGGGGCCTCGGCGCGCCGGGCTCGCCGGAGAGCGTGGGCATCGATGCCTGCTCGCCGGGCGAGGTGAGCCGGGCCCTCGACTGCGGCTTCCAGCCCAACGAGATCAGCTATACCGGGACGAACCTCTCGGAGCGCGATCTCGACATGATCCTCGCCGCCGAGGGCTTCCACCTGAACGTCGACGGCATCAGCCAGCTCGAGCGGGTCGGTCGGCGCGCACCCGGGCGGACGATCGGGCTCCGGGTCAACCCGGCCCGGGGCGCGGGCTACCACGCCGGACTCGAGTACTCGGGCGACCGGCCGACGAAGTTCGGGATCTACGAGGACC
>MGOD01000069.1:0-1908 GCA_001795245.1 Chloroflexi bacterium RBG_16_70_13
GACGCTCGACGAGTGGATCCGCCGGAACCGCCACTACGACGAGGCCCTCATCGCCCTCTACTCGGCCCTTCGCGATTCGGGCGGCCTCGTCAACGACGCCGTCCGGGAGGCCTATCGCGAGGAGGGCGAGGCCCGGGCCAACCTGCCACCCGACACCCGCGGCCTGGTGGTCATCGTCGCCGACATCGGTCGCGGCGGCCTCAACCAGGCGGTCATCGCGATCGAGCAGGCGCGAGGCCGCCTGAACCTGATCATCGAAGCCCTCGCGCCCGCCGAGACGTCGCTCGCGCCCGCCGGGAGCGGCGGCGCCTGACGTACACTCCGGGTCTGATACCCCGGGCCGTCCGACCGAGCGCGCGGACATGGCCCCCTCCCGGAGGAGCTGCTTCCGTGCGCCTGCGTGTCACAACCGATCAGCCATGGGACGTCGCGGCCGATGTCCTGGTCATCCCGATCGTCGGCGAGCCCGTCTTCGAGGGCCCGCTTGGGGAGATCGATCGGCGCGCGAGCGGGGAGCTGAAGGCCCTCGCCGCCTTCGGGGAGCTGCGCCCGAAGCGCTTCACGTCGTCGATCGCCGCCTCGGGCGGCGTCCGGGCCGCCCGGCTGCTGACGATCAGCGCCGGCCCGACCAACGACATCGATCGCGAGCTCGCCGTCCGGCTCGGCTCGGCGGCCCTCCACCGGCTCGCCGGTCGCCACGCGGCCTCGCTCGCGGTCTGGCTCGAGCCCCTCGCCGGCGTCGATGGCGGCGCCGAGCTCGTCGCCGGCCTCGTCGCCCGCGGCGTCGTCGAGGGCATGTTCGACCCCAAGACCATCTACGTCGACGACGTCCCGACGGCTCCGCCGGCGATCGAGGAGCTCGTCCTTATCGCCCCCGCCGGCACAGACGCCGCGGCCGCGACGAAGGCCGCCGAGCGCGGCGTGATCATGGGCGAGGGCGCGAACCTCGCCCGGAGCCTCGCCAACCGATCGGCCAACGACGTCAGCCCCGAGGTCCTCGCCGAAGAGGCCTACACCCTTGCCCGCAAGCACGGCCTGTGGATCGACGTCATCGGCCCCGACAAGGCGACCGAGCTCGGCATGGGCATGTTCATGGCCGTCGGACGCGGCAGCGACAACCCGCCCCGGATGATCGTCATGCGGTCGGGCAAGAAGGGCGAGCTCGACGCGGCGGGCCGGCACCTGGCGATCATCGGCAAGGGCGTGTGCTTCGATTCCGGGGGCATCAGCCTGAAGCCGCCCGAGCGGATGGAAGAAATGAAGATGGACAAGACCGGTGCCTGCACCGTGATCGCGGCCATCGCCACCGTCGCCCGGCTCGCGCCGGGGACGCCGCTCCTCGCCGTTGCCCCGGCGGTCGAGAACATGCCCGGCCCCCACTCCTCCCGGCCCGGCGACATGGTCAAGGCGCTCAACGGCAAGTGGGTCGACATCATCAACACCGACGCCGAGGGCCGCCTCATCCTGGGCGACGCGATGACCTACGCCGAGCGCCTCGGGGCGACCCACCTCGTCGACGTGGCGACGCTCACCGGGGCCGTCTCGCGGGCCCTCGGCGACCTCGTCACCGGCGCCTTCGGGACGGACCCGGCATGGACCGGCGAGGTCCTCGCCGCCGGCGCCCGGGCAGGCGAGCGCTACTGGCAGCTGCCCCTCGTCGACGAGTACCTGACCGAGATGGAGTCGTGGTACGGCGACGTCGTGAACACCGGCGGCGCCGAGGGCGGGCTCGTGAAGAGCGGCCTGTTCCTCCGCGAGTTCGTGACGAAGCCCTGGGTCCATCTGGATATCGCGGGCACGGCGTACTACCGCAAGGCCAAGCCGTGGGCCGCCCGGGGCGCCAGCGGCGCCTCGCACGCGACCCTCGTCGAGCTCGCCCTGGCGGGGGCCGCGCCGGCCTGAGGCCGG
>MGOD01000069.1:1917-3224 GCA_001795245.1 Chloroflexi bacterium RBG_16_70_13
GCCGCCCCCGAAGGACGAGGCCGCCAAGCCGTGCCGATCGCTCGCCCGGCGGACGCGGTCGTCATCGTCGTCGCGGCCGTGGCCGGCCTCGCCTGGGGCGTGGCGGCGGACCGGATCGCGGCTCGCTGGCCGCCCCACGAGGACGGCTCCGTCCGGCCGGTTGACTGGCGGACCGCGGTCGTTGCCTTCGCCGGCGCACTGGCCCTGGCGCTCCTCGTCGACCGCCTATGGAACGATCCGCGCGGGCTCATCTTCGTGGGCGTCGTGGTCGTCCTCCTCGTTCTCCTTTTCGCCACGGACCTCGACCAGCGCCTCCTGCCGGACGTCGTGACGCTGCCCCTCGTGGGCTACGCGATCGTCGGGTTCGTGGCCGGGATCGGTCCGTACGTCCGGACGCCCACCGACCTCCTCTGGGCGGCGGTCGCGGGCGTGGCCCTGCCGGCCGCGCTCCTCGTCATCTCCATCCCGTTCGGGGCCGGGGCGATCGGGATCGGCGACCTCAAGCTGCTCCTGGGCGTCGGGCTGATCGTCGGGGCGACCCGGCTCGTGGCGACCCTCATCGTCGGGGCGCTCGCCGCCGCGGTGGCCATCGTGATCCTTATGGCCGCGCACCGGATCACCCTCAAGAGCTACGTCCCATATGGGCCGTTCCTCATCGCCGGCGCCCTCTGGGCGATGCTGGCCAACCCTCCCGCCTGACCCGCCCCGGCGGATCGCTCCGGCGACGCCGGGACCATCGTCGGGGCCACGGCTGGACACCGTGGCGGATGATCCCGGCAGCCGGAAGTGTCGTTCCTGCGTGGTGCCCAACGGGGAGCGGCGGTCGCCCGGCGAGCGAAAACCCAGCGCGCCCCAGCACGTGTGGAGATCGTTCGCGCGATGACGACGCCTCTCGATGCGCCGCTCGATCACTGACGCCCGGGGCTGGACCCAGCCACGCCGGCATGCCGGCCGCGGCCCGATCCTGGCCCTGCTGCTGACCTCCGTCCTCGGCGGCCTCTTCGTCGCGTCCCCGGCGCCGGTGGTCCGCGCCGACGACCTGGCCGACGCGATCGCGAAGCAGCAGGCGATCGAGACCCAGATCGCGAAGCAGAAGGCGGCGGTCGCCGCCCTGGCCAGGAGCCAGGCGTCGCTCAGCCGCGAGCTCGCCAGGACGAAGTCGTCGCTGGCCGAGATCAACGCCGACCTGACGGCGGTGAAGACGCAGGTCGTCCGGATGACGTTCGACGTCGCCGTCGCCCAGGCCCAGGTCGACGAGCTCGATGCCCAGGTGGCGAGGCTCGACGCCCAGCTCGAGGAGATCGAGG
>MGOD01000069.1:3274-7506 GCA_001795245.1 Chloroflexi bacterium RBG_16_70_13
AGCGAATCCGGCTCGCCTACGCCACCGACCGGACGACGCTCCTCGAAACGATGCTCTCGAGCGACACCTTCACCGACGTCCTGGCCGAGGTCTCCTACCACCTCGACCTGGCCGAGCAGGACAAGGCCCTCGCCGAGCAGATCGTCGCCGACCAGGAGGTCCTGACCGTCCTCCACGCGACGGTCGTCTCGACCCGCGAACAGACGGAATCGATGCGGGCCGCGGCCGACGCCCAGCGGGCGGTCCTCGACACCCAGCTCGCCGAGCTTGCCGCCGCCCGCGACCGGCTGGCCGCGCTCGAGGCGGAGACGAAGCGGCTCCTCGCCGAGCAGCAGGCCGCTTATGCCCGGCTGGCCAAGGACAAGGCGGCCCTGACGGCGGCGATCGCCGCAAGCGAAAAGGCGGAGCAGCAGCTCCAGAAGGAGATCGACCGGCTCGTTGCCGCGCAGTACCAGGGCGGCGCCATCCCCTCGATCTACAACGGCACGCTCGAATGGCCGATGAAAGGCACGATCACCCAGGAGTACGGCTGCACGGGCTTCTCGTGGGAGCCGCGCAAGGGCAGCTGCGCCCACTTCCACAGCGGCATCGACATCGCCGCCCCGATGTACACCCCGATCCGGGCCGCCGGACCGGGGGTCGTCCTGTTCGCCGGCGCGAATCCCTACGACCCGAAGCCCAAGGCCTGGATCGTGATCATCGCCCACGCCCAGAATCTCGTGACGTGGTACGCCCACGTCGACAACTCCGCCCATCCCCCGCGGGTCCGCGCCGGCGATCACGTCGTGACCGGCCAGGTCATCGCCTACGAGGGCATGACCGGCCGGACCACGGGGCCGCACCTCCACTGGATGGTCGAGCTCAACGACGACTTCGTGAACCCGCGCCTCTTCCTGTAGCCGCTCGCCGGGCGAGGGATCCGGTGGCTGCCGGCACCCGCGTTCAGGCGCCGACGAGCTGCCGCCGACGAGGCGGTGCTACGATCGACGCGGAGACCCCGCCCGCGGAATCCATGGAGGCGCCCCAGTGAAGCGGACGATGGCGATGATTCTGGCCGGCGGCGAAGGCGAGCGGCTGTCCATCCTCTCGTCCGTGCGGGCCAAGCCCGCGGTCCCCTTCGGCGGCAAGTACCGGATCATCGACTTCACCCTGTCCAACTGCGTCAACTCGGACATCAACGACGTCGTCGTCCTGACCCAGTACAACCCCCGCTCGCTCAACGACCACATCGGGCTGGGGCGGCCGTGGGACCTGGACCGGGCGAGGGGCGGGGTGAAGCTCCTCCAGCCGTACATCGCCCGCGGGCGCGTGGCGGAGTGGTACCGCGGGACGGCCGACGCCGTCCTCCGGAATCGGAGCATCCTCGAGCGCTCGGACGCCGACACGATCCTCGTCCTCGCCGGCGACCACATCTACAAGATGGACTACCAGCCGTTCATCGCCGCCCACCGCCGGAAGCGGGCGGACGTCACGATCGCGGTCCGGCGGGTGCCCCTCGCCGAGGCGTCGCGGATGGGGATCCTGGCCCTCGACGAGAACGACCGGATCGTCGAGTGGCAGGAGAAGCCCAAGCAGCCCAAGAGCGACCTCGCCTCGATGGGCGTCTACTGCTTCTCCCGGCGGGCCCTCCTGAAGTGGCTCGACGAGGATCGGATCGACTTCGGGGGCAACGTCGTGCCGGCGATGCTCGACGGCGGCGCACGGGTCTACGGCTATCGCTTCGCCGGCTACTGGCAGGATGTCGGCACGATCCAGTCGTTCTGGGAGGCCAACATGGCCCTCCTCGTCGACGACCCAGAGCTCGACCTCTACGATCTGGACTGGGTCATCCATACGAAGTCGGAGGAACGGGCGCCGGCCAAGGTCGGACCGACGGCGCAGGTCCATCGAAGCCTCATCAGCCACGGCTGCGTCATCGAGGGGACGGTCGTGAACAGCGTCCTGTCGCCGGGCGTCCGGGTCGGGATGGGGGCCGTCGTCCGGGACTCGATCGTCATGTTCGACTCGGTCATCGGGTCGCGGGCGGTCATCGACCGGGCGATCCTCGACAAGGAGGTCACGGTCGGGCCCGGCGCGATCGTCGGGGAGGGCCCTGACGACACGCCCAACAAGGCCGAGCCAGCACGGCTGAACACGGGCATCACCGTCGTCGGCAAGCAGGCCACGATCCCGCGCGGTACCCGGATCGGGCGCAACGTCCGGATCGGCGAGGGCGTCCGGATCGCCGACTTCGTCAAGAAGGTGATCCCCGGTGGCGGCTCGGTCGACCCGGGCGCGAGCCGCCGACCTGCGGCCGCCCGGGAAGCCCGGGTCGCCATCGAGGTCCTGACGGAGGCCGCGCGCTCGGCGGGCTGATCTAGACTGCCGCGGTGCCCCTCAAACCCGCCCCGTCCGCCGGGGCTGTGCCTGCATTCGCCGCCCCCAGCCCCGCCGAGATCGAGGCCTGGCTCGCCGAGCTCGGGGTCCCGCCGGGTCCGCGCCTCGAGCGCGACGGCGTGACCGCCTGGGACGTCGTCCTCGACGGCCGGCAGCGACGCGACCTCCGAACGACGCTGATCCTCGACCCGACCCTCGGCCTCATCGCCTGGGCCCATCTCGCTCCGCCGATCGGTGACGGGCTCCGGAAGGCGTACCGGGCGCTCCTTCGCTGGAACGACGAGTTCCCGCTTGCCAAGTTCTCGATCGCCGACGACGGCCGGCCGATCCTCGCGGTCGAGCTCCCGGCCCGCTGGCTCGACGCCGATGAGCTCGGCCTCGCCCTGGCCCGGGTCGTGGGCATCGCCGACCGGCTCTTCGAGGAGACCCGGGCGTGGCTCTGGATCGGCGGGCGGGTCCCTGCCGGCTACGGCGATCGACCCGGCCGGACGCCGGCGTTGCTCGAGCGCTTCGGGCCCCGGGTCCCGGAGTTGTTCGCCGAGCCCGCCGGGGGGCTTGCCGAGGGGCCGGCCGCGGAGCTGGCCGATGAGGCCGCCGGGGCACAGGTCGAAGGATGAGGGTCGCCGCGACCGGGACGTCGCGCCGAATCCGGGTCATGGCCGCCCTGGTCCTCGCCGCGACCGCGATCGGCATCGGGCCGAACCCGGCGCCCCACGACGTCCGGGCGGCGACGCCCAGCCTGACCCTCGTCAGCGCGGCGACCTATGAGGTCCACCCCGACGAGGGTCGGGTGGCCGTGACCGTCCGGATCACCGCCACGAACACCCTCAAGGACACCCTCACCCGGCGCTACTTCTTCGACCAGGGCTACCTCTCGGTCCAGCCGGGGACGTCGAACTTCGCCCTCTCGACGTCGACGGGATCGCCGAGCGTCGCCGTGTCATCGAGGTCCGAGGCCGGCGTCCTCCTCCGCCTCCGTTTCGGTTCGAGGATCGCCGCCGGCAAGTCCCTCGCCCTGACCCTGACCTACGACCTCGCTGACCCCGGCGGCGCGCCGGACCGGGTCGTCCGGATCACGCCGTCGCTCGTGCTCTTCCAGGCCTGGGCGTACGCCACCGCCGAGACCCCCGGCTCGTCCGTCGAGGTCCGGATCCCGGACGGGTACACCGTCGCCCTGGGGCGTGGGCCGCTCGACGGCCCGACCGTCGACGCGGCCGGCTGGCAGGTCTACTCGAGCGGCCCGCTCACGACGCCCCTGGCATTCGTCGCCGACATCACCGCGGATCGGCCGGGCGGCTACGTCGACGAGCGCCGCGCGGTGCCGGTCGGCGGGGAAAGCGCCGTCCTCCTCTTCCGGGCCTGGCCCGACGATCCCGACTGGCTCGCCCGCGTCCGGGACGTCGTCCTCGGCGGCCTGCCGGTCATGGCCGAGGAGACGGGCCTCGACTGGCCGTACGACGGCCCTCTGGCGTTCACCGAGGCGTTCGTCCGGACGAGCGGCGGGTACGCCGCCCTCTTCGACCCGGCTGCCGCGGTCGCCCAGATCGGCTACGCGGCCGGCCCCGGCGTGGTGCTCCACGAGGCGGCCCATGCCTGGTTCAACGGCGGGCTCGTCGCCGATCGCTGGATCGCCGAGGCCTTCGCCTCGTTCTACGCCGAGCGCGCCGCCGCCCGGCTCGGCCTGGAGATCGACTCGCCGGAGCTCGCCGATGCCCCGCTCGGCGTCGCCTTCCAGCTGAACAGCTGGAGCGCCGCGGGCGCGGCCACGGCCAGCGATGACGCCTTCGGGTTCGCCGCCTCGCTCGTCCTGGCCCGAAAGATCGCCGCCCTCGTCGGGGACGAGGCCCTCCGGGCCA
>MGOD01000069.1:7528-8482 GCA_001795245.1 Chloroflexi bacterium RBG_16_70_13
GCGAGCCGGCGTACCAGCCGCCGGCGGCGCCGACCGGGACGGAGTCGGGGGCCGGATTCGGCCCGACGGTTCGCGAGACCGGGGCCGCCCCGCCCGACTGGCGAGGCCTGCTCGATCTCCTCGAGGCGAACGTCGACTCCGCCGTCGCCCCGGACCTCGAGCGACTCTGGCGCCGCTGGGTCCTCCGGCCGGCGGACGCAGTGCTCCTCATCGACCGCGCCGAGGCCCGCGAGGCCTACGACGCCACCGTTGCCGCGGCCGCCCCGTGGCGCCTCCCGCGTTCCATCCGCGACGCGCTGCGGGCCTGGCAGTTCGAGGCCGCGATCCGGCTCCTCGCCGACGCGCAGGGCGTCGTCCGCCAGCGCGAGGCGATCGCCGAGGCCGCGGCGGCGCTCGGGCTGGTGCCGCCTGACGCGCTCCGCGACGCGTTCGAGGGCGACGACCCGTTCCTGGAGGCGCCGGCCGAGGCGGCCGCCGAGCTCGCCGCGCTCGGCGCGATCGGGGCCGCCGAGGATGCCCGGATCGCCGACCCGGGGCTCCTCGATCGACTGGGCCTCATCGGGATCGAGCCCGGGGCCCATCTCGCCGCCGCCCGGGATGCGTTCGAGGCCGGGGACCAGGACGCGGCGGTCGCATCGGCGGCTGCGGCCGAGGCCGACTGGCGGGCGGTCCCAGACATCGCCCGCGGGCGGCTGATCAGTGGCACATTGCTCCTGGCGGCGATCATCCTCCTCGGCTGGCTCGTCGGGCAGCGCGGGCGCCAGCGGCGGCGCCGCGGATGGGCCGGCTGAGCGGGCGGGGCGAGGAGGCGGGCGGCATGCGCGGTCAGGTGCTCGGTCAGGTGCTCGGCAGGCAGCGCGAGTGTCGCCGTCGGTGGGCGGCGGTGGTGGCCCTCGTCCTGGCCGTCGGCCTGGCCCTTGCCCCGCCGGGTGCGGCTCCGGCCGCCGCGGCGAC
>MGOD01000069.1:8614-11564 GCA_001795245.1 Chloroflexi bacterium RBG_16_70_13
AGCTCTCGTGGTATGTCCAGCCCGAGGCGACCCGGATCACGGTCCGGGATGCGAGCGGCGGGCTGGCCGTCACGCCGCGGGCCCGGGATGGCTACATCGAGGCCCAGTTCCGGCTCCGGCGAGACCTCCTCTTCGGCCAGTTCGTGACCCTCACGATCCGCTGGGACCTGCCGACCGGCGGACCACGCTCGGAGTCCTCGATCCGGGTCGGGCCGGCATTCGTCGCCTTCCAGCTGTGGGCGTCGGGAGATGCCGGGGCGTCGTCGGTCAGGGCGATCCTGCCCCGGGGCTTCGAGGTCCAGACCTACGGCTCGACGGTCAGCGTCGCGACGACGACCGACGGCGTGTCGGTTTCGGCCTCCGACGTCGGCGATCCGCTGCAGTTCTGGGTCGCGATCACGGCCACGCGCGATTCGTCGATGGCCACGACGACGGTCAGCCCGGCCAGGGGCGTCTCGCTCATGGTCCGGGGCTGGCCGGACGACCCCGTCTGGCGAACGACGGTCTCCACGACGCTGGACCGCGGCCTGCCCGAGCTGCTGGAGCTCATCGGGCTGCCGTGGCCGGTGGACGGTGACCTCGAGGTCACCGAGATCTACTCGCCGCTCCTCGAGGGCTACGCCGGCCTCTACTACACCGAGGAAGACCGGATCGAGATCAGCGAGGACCTCGACACCCTGGTGATCGTCCACGAGCTCTCCCACGCCTGGTTCAACGACGGGCTGTTCACCGGTCGCTGGATCTCCGAGGGCCAGGCCGACACCTACGCCGCGGTCACCCTCGAGGCCCTCGGTGAGGATCGAGCGGTCCCGGATCCGCCGGTGCCCGGCGAGGACGGCGAGATCGACCTCATGACGTGGGGCCCGCCCCAGCGGATCACCGACGAGACCGAGGCTCGCGAGCTGTGGGCCTACAACGCGGCCTGGTACGTGACGAACGAGCTGTTCGACGAGATCGGCCCCGACCGGATGCGGGAGGTCTTCCGGGCCGCCGACCAGGATCTCACCGCCTACCCGGGGGCGGCGCCAGGGGAGCGCGCCACCGTTCGCGACGACTGGCGCCGGTACCTCGATCTCCTCGAGGAGATCGGCGGCTCCAGGAGCGCCGAGGCGCTGTTCCGCGAGTACGTCGTGACGCCCGTTGCGACGCGCGAGCTCGATGCCAGGGCGGCCGCCCGCGAGGCCTACGCCGAGCTCATCGAGCTGGGTGACGAGTGGTCGGCGCCGTCCTTCGTCCGGACCGAGCTCGGGGCGTGGCGCTTCGATGCGGCCCGGAGCCGGATCACCGAGGCCGAGGAGATCCTCGCCCTGCGCGATGAGATCGCGGCGGCGGCGACGGCCCTCGGACTCGAGCCCGACGGCGCCCTCGAGGACGCCTACGAGGCGGCGGTCGACAACTTCGTCGCGGCCCAGGACATCGGCCACGCCGAGATCGAGGTCCTCGAGACGCTGGCCGACGCCAACGCCGCGGCCGACGCGCCGGTGGATCTCATCTCGACGATCGGGCTGATCGGCGAGACGCCGCGGGCCGGGCTGGACGCGGCGGGCGACGCCTTCGAGGCGGGCGATCTCGAGGCGGCCGAGGCGGCCGCGCGGGGCGCCCTGGCCTTCGTGACGGACGCGCCGCGGGTCGGGCGGGAGCGGCTCATGGCGGTCGTCGGGGTCGCCTTCGGGGGGACGGCGGTCCTCGGGATCTGGATCGTCATCCGCGGGCGGCGGCGGTCGAGCGTTGAGCGGGTGAGCGCTGCGGCCTTGCCGCTCCCTGCCCTCCCGTCGCCGAGCGAGCCGTACGGTACACTCGCCGCCGACTCGCCGGCGCCACCGCCCGATGCGGAGCGCGCGGGCGATCCGGACGGAGGGACCCCTGACGGTGACGGGTCGAGCGCCTGACCCCGACGCTCGCGGCAATCACGCGGCCTGATGCCCATCCATCGATCGCGCCCCTCGTGGGAGATCCTGTCCGGCGATTCGGCGGACGTCTATTTCGCCCGGGCCGAGCGGATCCTCGAGCGGGAGGGCATGGACCCCGTCGTGACGATGGAGGTCTTCACCCGCCAGGCGGCGATCCTGTGCGGGATCGACGAGGCCAAGAACCTCCTCGGCCACGTCCTGGCCGACGTCGATGACGGCGAGGCGATCGTCGAGGCCCTCGACGACGGCGACGAGATCGCGCCCAAGGAGGTCGTCCTGCGGATCCAGGCGCGGTACCGGGCCTTCGGACTGTACGAGACTGCGATCCTCGGGATGCTCGCCCAGTCGACCGGCTGGGCCACCGCGGCCCGCGAGGTCGTCAACGCCGCCGCGCCCGAGCCGGTCATCTCGTTTGGTGCCCGGCACGTTCATCCCGACATCACCGACGTCCTCGACTACGCCGCGATCGTCGGCGGCTGTGTCGGCGCGTCGACGCCGGCCGGTGCCCGCCTCGCCGGCCTGAATCCGACCGGGACGATGCCCCACGCCCTCGTCCTGATCTTCGGCGACACCGTGGATGCCGCCCTGGCGTTCGACCGCGACCTCGACCCCGAGGTCCCCCGGATCGTCCTCGTCGACACCTTCAAGGACGAGGCCGAGGAGGCCCTCCGCGTCGCCGAGGCCCTCGGCGACCGGCTCTACGGCATCCGCCTCGACACCCCGTCGGAGCGCGGCCGGGTGACGGCCGACCTCGTCCTCGAGGTCCGCGCCCGGCTCGATCTCGCCGGCCACAGGGACGTGAAGATCGTTGCCTCCGGCGGCCTGACGCCCGACCGGATCCGCTACTTCAAGGAGGCCGGAGCGTCGGTCGACTCGTTCGCCGTCGGCTCGTACATCAGCGGTGCGCCGCCGATCGATTTCACCGCCGATCTCAAGGAGATCGATGGCCGGCCGATCGCCAAGCGGGGCCGCATCCCCGGCCGGACCGACAGCCCGCGCCTTCGCCCGGTCCGGCTCGCCGACTGGCGCCAGACCTGACG
>MGOD01000069.1:11581-13684 GCA_001795245.1 Chloroflexi bacterium RBG_16_70_13
CGCTTCGGGGAGCCCCCCCCGCCGCTGGCGGCCCTCGCCCACGGCGACGCGGAACGCGGTTCCGTGCCACCATCCGACGATGGACGAGCCGTCCCACCCGATCGACGACCGCGAGAGCGCCTACGAGCTGTTCCAGCGCGGCCAGGCCCTGATCCGCGGCCGCCATCACGCCCAGGCGGCCGTGGTCCTGGAGCGCGCCTCCCGCGCCGAGCCGAACAAGGGCTCGATCCTCGAGGCGCTCGGACGGGCCTGCTTCAACTCCGCCCAGTACGACCGGGCGAAGGAGACCTTCGAGCGGCTCCTCGAGGTCGACCCATCGTCGCCGTACGCCCATTTCGGCCTGGGCCAGAGCCTGAAGCGGCTCGGCCGGCGGGTCGAGGCCCGGACCCACCTGCGCCTGGCCGTGGCCCTCGATCCGCGCTCGGCGCTCTACCGCGGCGCCCTCGCACGGCTCGGCACGGGTCCGGCCACGACGTCACGCACCGGGACCGGGCCGACGCCGATCGCGGAGCCGGGACCACGGGACGGGGAGCCGGCACGGGACGACGAGCCGGCACGGGACGAGGAGCCACCCGCGGAGCGCCAGGCCTGAGCGTCAGACGTTTGCGGGAATGAGGGCGTCGACCGGCAGGACCCAGTGCGGCCACTCGACCGCCGGCTCGAAGCCGTTCCGGAGGTAGAGGCCGAGGGCCCGGTCGTTGGCGGCCTCGACGGCCAGCTCGACCGCCCCGGCGCCGCGCCCGCGGAGGTACGCGACGCCCCAGCGCAGGAGCCAGCGTCCCAGGCCGACGCCGCGATGGGCGGGCAGGACACCGATCTGGCCGATCCAGCCGACCGGCCGGCCGTCGTCGTCCGGGCGGAGCTCCGTCTTGGCGAAGGCGACGGGCACGCCCGGAGCCTCGGCGCGGGCCACGAAGCGGATGCCGTCCGGGTCGAAGTCCGGCAGGTCGGCCACGAGCCGGGCGAGGTCGGGCGTCAGGTGGAGCGGGGTGGGGTGGCCCTCCCAGGCCGCGTTGGCGAAGTCGACGAACGCCTCGACATCGATGTCGTCGGGCCAGGCGTACGTCTCGTAGCCCGCGGGCAGGACCGGCCCCGGGACGGCGCGACCGGCCGGGAGCCGGAAGAGCCACAGGCTCGAGCTGTAGTGCAGCCCGATCGCGCGGGCGAATTCGACGGAGCCGGGGAGGTGGCTGGGGACGAACAGCGCCAGCTCGCTGAGGCCGTGTTCCGCCGCGAGCTGCTGCGCCGCCCTGGCCAGGCGTCGGCCGTGGCCGCGCCGGCGATGTCCGGGATGAACCGTCAGGTCGTCGAAGCGCGGTGCGCAGTAGCCGACGATCTCGTCGCCGTCCTCGGCGACGACCACGCCGACCGGGTCGGCGGGCATGCGGCTGATCGCGACCTCGATCTCCTGGCGCGTCCAGCCCGGCATTCGGTCGACGTCGAAGGACGCGTCCATCACGCCGCGAATCCCGGCTTCGTCCCCCCGGCGAAACTGGCGCACCCGCATCGGCGGGAGGATAGCCGGTCGCGGACCCCGACGCGTCGCCGCGGCGCGCGCGAAGGCGACGGCGGCCGCGAAATCCGTTGGCGGCCGCGAAATCCGTTGGCGGCTGCGGCATGCGGCGGCGGCGCGACTCGTTGGCGGCTGCGGCATGCGGCGGCGGCGGCGTATCCGTTTCCGGCTGCCCCCCCGACGCACCTGAGCCCGCGTTTCTGCGGTATGCCCGCCCCTCGGTCGTTACGAAAGCGCGGGCACCCTCCCGCCGCGGCGGCCCGGATGAAGATGCACCTCGGCCCGCAGGCCCAGCACGATTGGCGCGCGTCACTGCATGGTCATGCAGGGCGAATGCATGCGTCCTGACGATCGATGGGGTACCGCTCACTCGGTGGTCATTACGCAGAACCAGGCCCGATGGGCGCGGGCGCCGGGCTCCATCACGGCCGCGATCACCTGCGCGGCCGCCGGGCGCGGGTGCCGGATGCGGGCGCGGGCCACGGGCGCGGCCACGGGCGCGGCCGCCGGGCGCGATCACCTGCCCGGCCACGGGCGCGGGTGCCGGGCGCGGGTGCCGGGCGCGGGTGACCGGCGCGGCCGCCGGGCGC
>MGOD01000069.1:13712-14071 GCA_001795245.1 Chloroflexi bacterium RBG_16_70_13
GAGGCCACAGGCTCCGGGACGCGCGCCGGTCGCGGGACCCGACGCCTCGGTCGAGGCCACAGGCTCCGGGACGCGCGCCGGTCGCGGGACCCGACGTCCTGCAGCGGAGCGCCGCAGGGGCACCAGCGCTGCAGAGTCAAGAACGCTCGAGGATCCGGGCGAGGCGGAGGAGCCCCACGATCGACTTCGCGTCGGCGATCTCGCCGCGATCCGCCATGGCGACCGCCGCGCGCCAGGGGATTGCCTCCAGCTCGAGGCGCTCGTCCTCGTCGGGATCCAGCCGGTCGTGGTGGGCGGGCGTGAGCTCCCGGGCGAGGTAGAGGTGCATGAGCTCGGTGGCGAAGCCGGGCGCCGTCCAG
>MGOD01000069.1:14121-14420 GCA_001795245.1 Chloroflexi bacterium RBG_16_70_13
TCGAGCTCGCGGCGTGCGGCGAGGTCTGGATCCTCGAGCGTGCCATCGGTCGCTCGATCCAGGGTCCCGGCCGGGATCTCGAGGAGGGTCCGGCCAGCGGCCAGCCGGAACTGGCGGACCATCAGGACCCGGTCCTCACGATCGAGAGCGACGATCGCGACCGCGCCCGGGTGGCCGACGATGTCGCGCCGGGAGCGCCGGCCGTCGGGCGTGACGATCTCGTCGACACGGACCTCGAGGTAGTGGCCGCGATGGACGGTCCGGGAGCCGACGACGGTCTCGCGAAGACGGTCGTCGGC
>MGOD01000069.1:14442-15235 GCA_001795245.1 Chloroflexi bacterium RBG_16_70_13
GGCGTTGCGCCCTGGGCGCCGTCGCTCGCGTCCGTCGAAGGACGCTGGCTCCCGTGCCCGGGCGCGCCCTGCGTTGGCCGCGCCATCCTGGACGCGCGGTTCGAGGTCGTCAGGCGCTCGCGGCGGCGGCCGCCGGCATCATCGCGGCCAGGGCGTCGCCCGTCTCCGCGTCGAACAGGTGGAGTCGATCGGCCGGGATCTGGAGGTCCAGGATGTCGCCGGGGCGGACGTTGTGGGACGCCGAGACGACGGCGATGACGTCACCGTCGTGGCCGGCCACCGTCACGTGCAGGAGCTCCTCATTGCCGAGGTACTCGACGACGTCGGCCTTGGCCCGGATCGTCAGGTGCTCGCCCTGGGCACCGAGCTCGAGGTGCTCGGGCCGGAACCCGGCAACGACCGCCCGCGACGTGGCGGCGCCGACGGCGCTCCGGAAGCGGCTCGGGATCGGGAAGTCGAAGCCTGAGCCCTTCATCCGGTCCCCGTCGACGGTCAGCGCCGCGAAGTTCATCGACGGGCTGCCGATGAACCCGGCCACGAAGCGGTTCGTGGGGTGGTCATAGAGCTCCTGCGGCGTGCCGACCTGCATCAGGTCGCCGGCGCTCATGACGGCGATCCGGCTGCCCATCGTCATCGCCTCGACCTGGTCGTGCGTCACGTAGACGACCGTCGTCTTGAGGCGCTGGTGGAGGCGGGCGATCTCGGCCCGGGTCTGGACCCGAAGCTTGGCATCGAGGTTGGAGAGCGGCTCGTCCATGAGGAACACCGCCGGCTCGCGGACGATCGCCCGGCC
>MGOD01000069.1:15288-15498 GCA_001795245.1 Chloroflexi bacterium RBG_16_70_13
GGAGGGCCTGGAGGTCGAGGATCTGGGCCGCCTCGCCGACGCGCTTCTCGATGTCGGCCTTGGGGATCTTGCGGAGCTTCAGGCCGAAGGCCATGTTGTCACGGACGCTCATGTGGGGGTAGAGGGCGTAGCTCTGGAAGACCATCGCGATGTCGCGGTCCTTGGCCGCGACGTCGTTGACGACCCGCTCGCCGATCCGGAGGGTGCCGT
>MGOD01000069.1:15553-16157 GCA_001795245.1 Chloroflexi bacterium RBG_16_70_13
CGACGGTCCGACCAGGACCATGAACTCGCCGTCCTGAATCTCGAGGTTGAAGTCCCGCACAGCGACCACCTCGCCGTAGCGCTTCCAGACATGCTCGAAGGTGACGGTCGCCATGGCACAACCTCCACCGGGCCGGCCATCGCGGACCCTTGCATCTCGCCGCGCAGAGCGCGGACGTGGACGGGTCCCGTACGTGACCGTCCGGGTTGCGGCGATGATACGACGCCCGTCCAGTCCCCCACCGCCGCTCCCTCGTCCCCGCCACGCCCCGGGCCCGGTGGATTTCACTCGGGCGGGAGCTCGACGAAGGGGCGGCGCCAGGCCGGGGCCTCGAACGGCGGCGCCCAGTAGACCCGCTCGCGGAAGACCAGCCCGTCCCGGAGCTCCACCAGGCTGACGACGTGATAGGAATCGCCGTCGGGGTAGGTCAGCGTCCACTCGCCCCACCAGAAGTCGCCGCTGCCGACGACCCTGAGGAGGGTGTTGCCGGGCGTCAGGACCCAGCGGTCCTCGCTGCCCACGATCCGGCCGACCTCGACCGTGGGAGCGCCGCCGGGGTAGGTCTCGATGATCCTGGCGAAGTGGCCGCTGCCGCGAACGCGTT
>MGOD01000069.1:16183-17432 GCA_001795245.1 Chloroflexi bacterium RBG_16_70_13
GATGCCGAAGGGCCGCCTGGGCCGCCAGGTCCAGCCGGGCCGAGGCGGCCGCGTAGCGCTCGATGACGTCCCTCCGGTCCGTGCCGCCGCTCATCCCGCCATCCTACGGCGCGGCGGCCGAGGCGAAGGCGGCCATGTCGGGGAAGGTCGCCTTGGGCGAGGCCTCGGCCGGCGGCGTGGCGCCGCTTCCCGGGCGGCCGTGGCGGCGGTCGATCCAGACGCTCGAGAGGCCGAGCGACGTGGCCGGGACGTGGTCGTGGAAGAGGCTCTGGGCGACGTGGAGAATTCGCTCGTGGGGCAGGCCGACGCGCTCGACCAGCAGCTCGAAGTTGGCGATCCTGGGCTTGTAGCCGCCGGCCTGCTGCGCCGTGACGACCCAGTCGAAGTCGACGCCGAGGCGGCGGGCGGAGGCGGCGAAAAGGTCGTCGTCGCAGTTCGTCAGGACCCCCAGCCGAAAACGGCGTTGCAGGCGCCCGAGGGCGGCCGACGAATCCGGGAAGGCGGGCCAGTCGCCGACCGAGCCGCCGAATGCATCGACCTCGTCGCGCGACGCCTCGACGCCATAGCCGGCGGCGACCGCCCGGAGCCCGCGGCCGAGGACGTCGCGATAGCGGAGGTAGGGGCCGGCCTCGAGGTCGGCCTCGACGGCGGCGTAGCGCTCGAGCAGCTCGTCGTCGGGCGGCCGCACGCCGTGCGGCCCGAGCGTCGCCCGGAGGCCGGCCACGATGCCGGTCTCCCAGTCGATGAGCGTCCCGTAGCAGTCGAAGGTGAGGGCCTCGAAGACGCGGTAGTCGAGGTCGGTCATCGCACGGAATTCTGCACCAGCCGCCGCGCCGGCAGCGCCGCGCCGGCAGCGCCGCGCCGGCAGCGCCGCGCCCCGAGAACGAACCGATCCCGCCCCCCTGGCGTAGGAGCGGGATCGGGGATGGTCAGGCTCGGTCAGGCCGCCGGGCCTGATGGCTCAGCTGGGCGCCTCGTCGAGGATGATGAGGCCCGTCGGACCGGTGCACACGAAGTGGCCCTTGAGCTCCGGGTAGGCGCCCGCCGGGACCTCGAGGCGGTCGCCGTCCTCGAGGACGACGGCGCCCGACGCATCGACGACGGTCGGCGCCGCGCCGGTCCCGGCCTCGAACGTGCTGTCCCACCTGACCGTCAGGGCGACCCCCGTGTTCGCGTCTGCCCAGATCTGCGGGCTGGCGGCCGGGTCGACGTGGAAGGTGACCGACGTGTAGTCGATGCCGATCGCGTC
>MGOD01000070.1:0-276 GCA_001795245.1 Chloroflexi bacterium RBG_16_70_13
GCCCGATAGCGGCGCCCGAACTCGCCGCAGGCCCAGCGGAGCCCCGCGGCCGTGGCATCCCGGAACACGAAGCCCGTGCCCGCACCGGGGTTGTCGTGCTCGTCGCGGACCGTGTCTCGAAGGCCGCCCGTCGCGTGGACGATCGGCGGTGTCCCGTAGCGAAGGGCGATCATCTGGCCGGTCCCGCAGGGCTCGAAGCGTGACGGCATGAGGAAGCCGTCGACGCCGGCGTAGATCCGCCGGGCCAGGTCCCGATCGAACCGCTCGATCAGCGCC
>MGOD01000070.1:284-759 GCA_001795245.1 Chloroflexi bacterium RBG_16_70_13
GCGGCCGCGAGCGCCCGCAGGCCGCCCACCAGCTCGGCCGCGCCCGAGCCCTGAACGATGAGGCGGAAGCCGTCCTCGAGGAGGTCCGGGGCCGCCTCGGCCAGGAGGTCGAAGCCCTTCTGCGGATCCAGGCGTCCGATCATCCCGAGGACCGGCCCGCGATCCGCGGGATCCATCCCGACGCTGCGGAGCAGGTCCGCCCGGCAGGCCGCCTTGCCCGACCGGTCCTCTCGTGCGTAGGGCACGGCGAGGGCGCTATCCGTAGCGGGGTCCCAGAGCCCGGTGTCGAGCCCGTTGAGGATCCCGAAGAAGCGGTCGCCCCGCGATCGGAGGACCGGGTCGAGGCCCATCCCGAAGGCCGGCGTGAGGGCCTCCGCGGCGAAGCCGGGGCTCACCGTGTTCACGAGATCCGCCCGCTCGATGGCCTCGCCCAGGAGATCGACGCCCACCGCGTCGGGGGCGAGGACGGACCTCC
>MGOD01000070.1:780-1089 GCA_001795245.1 Chloroflexi bacterium RBG_16_70_13
CCCTCGCCCGGGACGTCCAGCCGTGGTAGGCGAGGTTGTGGACGGTGAGGAGGATGGCCGGCCCGGCCACGCCCGGGCCTGCCCCCACGTAGCCGACCGTCGGGGCCGCGTGCCAGTCGTGGATATGGAGGACGTCGGGCGGCCGACCCTCCGCCTCGAGGGCGGCGAGCGCCGCGCGGCAGAACAGCCCGAAGCGGCCGGCGTTGTCGGGGAAGTCGCGGCCGGCCTCGTCGCCGTAGTAGCCGCCGGCACGGTCGAACGACGCGGGGTGGTCGACGAGGCGGAGACGGTAGCCGTCGGCCTCGACGT
>MGOD01000070.1:1155-5528 GCA_001795245.1 Chloroflexi bacterium RBG_16_70_13
CGCCGGTCACCCTCTCGGGCGGCACGCGGACGGCCCGGTAGCGGGGCAGGAAGACGTCGACCGGGAGCTCGAGCTCGGCGCCGCCGACCTGGCCGAGCGCCCGGGCAAGGGCATCGACCACGTCGGCCAGGCCACCCGTCTTGGCCCACGGCTCACACTCGGCGGCGAGCAACGCGATGCGCATCGGCACGGGGTCATGGTATCGGCCGCGGCACGCGACCGGCGCGGACGGGGAAGCGGCGAACCGCCGCTTGACAGGGTCCGTAAACGGTACAATGCCGCGCGCATGGATCCCCTCGTCCGCGTCCCGTCGGCGCCGTCGACCATCATCCGCGTACCGCCGAGCCTGGAGGGCCTGCAGCGCCTCGCCTACAACCTGTGGTGGTCGTGGCACCCCGAGGCCCGGGCGCTCTTCGCCCGCCTCGATCCGTTCACCTGGGGCCGGACCCACAGCCCGATCCCGGTCCTGGCCGGGACCATCCGCTGGCCGGAGTTCCTCGACAGCTCCGACTACATGGCCGAGTACGCCGAGGTCATCGGGGACTTCGATCGCTACCTGGCCAACGGGCGCGATCACTGGTTCCACCGCCAGCACGCCAGCGAGCTGCCCGGCCCGATCGCCTATTTCTGCGCCGAGTACGGGCTCCACGAGACGCTCGGGATCTACTCCGGCGGCCTGGGCGTGCTCGCCGGCGACCACCTCAAGACGGCCAGCGACATGGCCCTGCCCCTCGTCGGCGTGGGCCTCCTCTACCGACGCGGCTACTTCCGCCAGACAATCGATGCCGACGGCCACCAGGAGCACGCCTACCCAAACTACGACCTCGGTCGCCTGCCCATCCTGCGGGCCCTCGACCGCGAGGGCGAGCGCCTGACCGTCACGGTGGAGCTGCCCGGTCGCGACGTCCGGGCCGACGTCTGGACGGCCCAGGTCGGCCGGGTCCCGGTCCTGCTCCTCGACACGGACACGCCCGAGAACGACGAGGGCGATCGGCCGATCACCCACCAGCTCTACGTCCGGGGCCGGGAGATGCGACTCCACCAGGAGCTCATCCTCGGGGTCGGCGGCGTGCGGGCCATCCGGGCTCTCGGGCTGGAGCCGGCGGTCTGGCACCTCAACGAGGGCCACTCCGCCTTCCTGCTTGCCGAGCGCGCCCGGGAGCTGGTCTCCGATGGCATCCGCCTCGAGGATGCCCTGGAACGCGTCCGTCGCGACAGCGTCTTCTCGATCCACACCCCCGTCTCGGCCGGCAACGAGCGGTTCGACGCGGGCCTCGTCCGGCGGGTCGCGGGCGCGCTCCTCGACGGCGATGGTCGACCGAACACCGGCGGCGTGCCGGTCGACCGAGTCCTCGATCTCGGCCTCGGCACCGACGGCGACGCTTCGCAGTTCGACATGACCGCCTTCAGCCTCCGCCTCACGACCCGGGCCAACGCCGTGAGCAAGCTCCACGCCGTGACCGCGAACGCGACCTGGCACGAGGTGGTGGGCCACGAGATCCTCGGCGTCACGAACGGGATCCACACCCCGAGCTGGGTGGGGACACCGCTCCGCCAGCTGCTCGACCATTACCTCGACGCGAACCTGGACCACCTCGATCCGGCGACGAAGACGAGCCGCTGGTGGGAGCGGATCGAGAAGATCCCGGCGGCCGAGCTGTGGGAGGCGCATCTCCGCCAGAAGGGCGAGCTCGCCCACTTCGCCCGTGGCCGGCTGCGGGCCCAGCTGGCCCGGCACGGCGAGCCGCCCTCGGTCCTCGACCAGCTGTCCAACGTCCTCGACCCGGCCGCCCTCACGATCGGCTTTGCCCGGCGCTTCGCGACCTACAAGCGGGCGTCGATGATCTTCACCGACATGGAACGCCTCGCCCGGCTCGTCCACGACGCCGACCGGCCGGTCCAGCTGATCTTCGCCGGCAAGGCCCATCCGGCCGACCGGCCGGGCCAGCAGGTGATCCAGGAGATCTTCACCCGGACCCGCAGCTCGGCCCTGCGCGGCCGGGTCTACATCCTCGAGGACTACGACATGCGGATCGCCCGCTTCCTCGTCCAGGGCGTCGACGTCTGGCTCAACAACCCCCGCCGGCCCCTCGAGGCTTCGGGCACGTCGGGCATGAAGGCGGCCGCCAACGGCGTCGTCAACGTCTCCGTCCTCGACGGCTGGTGGGACGAGGGCTTCGCCGGCGACAACGGCTGGGCGATCGGCGGCCGCGAGACCACCCCCGACGACGCCGCCCAGGACTGGGCGGACGCGCAGGACCTCTATCGGCTCCTGGAGTCGGAGATCGTCCCCGCCTACTACGATCGCGATGCCGCGGGGATGCCGATGACCTGGATCGGCTGGATGCGCCGCTCGATCGCGGCCGACATCTGGCGCTTCTCGACGACCCGGATGCTCCACGAGTACGCGGAGCAGATGTACCTCCCGGTCGCCGGCGTCCCGGCCGTCGCGTCGCGCCGCTGAGGCTCGTACGGCCCCGGCGCGGCGGGCATCGCTCGGTCGGGCACGCTGCACGGCTGCGTTGACCTGGAATCAACAAACGGTGCCCACGACGCAGTGGCCGGCGCCGGGCCCACCCTGCCAACAGGGATCGTGACCCTCGGTCACGTTTCATCACGTTCCGTGCCCGGATTCAGCGGATGGGCCCGTTCAAACCGGGAATCGTGACCCGGAGTCACGTTCGATGACGTTGGGAGCCCGGCTTCGGTCGATCGGCCGCGTTCGAGCCGGGAATCGTGACCCTGGGTCACGAGGCGTGCGGTTGCTCTCCGCCCCGGCCCTCGACGGCTCAGTCGGCGACGAGGACGACGGCGCTCCACGGCTCGAGGGTCATCGACACCCCGTCGGCCGACACGCTCCCGCTGCCCACGCTGGGCACCTCCAGCCGACGCAGCCCGGCCACCGTCTCGGGGAACAGCCCGATCCCAGCCGGCGAGTCGCCGGCGTTCACGGCCACGAGGGCCCGGGCCGCTCCGGCCCGCCGCGATAGGAGGACCCATCGCGCGCCCGAGGCGATGACCTCGACGTCGCCCTGCCGCAGCGCGGCATGCCGATGCCGGGCATGGACCATGGCCCGGACGCAGGCCCGGGTGGCCGCGGCCTCGTGGCCGACCTCGGCCCCGGCCGGCGGATAGGCGCCCCGACAGCCGGGGTCGGCCGTCCCCGCCATGGCCAGCTCGTCGCCGTAGTAGATCGAGGGCGCACCCGGCAGCGCCATCTGGAGGACGGACGCGAGCCGGAGGCGGGCCGCGTCGCCGCCCATGACGGTCACCGCCCGGGGCGTGTCGTGGCTGCCGAGCAGGTTGAACTGGACTGCCGCGACGTCCGGCGGGTACGTGTGCCCGAGCCGCTCCAGTGCCGCCGCGAACCCGGGGCCGTCGAGCGGTCGGAGCTCGCGCCGGTAGTTCGACTGCCGCGCGATGACCGCATGGTCGATGGCGCCCGCGCCGGCGAAGCCCAGGATGGCGATCCCGAGCGGGTAGTTCATGACCGCATCGAATCGGTCGCCGGCCACCCAGTCGGGTGCCTCCTCCCAGATCTCGCCGAGGAGGTAGGCATCGGGGTTCAGGGCCCGGACGCGGCGCCGGAACTCCGGCCAGAAGGTCGGGTCCTCGATGTCCTGGGGCACGTCGAGGCGCCAGCCATCGATTCCGAACCGGATCCAGTGCTCGGCCACGGCCATAAGGTGGGCCCGGACCTCGGGATGGTCCACGCGGAGCTTGGGCAGGCCCGGCGAGCCCCACCAGGCCCGGTAGCCGCGGGGCGCCTCGTCGCCGTATGCGGTGACGGGCTCCCGGCCCTCGAGGACGCCCTCGTCCAGGAAGAACCAGTCGCGGTAGGGCGAGGCCGCCCCGGCCTCGAGGACGTGGTGGAAGGGCCACCAGCCCCGCCCGACGTGATTGAAGACCCCGTCGAGGATGACCCGGATACCCCGCCCATGGGCGGCGTCAAGGAGCTCGCGGAGGGCGGCCTCGCCGCCGAGGAGCGGATCGACCTCGAGGTAGTCGTAGGCGTTGTAGCGATGGTTGGACGCCGCCGTGAAGATCGGGTTGAGGTAGATCGCGGTGATTCCCAGGTCGACGAGCTCGTCGAGCCGCTCCGCCAGGCCCAGGAGGTCGCCGCCCTTGTAGCCGTGGATAGAGGGCGGCGCGTCCCACGGCTCCAGCGGTCCCGGCTTGGGGACCCGGGAGCTGGCCGCGAAGCGATCGGGGAAGACCTGGTAGAAGACCGCGTCGCGGACCCAGTCCGGCGCGCCGCCAGTCATCGAGGCCGCCGTCGTCGTGCCCGGATCCCGGGGCGCGCGCTGCCATACTCGGGGCGATGAATCGCCGGTCTCGTCACGTGTCCCTCCGTGGTCGGAAGCATCGCATCG
>MGOD01000070.1:5721-6245 GCA_001795245.1 Chloroflexi bacterium RBG_16_70_13
GGTCTTCGTCCGCAGCTTCCAGGATTCCGACGGCGACGGGATCGGTGACCTCGCCGGCCTGACGAGCCGCCTCGACGACCTCAACGACGGCGACGAGAGCACGACCGACGATCTCGGAGTCACTGCGCTGTGGCTCATGCCCATCGCGGAGTCGCCGAGCTACCACGGCTACGACGTCATGGACTACGAGACGATCGAACCCGATTACGGGACGAGCGACGATTTCCAGGCCTTCATCGCCGCCGCCCACGAGCGCGGCATCTCCGTCATCGTCGACCTCGTCCTGAACCACACGTCCAGGGACCACCCCTGGTTCCAGGACTCGCTGACCCCGGGCTCGGCCCACGAGGACTGGTACCTGTGGTCCGACACCCGACCTCCGGTCGCGAAGTCGGACGGCAGCCGGGTCTGGCACGAGGCCAACGGCCGCTTCTATTACGCCTACTTCTGGGAGGGGATGCCGGACCTCAACCTCGAGAACCCGGAGGTCGCGGCTGCGCTCGACGGCGTCGCCCGGTTCTGGC
>MGOD01000070.1:6357-9022 GCA_001795245.1 Chloroflexi bacterium RBG_16_70_13
GGAGCGCCTCAAGGCCAACCATCCGGACGCGCTCATCCTGGGCGAGGTCTGGGATGCGTCGTCGATGTCGTCGCGCTACGTCCGCGAGGGCTCGCTCGACCTCACGTTCGACTTCGGCCTCGCCAGCGCGACGCTGATCTCGCTCAACTCGCGCGACGCAGGCTCCATCGCAGCCGCCGAGGCCGACGTGGCCGAGCGATACCCGACCGACACCCTGGCGACCTTCCTCACCAACCACGACCAGAACCGGGTCGCGTCCCAGCTCGCCGGCGACCTCGGCGCCGAGCGGCTGGCGGCGACCCTCCTCCTGACGGGGCCGGGGGTGCCGTTCATCTACTACGGCGAGGAGATCGGGATGAGCGGCTCCAAGCCCGACGAGCGCATCCGCACCCCGATGCGCTGGGACGCGACGACACCGGGAGCGGGCTTCACGAAAGGGACGCCGTGGGAGGCGCTCAGCAGTGACCCGCCGGGGACGGACGTCGCGACCGAGGCGGCCGATCCCACGTCGCTCCTGTCGACCTATCGGAACCTCACCCGACTCCGCGCCGACCACCCGGCGCTCGTCGATGGCGCGCTCATCCCGGTGGCTGCGGCCGACCGGCACGTCGTCGCCTTCCTCCGTTCGAGCGGTAACGAGACCGTCCTCGTCGTCGCCAATCTGGGCATCGAGGCGGTCGCCGCGCCCGCCCTGAGCCTCGAGATCGGTCCGCTCTGCGGCAGCCCCGCGGCCGTGGCCCTCCTCGGGCCAGAGGCGCTCGCCGCCCCCGAGGTCAGCCCGACCGGCGGGTTCGAGGGCTACGTCCCGAACCCGGAGCTCGGCCCCCGCGAGGCGATCGTCATCGAGCTCGGGCGATGACGACCGGACCGGCGTTCCCAGACACGTCCACTCCGGCGCCGCCGGCGCCGCCGCCGCCACGGCCGCCGGCCGTCGAGCTGGCCGCCGCGATCCTCATCGTGGGTGGGATCGTCAACCTCGTCGGCGCCTTCCTCGCGGCGGCCACGACGACAGGCGAGGGGGATGCGTTCCTGTGGCTGACCCTGGTCCTCAACGCCACCTCGGTCACCCTGGGCGTCCTGACCCGGATGGGACGGCTGTGGCTCATCACGGTCAACTTCGCGGCGATCCTCGGTTTCCTCGACCTGCTCGGTGCGAGCGTCAATCCGGCCGCGCTCATGCTCGGACTGGCCGAGGTCCTCGTCGTCGTGATCCTGATCCGACACAAGCCCTGGTTCGACGAGCTTCGCCGCTGGCGCGCGACCGCCTTGGACCGTGGCCGGATCCGGTAGTCCCGGGCCCGCTCAGCCCTTGACGCCGCCGACGGCAAGCCCGCCGACGAGGTAGCGCTGGAAGACGAAGAAGACGACCGAGACCGGCAGGGCGAAGAGGATCGCGAACGCCGCGAACTGGGACCAGTTCGTCGTCCGGGCGAACTGCCCCACGAGGCTGTTCAGGGCCAACGACAGGGTCCAGTCGTCGACCTCGCTGACGAACATGGCGACCGTCAGGTACTCCGTCCAGCCGCCGAGGAAACCGAGGAACCCGGTGACCGCGATGGCCGGGATGGCGAGCGGCAGGACGACCTTCCGGAAGATCTGGTTCTGCGTGGCCCCGTCGACCGCGGCTGCCTCCTCGAGGTCCCTCGGGATCGTGTCGAGGTAGCCCTTGAGGTTCCAGATCGCGAACGGCAGCTGGGCCGAGATGACGGCGAGGGTGACGCCCAGGAGCGACGCCCGCAGGTTGAACGACAGGTCGCCGACGTTGATCTGGAACTGGTTGAGGAAGATGAAGAGCGGGATGATCGTGGCGACGGACGGCAGCATCAGGACGCCGAGGACTGTGATCATCAGGACCTCGCGGCCACGGAACTTGAGCCGCGAGAAGGCGTAGGCCGCGGTGATCCCGATGCCCACGGCGACGACCGAGCTGCCGACCGCGATCTTGAGGCTGTTGAGAGCCAGCTCAATGAAGCTGATCGGGTTGGTCGTCGGCTGGGCGATGACCTTGGCGAAGGAGTCGAGCGTCGCCCCGGGCGGAATGAGGTTGAGGCCGTCGGGTCGCGACAGGTTCCGGGGATCTAGCGACATGCTCACGATCCATACGACCGGGAAGAGGACCGTGAAGGTGATGAGCAGCAGGATCAGCTGGATGACGATCTGCCGGCCGAGCGGCAGTCGCTTCTCCTCTGAGCTTGATGTCCGGGCACTTGCGCCGCGGCCCAGCAGCCGGCGGGTGGCGGTCATGACGGTCATCGGTCGGCCTCCCCAGCCCGGCAGGTTCTAATCGGCATAGCTCTTCGTTGCTTTCGCCATCCGGTTCGTGATGAGCGTCACGACCAGCAGGAGGAAGAAGAGGTAGACGGAGAAGGCCGCGGCCACCCCGAACAGCCGCCGCTCGTAGGCAAGCCGGTAGGCCTGCGTCACGAGGATCTCCGTTCTCCCGAAGGGCTCACCCTGGGTCATGAAGAACGGCAGGAAGAACAGGTTGAAGGTGATGACGAAGCCGTAGATGGCGTAGGGCAGCATCGCCGGCCTGAGGAACGGGATCGTCACGTTCCTGAACTTCTGCCACGGGCTGGCCCCGTCCATCTCGGCCGCTTCGTACAGCTCCCCCGGGATGGACTGCAGGGCCCCGGTGGCGACGACCGAGTTCAGCGGCCAACCA
>MGOD01000070.1:9043-9362 GCA_001795245.1 Chloroflexi bacterium RBG_16_70_13
AGTAGGCAAGCGGCAGGGGCAGCCAGGAGATCGGGTCGTTCGGCTGGCGGAGCCAGTTGAGGTGGAAGGCCGGGTTGTCAGCGCTGAGGCCGAAGAGGCCACCGGCGGCCTGGAGGCCGTAGTTGATGGCCCCCGAGTCCGGGTCGAACATGTTCCGCCAGACCGTCGCCACGATGATCTGGGGGATGACGACCGGGAGGATGAAGAGGGCCCGGTAGATGCCCCGGAACCGGACGCCTTTGGTGTTCAGGACCACGGCCACGAGGACGCCGATGACCACGTGGACGACGACGTTGCTGAACGCCCACCAGAGGTTGAA
>MGOD01000071.1:0-134 GCA_001795245.1 Chloroflexi bacterium RBG_16_70_13
CCCTCGAAGGCGAACGGCAGCGTGACGACTCCCACCGTGAGGGCGCCTCGTTCGCGGGCCAGGGCGGCGATCACCGGTGCGGCGCCCGAGCCGGTGCCGCCGCCGAGACCGGCCGCCACGAAGAGCAGGGCGGT
>MGOD01000071.1:181-1853 GCA_001795245.1 Chloroflexi bacterium RBG_16_70_13
GCCGGCCGATCGCCGGATCGCCGCCCGAGCCCAGGCCGCCGGTGGCCTTGTGGCCGATCTGGACCCGGGTCCTCGCGCGGGATCGGCGGAGCGCCTGGAGGTCGGTGTTGCAGGCGATGAAGTCGACGCCCCTGATCTTCGCTCGGACCATCGCATCGACGGCGTTGCTGCCCGCGCCGCCGACGCCGATCACGGCGATCCGCCGCGGCCGCGGCCGGCTCGGAACGCGAACCGACACCCGCCCGACGGCGAGCCGCAGCACGAGCAGCGCGACGAGCAAGACGGCGATGATCTGGACGATGAGTGTCGCGGGGTCGGCCATGAACGAGGACTCTACCCGCTTCCTGCGTCGTTCCGAAGCAGCTCGTCTGCCCTGACGACTGCATCGAAGAGCGACGTCGATGCGCTCGCGCTGGCCCAGCCGAAGGCGAGGCGACCTCCGACAGCCCGCGCCGCCAGCGCCCGGTCGCCACTGTCGCGCAGCCGCTCGATCATGTTGATCGCTTCGATCTCGTCGGTCTCGGTCAGGATCATGCCCACCCGGTCGTCGGCGAGCCGGGCGATGAAGTCGCTGGCCCTGATCTTCGCTCGGACCATCGCATCGACGGCGTTGCTGCCCGCGCCGCCGACGCCGATCACGGCGATCCGCCGCGGCCGCGGCCGGCTCGGAACGCGAACCGACACCCGCCCGACGGCGAGCCGCAGCACGAGCAGCGCGACGAGCAAGACGGCGAGGATCTGGACGATGAGTGTCGCGGGGTCGGCCATGAACGAGGACTCTACCCGCTTCCTGCGTCGTTCCGAAGCAGCTCGTCTGCCCTGACGACTGCATCGAAGAGCGACGTCGATGCGCTCGCGCTGGCCCAGCCGAAGGCGAGGCGACCTCCGACAGCCCGCGCCGCCAGCGCCCGGTCGCCACTGTCGCGCAGCCGCTCGATCATGTTGATCGCTTCGATCTCGTCGGTCTCGGTCAGGATCATGCCCACCCGGTCGTCGGCGAGCCGGGCGATGAAGTCGCTGGCTCGGCAGCCGGCCCGGAGCACGTCGATGACATCGACGATGCCCAGCATCGCGACCTCGCGACCCCAAAGCTCGACCAGATCGTCGAAGCCGACCGCGTGGGCCAGGACCACGGTCGCCGGGCGTCCGTAGCGCGAGCACCGCGCGGTCTCTATGCCGAGGACCGTTCGCCAGAACGCCGGCCCGGGGATGCCCGTGGACGCATCGAACCAGGCGGACGGATCGGTCGCATCCGCGGCATCGGGATCAACACGTGGCAGCTTGTCGATCACACTGGGGCGCCTCTCCGGCCCATGCTTCGCGAGCGACGTTCGCATTCAGGAAAACGACCACCCCCGGGAGCCGTTAGGTTCCCGAGACGCCGCCGATGGTCCTGCGCCCGCTCACCCCGGCGCGGGCAGGGCTCGTCATGCCGAGCGTGTCTAGGCCTCGGCGATCACCCCGACTGACACGCGGAATCCCGCCCGCCGGTGCGACAGCGGCAGGAGGGTGCCCTGGCCGCCCGGCGCGTCGCCCGGGAAACAGCGGAGCCATTCCTCGTTGAACATGTCGAACTCGCTCACCTCGCGCAGTGACCAGTTCGCCCAGACGACCTTCTCGAGCGAGCTGCCGGCGGCCTCGAGCTTCGTCTTGAGGTTCGTCAGGCACTGGC
>MGOD01000071.1:1869-3294 GCA_001795245.1 Chloroflexi bacterium RBG_16_70_13
CCCGCCCCGGACGACCTGGCCGGTGGCGGGATCGATCGGACCGACCGCCGACAGGTAGATCATGCCGCCGGCGGCGACCGCCTTTCCGTGGCCGACCAGGACGGGCCGGGTGTCCTCGGCCTCGCTCGAGCCGCCGACCTGCCAGCGGCCCTTGCCCTTCTTCTGCGCCTTGGTGGGGTCATCGGGCGGGATCCCGAACTCGCCCTTCGGCAGGTCCAGCCCGGCCGACTTGAAGACGCCCATGAACGACGGTCGGATGCCCGTCGGGAGGAGGTCGCCGATGACCTTGCCATCCTTGAAGTCGGTCTGGACGAACTCGAAGATGTCGTGGGTCAGGATGTCGTCGTCCTCGCTGCCGTAGACCTCGGTGATGTTGACGATCTTGCGGCTGCCGTCACGGAGCCGGGCGGTGTGGACGATGACGTCGACCGCCGAGGCGATCTGCTCCCGGATGGCCCGCAGCGGCAGCTCGTAGCCGGCCATGAGGATCATCGTCTCGAGGCGGCGGAGCATGTCCTGGGTGGTGTTGGCGTGGCCGGTCGAGAGCGACCCGTCCTGGCCGGTCATCATCGCCTGGATCATGTCGAGGGCCTCGCCCGAGCGACACTCGCCGACGATGATCCGGTCGGGTCGCATGTGGAGGGCGTTGCGGAGGAGGTCGCGGATCGTGATCTCGCCCGCGCCCTCGGCGTTGGGCGGGCGGGCCTCGAGGGTCACGACGTGCTCCTGGGGAGCTGGAGCTCGGCCGCGTCCTCGATCGTGACGATCCGCTCGTCTTCGGGGATGAAGGACGACAGGACGTTGAGGAACGTCGTCTTGCCCGAGCCGGTGCCACCTGAGACGAAGATGTTGAGCCGGGCCAGGACGCAGAAGCGCAGGAAGTTGAAGATCTCGGCGGTCCCGGTGCCGAAGCCGATGAGGTCGCTGACCGTGTAGGGGGTGGCCGCGAACTTCCGGATCGTGATGACCGGTCCGACCAACGAGAGGGGCTCGATGATCGCGTTCACCCGCGATCCGTCGGGCAGGCGGGCGTCGACCCGCGGGCTCGACTCGTCGATCCGCCGGCCGAGCGGCGCGATGATCCGGTCGATGATCCGCCGGACGTGCTCGTCGTTGAGGAAGGCGACGTTGACGCGCTCAATCTTGCCCTTCCGCTCGATGAAGATGTTGCTGGGGCCGTTGACCATGACCTCGGTGATCGTCTCGTCACGGAGGAGCGGCTCGAGGGGCCCGAACCCGGTGACCTCGTGGACGATGTCCTCGACCAGGCCCAGCCGTTCCGGGCGCGTCAGCGAGAAGGCGTACTTGGCGATGATCCGGTCGATGATCGCCGCGATGCGGGTCCGGAGCTCGGCCGGGTCGGTGACGTCGAGGAGCGTCTCGAAGGCATCGATGGCCTCGGTCTGGACGCGGGTCCGGATCTCG
>MGOD01000071.1:3314-3609 GCA_001795245.1 Chloroflexi bacterium RBG_16_70_13
TCCCACGGGAGCGGCGCTCGAGCCGGTCCGCACTCCCGGCCGTTCCGTCGGGCGTTCCGCTGGGACCGTCTCGACGGCCTTCTCGGCCCCCTTGAGGGCCTTCTCAACCCGCTGGCTGAGGGACATGAACCGGACCTCCCTCGCGCACGTGTCGTGAACCGGCTGGCCGCGACCGCGCCCGCCCCCGCTGATTGGTGGAGAGAATAGTCCCACCGCGCAGGATCGACCAAGGACCCAAACGGGCTATTCGATCGTGCGCTCGCCGGGCCACGCGGATCGCCGGCGGAGGGCAGCC
>MGOD01000071.1:3655-5427 GCA_001795245.1 Chloroflexi bacterium RBG_16_70_13
GGCCGCGGATCCTCGTCGTCGACGACGAGGCGCCGATCATCGAGCTCGTTCGCGGGTACCTCGAGCGCGAGGGCTTCGAGGTCTCGACGGCGACGGACGGCCTCGCTGCCGTCGACGCCGTTCGCGCCTCGGCCCCGGACGTCGTCGTCCTCGACGTCATGCTCCCGAGCCTCGACGGGATCGAGGTCTGCCGCCGGATCAGGACCTTCTCGGACGCCTACGTCCTGATGCTGACGGCCCGCGGCGAGGAGATCGACCGGATCGTCGGCCTGACCGTGGGCGCGGACGACTACCTCGTGAAGCCGTTCTCGCCCCGCGAGCTCGTGGCCCTGGTTCGGGCGCTGCTCCGGCGGCCGCACCGACCGGCCGATGGGCCTGCCGCGACGCCGCCCGGCCTCGAGCTCGATGAAGCGCGCCGGGTCGTGCGGGTGGACGGCGAGGCGGTCGATCTGACGGCCCTCGAATTCGATCTCATGGCGGTGCTCGCCCGCGACCCGGGTGTCGTCGTCGGGCGCCAGGTCCTGCTCGACCGGGTGTGGGGCGCCGAGTTCGTCGCCGACGACCACCTCGTGGACGTCCACATCGGGAACCTCCGGCGCAAGCTCCGCGACGACCCCAGCCGGCCACGCTTCATCGAGACCGTCCGCGGGGTCGGCTACCGGCTGCGCGAGGCACCACCCTGATGCTGCCCCGTTCCCTGCGGGTCCGTCTCCTGTTCGCGTTCCTCGTCGTCGTCGCGGCCTCGCTCGGCACCGTCGGCGTGGCCGTGCTCCTCGTCGGTCCGGGCTATTTCGCCGACGCGATGGGTCATCTGGCCGGCGACCCGATAGGTGAAGAGATGAGTTTGGTCACGCAGGCCGCCTTTACCCACGCGATGCGCCAGGCCCTCCTCGCTGCCACGGTCATCGCCGTCCTCACGGCGACGATCGTGAGCCTCGCCGTCGCGGCCCGGATCGCGCGGCCGATCAGCACGCTGGCCGCGGCCGCCCGCCGCCTCGCCGGCGGCAGCTACGCGGAGCGGGTCCCCGTGGACGACCCGCGCGAGCTTCGCGAGCTGGCGGCCTCGTTCAACGACATGGCCGGGTCGCTGGAGGCGACCGAGCGTCGACGTCTCCAGCTCGTCGGCGACGTCGCCCACGAGCTGCGGACCCCCCTCACGACCCTCGACGGCTACCTCGAGGGACTGGAAGACGGCGTGATCGAGCCGAGCCCCGAGACGTGGCGGCTCCTGCGGGCCGAGACAGGCCGGCTGACGCGACTCGTCACGGACCTGTCCGAGCTGTGGCGGGCAGAGGCTCGCCAGCTCCCGCTCCACCTCGAGCCGTTCGACCTTGGCGCCGTCGCCACCGAGGTGGCCGAGCGGTACGCCCCGCTCGCTGAAGCGCGAGGCATCCGGATCGAGGTCGGCGCGGCGGCCGCCGTCGCCCATGGCGATCGTGACCGCGTCGCCGAGATCATCGATAACGTCCTCTCGAACGCGCTTCGCCACGCGCCGGACGGCTCGTCGATCGAGGTCGTGACGTTCGCCGAAGGGACGGGCGCGAGGGTCGCGGTGACCGACCATGGGCCCGGCCTCGCGCCGGAGCAGCTCGAGGCCGTCTTCGAGCGCTTCTACCGGGTGGACCCGGCCCGCAGCCGGGCCGCCGGCGGGTCGGGGATCGGCCTCGCGATCGTGCGGGCGCTCGCCGAGGCGATGGGCGGCCGGGCCTGGGCGCAGAGCCCGGGCCTCGGGCACGGGGCGACGTTCATCCTGGAGCTGCCGCGTACCTGAT
>MGOD01000071.1:5439-6229 GCA_001795245.1 Chloroflexi bacterium RBG_16_70_13
CGGCGGCCCGGGCCGCCTTCTGCCTTGACCGAATCTTGAGGAACGCTTGCCCGCTCCTCTATCGCAGCCTGATCCCGCCGCGCGACGCTCGTCATCGACCGGTCCCGTCCCGCCGGTCCGGATGAGGAGATTGCCATGATGGCCGGCTGGACCGTCGGGCTCGAGGGATGGCTCTGGATGGGCGCCTGGGCCGTCGTGCTGGTCGCCGTCGTGTGGCTCCTCGTCCGTGAACCGCGCCACTCCGATCGCCCGGATGCGGTCGAGTTGCTTCGCGGACGCCTCGCCCGCGGAGAGATAACCCCCGACGAGTTCGAGCGGGCCCTCCGCCTGCTGGAGCCACGCCGCGACACCTGACAGGAGCCTCGACATGATGACCGGAGGCGTGCTGCGATGACCTCCCAACCGGAGACCCGCGCCCAGCGCCGGGCCGCGATCCTCACCGAGCGACGCGCCGAGCGCGACCGGATCCGTGCCGCCGCCCGGACCGGTCCCGACGGCGCCCGCAAGGTCGTGTTCGGCGGCATCGTCGCCGTGGTCCTCGTCGTCGGCGGCCTGCTCGCCTTCGGCGACTTCCTCGACCGGCCGGGCGCCGCGGCCGGGGCGATCGACGTCCAGAGCTCGATGGCCGGTTTTACCCCGTCCGAGATCCGGGTGAAGGCCGGCACGACGGCGACCCTCGACTGGTGGACCGACGATGCGGCGGTCCACCTCCAGGGTGGCGTCCACACCATGATCGCCCCCGAGCTCGGGCTCAACGAGGCCCTGCCGGCCGAGGGCCGCCGGGCGGTGG
>MGOD01000071.1:6237-14074 GCA_001795245.1 Chloroflexi bacterium RBG_16_70_13
GTCCCCAACAAGCCGGGTTCCTATGACGTCTACTGCGACACGTGCTGCGGCGGCAAGGACAGCCCGACGATGCACGGCAAGATCGTCATCGAGGCCGCCTGATGGCCACCGGGCCCGCGCCAGCCGGGGGAATTCCCACCTCCCCGGTCGTCTTCGGCTGGCCCCGCCCGGCCGTCGCGCTCGCGACGCTGATCGTCGGCCTGGGGGCGACGGCCTCGGCCTATGTCCTCGCGGTCCCGTTCGACACCGGGGCGTTCGGCGGGCTGACCGTCCCGACGGTCCTCGCCGCCGGCGTTGCCGACGGCTTCAACCCGTGTGCCTTCGCCCTGCTCGTCCTGTTCGCCACGTTCACCCTCACGCTCGTCAACGCGGTGACCGCCGATGGGACGCCTACCCTGGAGGCCCGGCGGCGGCTGCTCGGCGCGGGCTCGCTGTACGTCGGCGCGGTCCTCGTCACGTACTTCATCATCGGCCTCGGGCTGCTGTCATTCCTCGGCTGGCTCGGGCGCGACCACCTGGTCGCCCGCGGTGCCTCGATCCTCGCCCTGCTCATGGCCCTGTGGATGCTCAAGGACGTCTTCCTGCCCGGTGTCGGGCCGTCGATGATCGCCCCGTCGGGCACCCACGGCCGGATGCAGAAGGCGATGGAGCGTGGTGGTCTGTCGGGGATGCTCCTTGCCGGCGTCCTCGTCGGGATCTGCACGGTGCCGTGCTCGGGCGCCATGTACCTCCAGATCACGGCCGTCCTGCACGCCTCGGGTGGCGGGCTGACCGGGCTGGCACTGCTCGCCCTCTACAACATCGCCTTCATCGTGCCGCTCCTCGTCCTCCTGCTCGCGGTGAGCAACCGCCGGGTGCTCGGCCAGCTCGGCCGATGGAACCGGGCGAACTCGCCCTGGATCAAGGCCGGCCTGGCCCTCGCGGTGATCGCGATGAGCTTCGGCCTGCTGGTGTCGATGTGACCGGCAGCGCGCCGACCACGGAGACGATCCGGTTCCCCGTGGCGGGGATGACCTGCGGCTCCTGCGTCAACCGGATCACGAGGGCCCTCCGGAAGCTCGACGGCGTGACCAGGGTCAGCGTCGACCTTCGCCGGGAGACCGCCACCGTCAGTCGCGAGCCCGCGCTGGTGTCGAACGCGGCGCTCGCGGCGGCGGTGGTCGGCGCCGGGTACGAACCCGCCCTCGACGCCGCGATCACGGTCCCGACGGCGACATCGAGAGGGTTCCTGGCACGCTTCTTCGGGGGCTGAGAACGATCGCTCGGGCCCGGGCCCGATAGGCCATCCGTGCCGCACGCGTGCGGCCACTACAGGCCCGTCGTACGATGCCGGCCAGTGAGCAAGGCGTCCCGTCGATCCTCCCGCCCGCGTCCGACCACAGCGAGCGGACGGGCTCGCCCGGACGAGTCCCGCCGTCCGTCGCGTCTGCCCGTCGTGGCAGGCGCCATCGCAGCGCCCGCGGTCGTCATCGTGGCCGTCGCCTCCCGTCCGACGACGATACACTACTGTGTTGTAGTAGATGAACGGGATGGTAGCCTGAGACCATCAGGAAGGTGGATGGCGTGACCCGAACCCCCCAGTACGAAGACGTTCTCGGTCCGCTCGCCGCCGCGATCGTGCGCGAGGTGAACGCCCGCGGCGAGGCGAGCGTTGCGGACGTCCTCGCGAGCCTCCGCCGTACCCAGGGCCGGGATCACGCCTACACGACGATCATGACCGTGATGGCCCGCCTGCACGAGAGGGGCGTCCTGGTGCGTGAGCGACGCGGCCGGCAGTACGTCTATCGGCCCGCGGCACCGGAGACCGAGCTCGTGGATCGACTGAGCGGACTGGCCGTCGACCGCGTCGTCGAGCGCTATGGCTCGGCGGCCCTCCGCCACTTTGCGATCAGGCTCGCGGACCTCGATCCCGAGACGCGACGGCGGCTGACGGCGCTGGCGGACGAGCCAGAATGACGCGCCGGAGGGCTGTCGGCCTGCTGGCCGTCGCCGTCGGGCCGGTGGGATGGTGCATCGCGATCGGGGCCATCGCCGGCGGCGACCCGATGCTCGCGCTCGAGGTGGGCGGCCTTGCACTCGCCACCCTGTGGGCCGCGCTCGTCGCGCGGAAGCTCCTCGCCTCGCGACGGTTGTCGCTCGCGCTGGAGATCAACGCCCGCGAAGCCTCGCTGTTCGGCGTGCCGCTGCGAATCACGCCCGTGCTCGGCACGGACGCCATCGTCGTCGGTTCGATCCGGCCGCGGATCTATGTCGGGTCCGGGCTGCTCACCAGCCTTTCGAACGACGAGCTGCGGGCGGTGGTGCTGCACGAGGATCACCACCGTCGCACACGCGCCCCGATTCGGGCCGCCGCGCTGGGCGCGTGGCTTCGCCTCCTCGGTCGTTCGGAATGGGTTCGCGCCGCCCTTGTTGGCCGCCTGACCGATCTCGAGACGCTCGCCGACGCGGACGCCATTCGACGGGGATCGAGCCCTCGCGCGCTGGCCAGGGCGCTCCTCAAGGGCGATCCGAGCCTCCACGCGGTCTCGTTTGCGTACGCCGCCGAACGGCGGGTCGAGCAACTCCTCGATCGAGCGAGGGGTGCGCCCGTCGCCGCGGCCGATCGGCTGCCCTACGAGTGGCTGCCGGTGGCCCTCCTCGTGGTCGCGACGGTCGGCTGCCACGCCGGCCTGTAGCGGCCGGCCGTGTCCTCACGACGCGGGGAACGATGTATCGGCGCGGGGCCACCGTGGCGGACCTCCGTGCCGTTCTCAGTCGGCTCTAAGGTCCATCTCAGATTCGGTCACGATCCTCAGCTGTCGATGGACACAGGACCGCGATGAGCGAACCCACCCGCATCCTCGTCGTCGACGACGATCCGAAGATCCGGACGGTCGTTCGTCGAGGCCTGGCCTACGAGGGCTACCGTGTCGTGGAGGCAGCCTCGGGCGAGGAGGGTCTCGAAAAGGCGCGCGAGCACCTGCCGGATCTCGTCGTCCTCGACGTCATGATGCCCGGCATCGACGGCCTCGAGGTCACCCGGCGGCTGCGCTCGTCCGGTGACGAGATCGCAATCCTCATGCTCACCGCCCGCGACGAGGTGAAGGATCGCGTCGCGGGGCTCGAGACCGGGGCGGACGACTATCTCGTGAAGCCGTTCAGCTTCGAGGAGCTGCTGGCCCGCATCCATGCGCTGTTGCGGCGCAAGACCGCGCCGTCCGGCGAGCTCCTCCGCTTCGCCGACCTCGAGCTCGACGTCGACGCGCGGGAAGCCCGCCGCGGCGGCCGCACGATCGAGCTGACGACCACGGAGTTCAACCTGCTGCTCCTGTTCATGCGCCACCCTCGCAAGGTCCTCACCCGCGACGTGATCATGGAGCACGTCTGGGCCTACGATTTCGAAGGTGAATCGAACGTCCTCGAGGTGTACGTGCGCTACCTTCGAAGCAAGCTGGAAGGCGATGGCGAGCCCCGGCTCATCCACACGGTTCGCGGCGCGGGCTACGTCCTGAAAGAGTGAGGCCGTCCGCCGCGCGCCTGTCGATCCGGACCCGGCTTGCCCTCATCTACACCGGGCTCCTGGCCAGCGGGCTCATCGCCTTCGGCGCAGGCACATTCGTCGTCCTGCGAGCGGAGCTCCTGCGGTCGTTCGATGCGAGTCTGGTCGCCAACGCGGAGCACGCGGCCGGGGCGTTCGCCCAGGACGTCGACACCGCCGGCCGGCTTCGCCCGTCGGAGCGGCTCCTGGAGCAGCTTGCGTCGACCGGCGGTCGCGTCATCGTCGTCGACGAGCGTCGCGGCGTGGTCGCCGACTCCGCGCCATCCGGCACGCCGGCCCCACCACTTCGACCCGCGGACTTCGATGACGCGGACACGGACGCACACATCGTCCACGAGTTCATGTCGGCCGAGGGCGATCGCCGACGCTTCACCGTGCAGGCCATCGTCCTGCCCACCGGGCAACATGTCGGTTACGTGATCTGGGCTGACTCCACCCGCCCCCTCGACGGTGTCCTCCAGGTCGTTGGTACGGCCCTCGCACTCGGCGGCCTTCTCGTCGTGGGCGGGGCCCTCCTTGGCGGGTTCGTCCTCGCGCGACGGGCGCTCGCGCCCGTGGCCGACGTCACGGAGACGGCCCGCGCAATCTCGTTGTCGGGCGACTTTGCGGCGCGCGTGGAGGGCGGCCGACGGGGCGACGAAGTCGGCGAGCTGGCTGTCGCCTTCAACGAGATGCTTGAGGCGCTCGAGCAGAATCACCACGCCCTCCAGAGCTTCCTGGGTGATGCCTCGCACCAGCTGCGAACCCCGCTCACGACCATTCGGGCGAACCTCGACCTGGCGGAGCGCGCGGGCCTGCCGGCGGCCGAGCGCGAGGCGATCCTCGCCGACGCGCGCGACGAGGCCGAGCGGATGGGCCGGCTCATCGGCGACCTGCTCTCGCTTGCCCGGGCGGAATCCGGGGCTAGGCTCGAGTTTGCCCCGGTCGAGCTCGACGCGCTGCTCGTGGAGTCCGTCCGTCGTGAGCGCCAGGCCGCGCCCCACGTCCGGATGAGCGTCGAGTCGGTTGAGCCGGCCGTCGTCGAGGGCGATCGCGATCGGCTGCGGGAGCTGTTCGGCATCCTGCTCGACAACGCCGCTCGGTACACGCCCCCTGGGGGCAGGGTCGCCGCGGCGCTCGAGGTCCACGACGGCCGGGCCGTCGCTCGGGTCACGGACACCGGCATCGGCCTCGACGAGACCGACCGAGCGCGGCTGTTCGAGCGCCTCTATCGAGGCTCGCGGGCGCGAGCGATGCGGCCGTCCGGCACCGGGCTCGGCCTCGCGATCGCCCGCTGGATCGTCGATTCGCACGCGGGGACGATCGAGCTGACAGACCGCGAGGGAGGCGGCACCGTCGCCACCGTCAAGCTCCCGGTTCGAGCGTC
Source organism: Chloroflexi bacterium RBG_16_70_13 (assembly GCA_001795245.1). GTDB lineage: Bacteria > Chloroflexota > Limnocylindria > Limnocylindrales > CSP1-4 > UBA5189. Next base: position 11,142 of record MGOD01000071.1, read on the forward strand.
ATGACGGCGCCACGCATCCTCGTCGTCGATGACGAGGCCCCGATGGTCGAGCTCATCCGCGAGTACCTCGCCGCCGAGGGCATGGATGTCGCCGTCGCAGGGGACGGACCAGCCGCCGTCGACGCGGTTCGCGACCGTCGGCCGGACGTCGTCATCCTCGACGTGATGCTGCCGGGCCTCGACGGCTTCGAGGTCCTCCGTCGGGTCCGCACGTTCTCCGACGCCTACGTGATCATGCTCACGGCCCGGGCCGAGGAGATCGACCGGATCATCGGTCTCTCGGTCGGCGCCGACGACTACCTCGTCAAGCCGTTCTCGCCGCGCGAGCTCGTCGCCCGGGTGAAGGCGCTCCTGCGGCGGCCGCGAGCGGATCGGGGACAGGCCACGGGCCGCCTCGAGCTCGGGGAGCTCGTCATCGATCAGCCGACCAGGATCGTCACCGTCCGCGGCAGCCCGGTCGGGCTCACGGTGATCGAGTTCGACCTGCTGCTCACCCTGGCCCAGGATCCGGGTGTGGTCTTCAGCCGCCAGCGGCTGCTCGATCGCGCCTGGGGGATGGACTACGTCGGCGACGAGCACGTCGTCGACGTCCACCTCGGCAACCTTCGCCGCAAGCTCGGCGACGACGCCACCCGACCAACGTTCATCGAGACCGTCCGCGGCGCCGGCTATCGGTTCCGCCCCAGGGGGGCGGGCCGATGAGACCGGCCCGGCGCCTGTGGCGACGGTTGCTGCTGTCCCACCTCGTGGTGGTCGCCATCGGCAGCGCGACGCTGTTCGTTTCGGTCGGGCTCGTCGCCCCGGCTGCCTTCGAGTCGGCGATGGGGCACGTGATGGGCGGCATCGACGGGATGACCGGGATGATGAGCGCCCTCGTCCGGGAGGCCTTCCAGGAGGCCGTCCAGACCTCGCTCGTCCTCGCGATCGCCGTCGCGGCGGCCGCCGCGATCGTGGTGAGCATCGCGCTGTCGTCTCGCCTGTCAGGACCGATCGGCAGGCTGGCCCAGGCCAGCCGCCGGATCGCGTCCGGGAGGTATTCCGAGCGCGTCGCGGTCACGTCGAAGGACGAGATCGGGGAGCTTGCCCAATCGTTCAACACCATGGCGGCCTCGCTCGAGTCGACCGAACGGCGTCGCCTGCAGCTGGTTGGCGACGTGGCGCACGAGCTGCGGACCCCGCTGGCGACGCTCGACGGCTACCTCGAGGGGCTCGAGGACGGGCTCATCAAGCCGACGGACCCGACGTGGAAGCTCCTCCGAGGCGAGACCGCTCGGCTGTCGCGCCTCGTCAACGACCTCCAGGACCTGTGGCGGGCAGAGGCAGGGCAGCTGGTGCTGAGGATCGAGCCGGTCGCTGTCACGGCCCTGGCCTCGGAGACCATCGAGCGGTATGCCGCACCCGCGGCGGAGCGAGGGATCGGGCTCCGCCTGGAGGGAGACAGCGGCCTCCCAACCGTCAATGCCGACCGTGATCGGCTCGTCCAGGTCCTCGACAACCTGTTGAGCAACGCGATCCGCTACACCGCCGACGGTACGACGGTCACCGTCCGCCTGCGCGCCGCGCCCGACGAGGTCGTCCTGTCGGTGGTGGACCGGGGGCCCGGGCTCACGGCCGCGCAGCGCGAGCGAGTGTTCGAGCGCTTCTACCGGGCCGACCCGTCACGCTCGCGCGCCCTCGGCGGCTCCGGGATCGGCCTCGCGATCGCGAGGGCGCTCGTCGAGCTCATGGGTGGATGGATCTGGGCGGAGAGTGAAGGGCCGGGCGCCGGAGCCACGTTCAACGTGGCCCTGGTGCGCACGGCGGGCTGAGAGGCTCAGGCCAGGATCGGCAAGTCCCGTGGGATCCAGCGATCAGGGTCGTCGCGGAACGTGTCGGCGCCGGTGCGCTCGCAGAAGTAGTAGGTCCGGTCGTCGTGCTCGACGGCAACGGCTGCCTCGGGGTTGACCGGCATCCCGCACACGGGATCGGTCGCGCTGGTCGATGTCATGGTCGTCTCTCCTCGATCTGGTGTAGCGAAGCACCGATCGAGGGTGCCGGGTCGTCATGAGAGCCAGGTGAGCGGGGGCTGGGAAGTTGGTGAAGCCCACGTCGCCCGCCGCGCGGCGTCTTCATCGGATCTTGAAGAAGGCGGGCATGGCCGCTTGAGCCGCCCGCTCGATCATCCGGAGTGTCGGAGCCGACCCTGGCTCCGAGACAACGGAGATGAAGGACATGATGACCGGTATCGGGTGGGGGATGGGCCTCGGTGGATACCTCTGGATGATCCTCGCGGTGATCCTGGTCGTGGCGGTGCTGTGGATCCTGGTTGCGGCGATCGCCGGTCGGGATCGGCCCGCTGCCGAGGACACGGCACAGATCCTCAGGTCCCGCTTCGCGCGGGGCGAGATCAGTCAAGCGGAATACGAGCAGGCCCGACGCCTGCTCGGGATCTAGCCAGACAGACTCGAAGGAGATGAACGATGGCATCGAAGCGTATCGGGATCCTTGCCGGCGGCGCCCTGGCCGGCGCGCTCCTGCTCGGGACCGCCGGGCTGGCGCTGGCCCAGGATCCGACGCCCCCGATGGGCGGCGGCTCGGGCATGATGGGCGGCGGCTCGGGCATGATGGGCAGCGGCTCGGGCATGGACCCCGGAAACATGACGGCCGACCAGCTGGAGCAGATGGGCAAGCTCCACGACCAGATGGTCGAGAGCGGAACATGTGATCCGGCGCAGATGCAGCAGCTTCACGACCAGATCCAGTCGAGCAACTGAACCGCCTTCACGCCAGCGCCGACCGGGAGCCGGTCGGCGTCTTGGCGTCGTCCGTAGGCGCTCAGTGGCCAGGCGATGTCCCCGGATTTGCTCAGTCCGACCTCCCGCCCGAATCCTCATCGCAAATTCACCCGGCTCTCAGCCGGTCGGGGCATCGTCGCGGCCATGAACGGACGACGC
>MGOD01000071.1:14124-14421 GCA_001795245.1 Chloroflexi bacterium RBG_16_70_13
TGCTGGCAGCCTGCTCGTCGTCGACGGCGGCAGCTCCCGGACCTGCCAGTTCATCGCCCAGCCCGGAAGATCCGATGACCCGGACGAGCGACGGAGGCCAGGTGACCGCGGTGGTCGACTGGGCCGGCCCGGCCGGCGGTGCGGTCTTCGACGTCACCCTCGACACCCACTCGGTCGATCTCGACGCGCTCGACCTGTCCGATGCGATCCTGCGCAACGACCGGGGCGAGACGATGTCTGCGCAGCGGTGGGCGGCGCCCAAGGGCGGCCACCATCGCCAGGGAGCCCTGGCGTTCG
>MGOD01000071.1:14451-24450 GCA_001795245.1 Chloroflexi bacterium RBG_16_70_13
CCGGGGCCAGGTGGGTCGAGCTGGTGCTCCCGGACGTCGGTGACCTGCCCGAGCGAACACTGCGCTGGGACCTCGGCTCATGACCGCCATCGCCCGCTCGCTGCGGCCAGCCCTGCCGATCGGGGCGCGATCGATCGCCATCGGCCTTGCCGGGGCTGCCGCCCTGCTCGGTGCGTATCTCGGCATCATCAGCCTGGCCCAGGGTGTTGAGCATGCCGTCGCGCAGCTCGCTTCGGACGCCCCGTTCGTGGGTCTCATCGCGGCCGGTTTCGCGGCCCAGATCGCCCTGTTTGCCGAGCTTCGCGCCGTCGACCGCCACCATCGGACGGCGGCCGCTATCACCGCCGCGGGCACCGGGACGAGCGCCGCCGCGATGCTCGCCTGCTGCGCCCACCACCTGGTCGACCTGCTTCCGCTGCTCGGGCTGTCGGCAGCCGCGGTGTTCCTCAACGCCTGGAGGACGCCGCTCTTCATCGTCGGGATCGGGGTGAACGTCATCGGGATCATCGTCGTCGCCCGTCAGCTCCAGCGAGCCCGTCGGGCGTGCGCGGTCGTTGAAGGGGCGTCCGCCCTCACGGGCCTCGCGACCGGCTGACGCCGAGGGTTCGATCCAGGCCGAGCGTCTCTTAGCCCTGGCTCAGGTGTCTCTCAGACCCGGGCCCGATCGTTTGCGTCCTCCCAGCCTGGCCGCCTCATCGACGGCCGGCGCGCTCTCGAGGAGGACGCCGTCGTGGACGGAATCGATCGAGCCTCGCGGTCCAGGGTCGCCCTCGCCGGCGACGTCCGGAGCCGGGCCCTGGCGATCTGGCCCGGGCTCGACCGCAGGAAGCTGACCCGAACGTGCGGCGATCCGGAGCGAGTGGCCCGTCTCGTAGGGCGTCGGACCGCCCTTCCGCGAGAGGCGATCCTCGGCATTCTCGGCGTTGGCGATCCGGCAATCGAGTAGGCAGGAGCGTTGCTCCGAAGGCCGCGGGTAATGCGGCCTGCTCCCGAACACGATTTGCCCAGCTGGCCGACTCCGAAACCCGGCAGGAAGTCTCAGGCCACCCTCACCTTCGGCTCAGGGTGCTGCCGCACGCTCGTCCGGTGGATATCAGGCGCAAGCTCCAGATCTCCGTGTACGACCTCGGCTGCGGCGGGGCCGGGGCAGGAACCCTCGAGCGCGAGCTCGCGACCATAAACGGCGTGCTCTGCGTCTTCGTGAACCCGGCCACCGAAACCGCATACATCGACTACGACGAGGCCGAGACCGATCCGTGGACGCTCGTGCGGGCGGTCGAGCGAGCCGGCTATCGCGCCGGCCGGCCCGTCGAGGCGTGAGCCGTGCTGCTCGCCCGCCGCAACCTCTTCCGTGACCGCACCCGGTTCTTCCTCAGCGTCCTCGGCGTCGCCGTCTCGGTCGGGCTGATCCTCCTGCTCTCGGGGTACCGCGCGGGCGTGTACCGCCAGGCGTCGGCCTATCTCGACAACACGCCGGGTAGCGTCGTCGTCGCGGAGCAGGGGATCCGGGACTTTCTCGGTACGAGCTCGGTCCTGCCGCCCGGCGCGCTCGAGGCCGTCTGGTCGACCGCCGGCGTCGAGCGGGTGATCCCGGTCGTCTCGTCCTTCGTGATCTTCGAGCGCCATGAACGGAAGGACGGGTTCTTCCTCATCGGCTACGACCCGGCGGTGGGCGGTGGGCCGTGGAAGCTCGTCGAGGGCCGCGAGCCGGCCGCCGACGACGAGCTCGTCATCGACCGGACGACCGCTCGCCAGCACGTCATCGCGATCGGTGACCAGGTCGCGCTGCTCGACCGTGAGGCGACGGTCGTGGGGCTGTCCGACGAGACGACGTTCTGGGCGGGCTCGATCGCGTTTGCCCGGATCGCGACCCTCGAATCGCTGCTCCGGGCACCCGGCCTGCGGAGCTTCCTTCTCGTCACGCCGTCCGCGGGCCTCGCGCCGGAGGCCCTCCGCGATCGGCTCGTCGTGTCGGGAACCGAGGTGCTCCTCAAGGGCGACGTCGTCGCCAACGACGCCGGGCTCATGGCCCGGGTTTACGACGCCCCGATCGGCTTGATGGTCGCGATCGCCTTCGTCATCGGGGTGCTCGTCGTCGGGCTCGTCATTTACACCGCGACGATCGAGCGGCGCCGCGAGTTCGGCGCGGTGAAGGCGATCGGGGCGCGCAACCGGATCCTGTACCGGGTCGTGACGACCCAGGCTGTCATCGCCGCCGTCGTCGGGGCGATCGCCGGGATCGGGCTCGCCTACGGCGCCGGCGTGGCCCTGATGTCGTGGCGCCCGCAGTTCCTCGTTGCGATCGAACCAGCCGCCGTGGCCGTGGTGCTCGTGAGCAGCCTCCTGATGGCTCTCCTGGCGGCGTTGATTCCCGCGCGGTCGGTGGCACGGCTCGAGCCCGCCGAAGTCTTCCGGGGATGAGCACCACCCTGCTCCTCGCCCGCCGAAACATGGCGCGGAACCGCGTCCGCCTCCTCGCGTCGGTCGGAGGCGTCGCCCTTGCGCTCTCGCTCACCCTCGCCCTCGACGCGATCTACGCCGGCGTCGCCAACCAGCTCACGACCTACATCGAGCGGGCCGGGGCCGACGTCTGGGTCGCCCAGCAGGGCGTTCGCAACCTCCACATGGTCGCGTCGTCGCTGCCCGAGACCGTCGTCGACGCGGTGGGTCTCGTCGATGGGGTCGCCGCCGTCACGCCCATCATCGAGGCCACCGACACGATCAGCGCCGGCGATGTGCGGGCCGTGGCCTACGTCATCGGACTGCCCGTGGGTGGCTCGATGGGCGATCCCTGGGATATCGTCGAGGGCTCCGCCCAGGTCGGACCCGGCGAGATCACGGTGGACCGAGGCTTCGCAGCCGAGGCCGGCGTGAGGGTCGGCGACATGGTGGGTGTCCTCGGTGGCGAAGCCCGGATCGTGGGCCTGTCGAAGGGGATGGCCAGCCTCATCAACTCCGTGGCCTTCGTCTCGTTCGACGATTTCCGGGCGATGCGGGGCGGCGCCCCGGTCATCAGCTTCGTCCTCGTCCGGGTGGCCCCCGGTGCCTCGCCCGAGGCCGTGGCCACCGCCATCGAGCGACTCGTGCCCGGGGTGACGGCGCAGTCGCGAACCGACTTCGTCGCCCAGGAGCGACGGATCGTGACCGACATGAGCGCCGACGTCATCTCGATCATGAGCGCCGTCGGCTTCGTCGTGGCGCTGGCGGTGGTCGCGCTCACCGTCTATGTTGCGACCCTCGCCCGGCGACGGGAGTTCGGCGTCCTCAAGGCGCTCGGCGCGCGCAACCGGACGCTCTACCGCGTCGTCCTTGTCCAGGCCACGCTGAGCGTCGCGGTCGGGTTCGTGATCGGCCTTGCCTTCACCACCGGGCTTGCGCTCGTCCTGGGCCGAACCGATCTCAACCTCGAGCTTGCCATCACCTCGGCGTCGCTCGTGAAGGTCGGGCTGTTCGCGGCGATCATCGCCGGCCTCGCCGCGATCCTGCCGATCCGCCAGGTCGCCCGTGTCGACCCGGCCGTCGTCTTCCGGAGAAGAGCTCCCGCATGACCGCACTCACCCTCGACGTTCGCGACGTCACGAAACGCTTCGGCGATGGCGAGACCGGGGTCTTCGCCGTGCGCGGCGTCAGCCTGGCCGTCGAGCCGGGCGAGGTCGTCCTGATCATGGGCCCGTCGGGCTCGGGCAAGACGACCCTGCTCTCGATGATGGGCGCCCTGCTGAAGCCGACCGCGGGCTCGATCCACCTCGACGGATCGGAGATCAGCGCCCTGTCCGAGGGGCGCCTGCCGGACATCCGGCTCCGCCAGTTCGGCTTCATCTTCCAGGACTTCAACCTTCTGTCAGCCCTGTCGGTCCTCGAGAACGTCGCGATCGTCGCCGAGCTGGCCGGCCTCAACGGCCGCGCGGCCCGCGACAAGGCGACGGCGCTCCTGAGAGGGCTCGGACTCGCCGAGCGGCTCGACTTCCTGCCCGAGAAGCTGTCGGGCGGGGAGAAGCAGCGGGTCGCCATCGCCCGGGCGCTGATCAACGACCCGACGCTCATCCTGGCGGACGAGCCGACGGCCAACCTCGACTCGAAGATCGGCCACGAGATCATGCGGCTCCTGCGGACGATCGCGAAGGACCAGGGCCGGAGCGTCGTCATCGTCAGCCACGACCAGCGCATCCGCGACATCGCGGACCGGGTCCTGTGGCTCGAGGACGGCGCCTTCAAGGACATTGTCACGATGGCGACCGATCCCGTGTGCGGGATGGCCGTCGAGCGCGAGCGCGCCGTCAGCGCGGTGCGGGACGGCGAGACGTTCTTCTTCTGCTCGCGCGGCTGCCGCGAGGAGTACCTGGGCGGCCTGCGCAGCGGCAGCGCCAGGATTGGCCGCGGGCTGGCTGGCTGGTCCCGATTGCCCGCCGTTGTGTTGCGAAGCGCCCAGGCGCGGATGACGACCTCGACCGATTCCGCATCACGGTCGCGATCACGTTTGGGGCGGTTCAGGAATTCCTAAGACCCTGCTCATCTGGCTTTCAGGCCGCCGCGGTCAACTCGACCCTGCGGGCCCCGCCCTCCGGGTGGGACCACGAACGCAAGGAGCGCTGCCATGGCAGCCGGCGCGGCCGCGATCCAGGGGGGACGCTGGCGCAGGGTGTGGGAGGCGATCGACGAGCGGCTCGGGCTGAGCGGGCTCGCCTATCCGGTCCCGACCCACGCCAACGGCATCGGCTACATCCTCGGCGGGATCACCTTCTTCGGCGTTCTCGTCCTCGCCGGCACCGGAATCTGGCTCGCCCAGTTCTACCACCCGACGCCGGGCACGGCCCGCGAAAGCGTGGTCTACATCATGAACGTGGCGCCCCTTGGCGACATCGTCCGGGGCGTGCACTTCTGGGTCTCCAACATCGTCATGGCGACCGTGCTCCTGCACCTCGGCCGAGTCTTCGTCACGGGCTCGTACAAGCGGCCGCGCGAGGGGAACTGGCTGATCGGCCTGGGCCTGCTGGGCGTGACCCTGGGCCTGATCTTCACCGGCACCGTCCTGAAGTGGGATCAGGAGGGCTACGAAGCGCTGGGCCACAACATCGAGGCAGGGAACCTCCTCGGCTCATTCGGCTTCTGGTTCTCGCCCGAGTTCGAGACCAGCCTGCCGATCCTCGGTCGGCTGTATGTCGCCCACATCGCGATCCTGCCGGCGATCGGCGTGCTGCTCCTGGCCGTCCACTTCCTGCTCGTCAAGCGCCACGGCATCTCGTCCCGACCCGCCCAGGCCGACCTGGCGGTCGACGGCGGTCCGGCACCCGCCAGGGGCGGCTCGACGTTCACCGCTCACCTCGCACGGATGGCCGGCTTCGGCCTGATCATGCTGGCTGCGGCCACGGTCCTGTCCCTGGTCGCGCCGGCCGGCCTCGGCGATCGGCCGATCCCCGGGACCGAGACCACGAAGCCGCCGTGGATGTTCCTGCCGTTCTACCCGTTCGAGGACTGGTTCGGGCTGCCCGCCCTGCTGTGGATCCCGGCGATCCTGTTCGGCGCCCTCGCACTCGTCCCATTCGTCGACCGCAACCCGTATCGATCGCCGCGCCGGCGCCGGCTGTTCATCGCGATCGGTGCAGCCGTCGCGATCGCCGCCGTCATCCTCGTCGCGTACGCCTTCGCCACGGTGCCCCAGGCGCACGTCCAGGAGGCGGTGTGATGTCCGCCGTCCTGTTCCGACTCGGCCTGCTCGCCGTCGGCATGAGCGTCGTCGAGATCGGTCTCGGGGGCGCGCTCGGGCATGGCTACCCACTTGGCTGGGGGCTCGTGTTCCTCGTCGGCCTCCCCCTGATCGTCGCCGGTTCGGCCGGCTTCATGGTCCCCCTTCTTGACGGGCCGAACCGGAAAGGGTCGTCCGATGCATAGATCGTTCCTCGTCGCAATGGCGCTCGGGCTGCTGCTGTCCCTCGGTGCCGGCCTGGCCGCGCAGGCCCATGAAGGGAGCGGCGAGGAGACACTCGATGTCGAGCCCTCGTCGGTCACGGCGGGCGACACCGTCGTTCTCGCCGGCAGCGGCCTGGAGCCGGACGACCTTCGCGTCCTCGTCCTCGTGGGCCAGGACCTGACCGTGGAGTTCGGCACCGTCATGACTGACGCCGACGGGATGTTCTCGAATGAGCTGACGATCCCCGATCACCTGCCGTCGGGCAACTACGAGCTCCAGGCGATCGGTGACGAAACGCTCAAGGTCCCGCTCGCGATCACCGCCGCGGCGGGAGCGCGCGAGACGACGCCAGTTTCAGACGCCGCGAGCGAGGCGGTCGTCGCGCGCCAGCGCTCGCCGCTCGAGCTCGGCGCGATCCTGGCGCTGGTCACCGCGGCCGCGATCGCGGGCGCCTGGCTCGTGTGGCGGGCCGAACGCTTCAGGGACGCGCCGATGGCCTGAGCCGGCCGTCAGGCCGACTGCAGCGCCGACAGGGCCGCCACCACGGCGACCACGACACCCGCGGCGACCGCCGTTATCGGCAGGGTCCGGTACGATTTTCGCCGTTCCGCCCGCAGCCGGAGCAGCAGCTGGCGGATGACCGCGTAGGCGGCGAACGCGACCACGAACACGCCGCCGTCGAGCGGCACGGCTGCGGCGAGGACCAGGGCGAGGCTCACGATCCCGATCACGAGGCCGGCCCCGGATTCGATGAGCTGCGCTGGGATGCGGCGGGCGCCAACGCGGCGGTCGGACGACCAGATGCCCCAGCGTGAAGCCGTGCACTGCCCCGCACAGCACCCGGTCACGAAGCAGCCGACCCGCCCGAGCGCCACCGCGAAGAAGATCCCCGGGGCCGTCGCGTCCAGGACGACACCGACGGGGAGGTCCCAGGCATACAACAGGGCGGCGGCCACGAGGGGCGCCACGACGAGAAACCCATCGACGGCCCAGCCGCCCCTGATCAGCGATTCGCCGGGGTGGAGAACGGCGTACCAGGCCTTCGCCCCGACCAGCCCGGCCAGGAGCGCAATGACGGAGGCGGCCAGGGGCTGGCCGACGTCCATGTCGCGCCCGGCGAGGACAAAGGCCTGAAGCCCGAGGGCGGCGACGAAGCCCACGATCGCGAGGGCGGTGTAGATCCCGGGCAGCACCGCCGGCTGCATGGCCATGGGCGCCAGGAGCGCCCACCGCGTCCGGACCGGAGCGACTTCCCGCGTGGCGATCGCCCATCGACGCCACGACCAGCTGGCGGGGGGCGCCGACTGGATGCCACCGGGCCTCGACCGGAACGCCGGCCTGCCTCCCGCGCCGCCGCCCGAGACGTGAACCACGTCCGCGTCGACATCCCATTCGCCAGGCTGCAGGCCGTAGACCCACGTCGTGATCGAGACGGGCCCGGTGCCCGGAACGATCCCGTCCACGATCTCGTCCTTGGTGAACGAATCGGCCGCCTTCGGGCTGCCGAGGACGCCGACGCGACGCCCGCTGAATCGGACCGTCGCCGAGTAGGGATCGCCCGAGGGTCCGGCGTCGAACCACCACGTCGCGACGAGCGCCTCTGGTTCGACCGCCTTCCCGGTCCCGGCCGTCTCTCGCCCCGCTCTCGTGGCAGCGCCGAGCGCCATCGTCGTCGCGCGGGCGAACGCGCCTCCGACCTGTCTGCTGCGCGGCTTGTTGCTCCTTGCGCCTCTGCGCCGAGCCATCAGCGTTCCGCCATCCGGATCGAAACGGCTGGCATTCCGTCGAGCAAAGAGAACCTCAGCGCATTTGGATGGTGACTACTACAGCCCAATAGTACACACGTCTCGCGGTGCGACACCCTGGACCCGGGTCGGTCGAGGCCGCGACCGATCCGGCTTTCTCAGTCGCCACTCAGTCGCGTCTCACGCCCGGCTCAGTCGCGAATCGCAGGCTCCCCGAACGCATGGGAGGTCGGTCGGGATGAAGCGGATCGGCTGCCTTGGGCTGGCGGTCGTGATGGTCGTAGCCTTCGCGGTCCTCGTCCGGGCGGCGCGCGACTTCCGAGGCGAGGGGGACGAGTTCGCGGGCCGGATCGTTCTCGAGGACATGCGCTTCGCACCGAACCGGATCGAGGCAGAGGTCGGAGTGCCGCTGAGGGTTCAGTTGACCAACCGGGGAACCGAGCGCCACGACCTGAGCTTCCAGTCGCTCCACATGCCGGGCCTCGAGGGCGTCGAGGCGATCCTGGAGCCCGGCGAGTCGCGGACGATCACCCTCACCTTCGACGAGCCCGGTACGCACACCTTCGTCTGCAGCGTGCCCGGCCACGCCGCTGCCGGCATGACCGGTGCGGCCTTTGTCTCGGGGTAAGGGCGAGGGTATCCGTCGTTCCCGGCCCGCCGCCAGGGTCGCGAACCCGGACTCGATCCACTGGCACGAAGCTCCCGCCCGGCCCCGGCTTGGCCGGGGCCGGGCGAAAGTGGAGGCGGGGCGGGATCGCGGAACGGCCCGCCCGGAGAGAGGTCAGGAGGGGCGCCGCCCGGCCCAGATGAGGCCGCCACCGAGGACCACGAAGGTCGCGCCGAGGGCTGCCGCGAGGGCCGCGATCCCGAAGCCCACCTGGAGGACCGAGGCGGTGACGCTGCCGACGCCGAGCTCAGCAATGAGGGCGTGAGCGGTGCCGGTCCAGGCCTGCTCGCGGGCCTTGCCCTCGATCGGGTTGGTGCGGTCGAACTCGCTCCAGTAGCGTCCATCCACGGCGAACTCGTACTCGCCCGGCATGAAGTGCTGGTCCTTGTAATCGGTGTGGTCGGCGACGGCGACCGTCTGCGTGCTGTTGAGCGTGTGGAAGGCGATCGCGGCCATCTGGTACATGTACTCGGTGGCCGTGTCCACGAGCGGGTCGTTGGGGTCGAAGTCGGAGGCCACGATCGTGTAGCCCCAGTCCTCGGTCAGCAGGCGGAGGATCGCCTCGGCGCCGGCGGTCTCGCCCCGATCCGTCAGCTGCCCCTGATCGTTGTAGTTGAGCTTGACGTTCTGGGCGCCGCTGAAGGCCTGGAGGGAGGTCGCTCCCTCCTCGGCCTTCACGTACGTGTAGCCGGCAACACCCATGAACAGGAAACCGGCAACCATCATCGCGACACCGATGATCTTGAAGCGGGTGGACATCTCGGGTCTTCCTTTCCTCACGCCCGCTGGCCGGGAGCCTGGGCCCGACGACCAGTTCGCGTACCTCGGGCTCGGCCTGCGCTGCTCGGTCCATGGTTTCGTCCGCGCGCAGTGAGCGCATCCGGCCAACCCGCGGTCCCTTCTGCGGGAATCCGCAGGCGCGATGCGGACTGCCCGGAGCCGCCGACCTGTCCACCGCTGGTACAGTCGCCGCATAGGGAGGTTCGGATGCGAACGGTGCGCGTCCTGCTCGCCGAGGACCACGCCGTCGTCCGCGAGGGGACCCGACAGATCGTCGAGGCCGACCCAGCGATCGAGGTGGTCGGCGAGGCCGCGGATGGCGCCGAGGTCGTGGCGCTCGCTGCGCGGCTCCGCCCGGACGTCGTGCTCCTCGACCTCCATATGCCGGTGCTCAACGGGATCGAAGCGACGCGGCGGATCGTCGAGGACGCCGCCGATGCCCGGATCCTGATCCTCAGCGCGTACGACGACGAGGACTACGTGGCGGCGGCCCTCGACGCCGGCGCCAGCGGCTACCTGCTCAAGTCGGCCCACGGCCACGAGGTCGTGGCCGCGATCCACGCCGTCGCCCAGGGCCAGGTCGTGATGGACGCCCGGATGGCGAGACGTGCGCTGCGGCGGCGGGACGGCCCGGCGGCCGACGAGCCCACCCCGCGTGAGATCGAGGTGCTGCGACTTGCCGCCCGAGGCCTTCGAACGAAGGACATCGCCGCCGAGCTGGGGACGAGCCCCCGAACGATCGAGGCCCACTTCACCAGCATCTTCAACCGCTTCGGCGTGACGACCCGCACGGAGGCCGTCATGCACGCGGCGGCTCGACGCTGGATCCGCCACGAGGGCGAGACTGACGCCCGATGAGCCACAACGGCGGGTGGGCAGCGCGTCTCCGGGCCAGCCTC